>NZ_JBPXRO010000003.1:0-333778 GCF_051842875.1 Neobacillus sp. C211
GGGTAAAAAACGTGCTGGTATTGTAGTCGCTCACGCAATGTTACGTATCTCTTATTATCTCTTAACCCGAAAAGAAATGTATGTAGACTTAGGCGAAGACTACTTTGATAAGCAAAGACAACAATCTATCGTCCGGCATTCACTGAGACGACTCGAAAGTTTAGGATACACCGTTACGTTAGAAGAACCTAAAGCATCTTAATCCAGTCACATTCTAAACCATAGATCCATGAATCTGGCGCTCTCCCCTTTTTTAAAAAATGAATGAGCTGCGTCCTCTTTAGTATTGCCTTTTTTCACTGAGTTAAAAGAGTTAATTTTCATGGTAGTTGCATAAGGAAAAAGCGATACCCTTGTTGAAGTATCGCACCCGTTTGTTTAAGTAGATTTATTCACAATCTTGTTCTTTATAAAAATAAAAAGGCACTATAGCAAGCTAGTGCCTACTCGCTTCAGGTAACACCTATTTTATGTTAGGCGTACTCAAGGTCATAGATTTATTTCTAAAAAGGCAAAAGCCCATTATCGTTAATCTTTTTCCGCTCCTAAGCTTCTATATCTAAAACCTATTGAAGCTGCTATGCCAATGCCGACTCCAAACCAAGCAGCTATACTCGGAACACAGGTCTCCTTTTTGTTAAATTTTTTATTTTATCCTAGCGAAAAGTTTTGGTTATACATCAGAAATCCTATTAAATAATTTTAATTTCTTGCTCGTTCGACCAATTGTAGTAATTCACCATTAGGTCCATAAAATAAAATCATAAGACCGCCTTCAAGTGTTGATTTTGGTTGGTCCGATAAAAATTTAATTCCTTTTTTTTCATAATAGCTAATTGCTTGATTAATATCCTCAACTGTAAAAGCAAGGTGGTTAACAATCCCACTTTTGTTATACTCACCTAAAGGACCAATATCTCGAATCAGTTCAATTTCCATACTAGGTTGTTCTACCAGATATAAAAATGCCATCTCTCTCGTTTTAGAAGATCCTCTAAGGCGAACCTTAAATCCAAACATATCTGTGTAGTATTGAATAGCATGATCCATATTGGCAACAATGATGGCTGTATGTTCCATTTTTTTAATCATTTAGATTCCTACTTTCATCATAAATAACAAATTTATATAGGAGTCTCACACCCACACTGGGTTTCTCTTATTCCTGGAAAATTTGAAATATGAAGCATTCACCAACTTGGACACTGGCGATATCCTAACAAATGTCCTTTTCCTATAACTGCTATATTACATAATTACACAGCTTACCGATATTTTCTACTTCCACAGTAACGCTGTCACCAGATTTCATTTGACAACTGCCAGAAGGAGAACCTGTAGCTAAAACATCACCGGGCTCCAATGTCATAATCTGAGAAACCCAACTAATAAGGTAAGGAATGGAAAGTGACATTTGATTCGTATTACCATCCTGAACCACTTTACCATTTAAAGTTGTAACGATTCGTAAATTGGTTGGATCTATGCCTGCTACAATCCAAGGCCCCAATGGGCCAAAAGTGTCAAAACCTTTGCCGCGTGTGAACTGAGGGTCCTTTTGTGTTAGATCTCTTGCTGTTACATCGTTAAATATAGTACAGCCAAATACATAATCCAACGCTTCTTCTTCTTTAATATTTTTTCCTCTTTTCCCAATTACAAGTGCCACTTCCCCTTCCAACTCCACCTGTTGAGTTAAATTACTTGGTGGAAGAACGATTTCCCCTTGATCTGGAATCAAGCTAGTTGTAGGTTTTAAAAATAAAAAGGGTTCTTTGAGGTTGGCTGTTCCACCCGTCTCTTTTGCGTGTGCTGCATACGTCCAACCAAAATTAATCACTTTTGATGGTGCCACAGGCTCCACAATTTTCACATCATCATATTTCACTCTTACACCGTCAAATTTCAGTTCATTGTTTATAATTTCAGTAAAATTGCTGGACAACTGTAATATTTCGTCATCCTCAACAATTCCGTAATATACTTTACCTTTATAGTTCTGATAACGAACTATCGTTTGTGTTTTTTGTAGTACCTGCATTAGAAATCAACTCCATATTACAAATATTTACAAAAGAAGGGCTGCAAATTCATGCAGCGACCCTTCTAGATTCCCTAAACAGCAGTTTTACTGGAAACCACGTCTGTCTTATTCCTTTCATGATCAAATTGACCTTCCCATTTCGTAATGACTACGGATGCTAAAGCGTTTCCAATTATGTTAATAGTAGCTCGGCCCATATTTAAGATAAAGTCAATTCCTGCGATAAAAGCTAAACCTTCAAGCGGAAGGCCTGCAGCTGCCAAAGAAGAGAGGAGCACTACTAATGCTCCGCCGGCTACTCCAGAGATGCCTTTGGAAGTAATCGCAAGAATTATCAGCAACGTAATTTGTGCACTTAGTGACATGTCAATTCCGTAAAGCTGGGCAATAAAAAGGGAAGCAACAGCCAGATATATACAAGATCCATCCGTATTGAAGGAATATCCAACTGGGACTACAAATGAAACGATCGATTTCGGACACCCATAGCTCTCCAGCTTCTTCATCACTTGGGGTAGAGCGGATTCGGCACTTGACGTAGAAAAAACAAGAAGGAATTCATCCTTAAAAAATTTGATAAACTGGATAAAATTGATTTTAAATAATTTGGCTACTAATCCAAAGCAGACGATAGCGAAGAGCAGGTAAGCTCCATAAGCTGTAACGATTAATTTTCCTAATGGAATCAGTGAGGATGCACCAAACTTGGAAATGGTTACACCAATTAGCCCAAAAACCCCGAACGGTGCCACTTTAAGAACATAGGAAACCATATGGAACATTGCACTAGAAAAGCTTTTAAAGAAATTCAGCAGGGGCTTCCCCGTTTCTCCCATCGCGGAGATACTTAGACCTAACAGAGTAGCGAAGAAAATAACAGGTAAAAGCTGCCCTTGGGCCATCGAGTCAATGATATTTGAAGGAACTATATTAATAATAAAATCTAAATGACTCCCCTTAGCCATCTCCTGTTCAGTCGCCATGTATGTTGATATGTTCCCTTGAGTAAGCGTTTGCATATTAACCCCCGTGCCAGGGTGGAAAACGTTTGCAAATAAAAGACCGATTGCAATGGCGATCGTGGTAGCCACTTCAAAATATAGAATGGTTCTAAACCCTAATTTCCCGAGTTGCTTGGCACTGCCCATACCGGCAATGCCAACCACAATACTTGAAAAAACAACGGGAACTACAACCATTTTAATTAACCGCATAAAAATGTCGCCTACTGGTTTTAAATAGGTCTCGACTCCAGGATGTTTGTAAAATACCAACCCAACGATGATACCAAAGATCAGACCAAGTAAAATTTGGATAGGGAGCCCCAGTTTTTTCATTAGATAATCCTCCTATTTTTTATCCTTTAAATTAGTCCTATTATTTTTTCTATTGATCGATACTTAGCGATTTCCTGCTCATAAAGATCGTTACCGTATGCATCATAGACAACCATAACCGGGAAATCCTTAACAATAAGTTGACGAACAGCCTCTGGGCCCAGATCTTCATATGCAACTTCTTCTGCGGATTGGATTTTATCGCTTAAAAGCGCGGATAGCCCCCCAACGGCAGAAAAACAAATGGCTTGATGATCTTTGCATGCGTCTTTCACCGATTGACCTCGTGGTCCTTTTCCAATCACACCCTTAACCCCGTATTCAAACATGGCCGGTGCATAGGGGTCCATACGGGAGGCTGTTGTAGGAGCGATGGATCCAATCACTTGACCAGGTTTAGGAGGTGTAGGTCCAGCGTAAAAGATGATATGGTTTTTCAGGTCCACAGGAAGTGGTTGATTTTTGTCCAACAGCTCGAGAAACCGCTTATGGGCAGCGTCTCTGGCTACATAAATAATTCCATTTAGGAAGACTTCATCTCCTGCGTGTAAATTTAAAACATCCTCAATAGTAAGCGGCGTTTGTAAGTAGACTTTAGCCATTTATTAGCACCTTCCTTTTGCAAATTTAGAGTACATGCGATTTTTTACGTGCAGCATGGCACTGGATATTCACGGCTACTGGAAGAGCTGTGATATGGCATCCGTAGGTTTCTGTAGCTACCCATAATGCCGTATTAGTACCACCCAATCCCTGTGGACCAATTCCCAGCTTGTTAATCTCTTCGAGTAATTCTTTCTCTAGCTGGGCAATATGCGGTTCGTGATGATGCACGCCAATTTCACGCAGAACGGCCTCTTTAGCAATCTCCGTTACCTTATCAAAGGTCCCACCAACGCCTACCCCCACTACTATAGGAGGACATGCTCTTCCTCCAGCCGCTTCGATCGTATCCAATACAAATTTTTTCACCCCTGCCACTCCTTCTCCAGGGAGCAAGAATTTCATCGCACTCATATTTTCACTTCCGCCACCCTTAGGCAGAACCGTTAATTTAATTTTGTCACCTGGAACGATTCTGGTGTGTATCACACCCGGGGTATTATCGTTTGTATTGATTCGAAGTAATGGATCCCCTACGACTGAATTACGAAGGTATCCCTCTTTGTAGCCTTTTCGAATGCCCTCATGAATCGCCGCTTCAAAATCTCCTCCCTCAATTTGTACTTCCTGGCCCACTTCTGCATAAACAACGGTAAGCCCTGTATCATGGCAGTAAGGTCTGTCTTCTTTGGCAGCCAAGTTAGCGTTTTCAATTAGCTGTTCAAGAATCGACTTCCCCAACGGAGACTGTTCTGTTTCCAAAGCCTTATGGAATCCATTCACAATGTCTTCCGGTAAGTAATAACAAGCCTCCCAGCAAAGTACAGAGACTGCATCGCGAATCTGTTCTACAGAAATCTTTCTCATTCTTCATCCATCCTTTTAATTTTTTTGTTTATGCTTAAAATATAGCGAGAAGAGGTTGATTTGTGCCCCTCTCCGTTTGTCCCTTGAACCAAGTATAGAACAAAAAAACATTCATGTATAATGAATGTTTATGAACGTTTTAATCGACAAAGTCAATCAAAGCTGGTAATATCATAGTCGTAAGGAGGAGAGTCACTTTGGAACTTAATTGGTTAAATACATTTATAACGGCTGCAGAAGAGGGAAATTTCAGGAGAACTGCGGACAGGCTCCATGTTGCCCAGTCAACGGTCACGCTTCATATTCAAAATATTGAGGACGAGCTCGAAACTCAGCTGTTCGACCGCGTCGGTAGGTCAGTTCAGTTAAATCCAACAGGACTCGGATTCTTACAGTACGCCAAAACCATTTTGGAGAACTACAACGAAAGCATAGAATATGTTGCAAGGCGTCTTCAGGGTTACCAGGAAACCATCAAAATCTCTGTAGCTACGGTCGTTGCAACAACATATCTTCCCAGTTGGATTAGAGAGTTTCGCAAAATGAGTCCAGAAACAGAGTTCTCAATTGAAGTGACGGATTCGAGTTCAGTAATAAAAAGCGTGATCAATCGGGAGTGTGACATCGGCATTGGCCGAATTCCCGCAGTACAGGAACACTTGGAAATCATTGAACTATATAACGACCCAATTGTTCTAGTTGGTCCACACGGCGTAGGTGTACGAAATGAAAGAGAGTTTAGTACGAACGATATCTTTCATGAAAATTTACTGTTCACCTATAATCATCCACTATATTGGGATGATCTGTTATTTCAACTTCGGCAACACGTGTCAAATGTGAGAACCATGAAGGTAAGCAAGGTACACGTTTCCGTTGAATGGATTAAGGAGGGGATGGGCATATCCTTTCTTCCGCTCACAACAGTGAAAGACCAGGTAGAGAAGGGAAATATCGATATAATTCCTTTTCCATACTTCTCTCTCCCGTCTGCACACACCTACTTACTGACGCGTAAGAATCAAAACCAGACAATCAATAGTTTTATCGAGTTAATATCAAGGAGAGATTTTACTTTTAAGTGAGAACAACCATAGGACAGGCGTCTAACGAGCTCCAAAATAGAGTGGAGGAAAAATTGGAATATATAAGAAATCGATTTTTCCCAATAGTATAAACTCCATAAGGTATTAACCTTTCTTTTGTTCTAGAGAAATAACAAAAACAGCAAAAAGACTGCACTTTCATCTAGTGATAAGTCCTTTTGCTGTTTTTCGAGAAAAATCTGCTTTCTTATTTCGCTAAGGCTCCTTTAGTCTAAATACATACTTCATTAACTCATATCATTATAAATGTTCAATTGTTTTGGGAGCTTTTCTCAAAGATATGACCCTATTGTTGAATAATAGTAAATAATCATTCTTTAACTAAACTGCCACGTTAGTTCAACAAGAAAAAGCTGTTAGTCACCTAACCTTCCCCTTTACCTTAATAAGAAAAGGCGATTACTCTTTGTTCAATAATCGCTCCTTTTCTTTTCTATTCAATAAAGTTTATTTTATTTTCCTGACACCACTCAATCGCAATTTGTTTAAAATACTCGTCCCGGTATGAATACCATTGATCCTTAAGTATTGTCATTTTTCTAATCTTGAAGAAACTTATTTTCATGGTAGTTCATCAAGAAACTACTCAACTAATCATCTAAAAGGTTTAAGTCCAAAGAAATGCATACCTATTTCTGTATTAGTGAAAAATACTGAAGAGGTGAGAACAAATGGAAAATGATAATTTAAAACTTACATCTTCCGAAATAGGAACACTATGGGGGGAGTATGTAAACGGAACAATGGCCGAGATAGTAAATAGGTATATGATTTCTATTTTAGAAGACGAATCAATAAAAGAAGTTTTTGAAACAGCCATTGAGACATGGGAAAAGCAAAAGAAGCAGCTTGTTTCCTTCATTGAGAAGGATGGATTTCCAGTTCCCATTGGATTTACTGAGTCCGACCTTAATAAAAGTGCAGAGAGATTGTTTTCTGACACATTCTGCTTAAATTATTTACATATTATGACTATACATGGTTTGTTGGGTCATACAACTGCTCTAAGTGTTTCTGTCAGAAAGGACATACGGGAATTTTACAATTCATGTGATAATGATGCAAAAAGTATGTACGATTTAACCATTGAGTTATTGCTTAAAAAAGGAATATTCCAAAGAGACCCCTATTTCTATCCTAACGAGAGCCCTGAATTTATTTCTACCAAAGATTTTACTGATGGATTCTTCGGAAAAGGGAGACTTTTATCTGCTACAGAAATTATCAGTATTTCTCTAAACATTAAAAAGGGCATTATGGCAAAGGTCCTTTCAATCGGATTCAGTCAAGTCACAGAATCGAAAGAAGTAAGAAAGTTTTTTGAGGAATTAGAAAAAACCGCAGATGAAAACCTACAAGCACTTTCAAAAATAATGCACAAGGATAATTTGCCAGTTCCAATGTCGTGGGAATCAGAGGTTACAACGTCAAAAGACTCTCCTTTTTCAGATAAATTAATGTTGTATCATATGGGTTTCTTGGCTCAAACTGCACAAGTATATTACGGGACAGGTCTAGCAGGAGCCATGCGAACAGACCTAGCTGTAGCTTATGAAAAAGCAATTCTAAAAACATTAGGAATTACCAAAAACTGGTTCGATATTATGGTGAAAAACAAGTGGTTAGAACAGCCACCACTTGCTCCCAATAGAAAAGAACTTGCACAAGATAAATAAGATATACCCCTCATTAGTGAAGGGCACTGAAAAACTTTCGTTTTTTATGTTTTAATGTATAACTTAGAATTTAAAAAGACATCCAATCGTTCCATTTTTGACGATTGGATGTCTTTTTCCTATTTATTATCTCTTTGATCTACTTCATCAGTGTGAGAATTCGCTTGAGATTCACAGCGAAGATCGTGATCGCACCTTGCATTTGCATGCCAATCAGACCCGAGGAAGATGCAACATCATACCCGTGCCTATGCTTTAGTTCACTATTCTTCGCTTCTATTTTATAGCGTTCCTTTGTTATCGTTTTAAAGGTTTCGCTATTTTGGAACAATTCATGGTCTGAATGCTCCTTAGACTTGATTGTAACAGAATACGTTTTACTTTTTGCGCCATCTTGATAACACCCGTCTTTGAATGGACAGATTTTGCATTTCTCCACATCAAAGTAATACGTATCTCGTTGATTCTTTCCTTTATTTTTTCTGCCCTGACGGGCTTTTCGTATAGCCATGTGGCCAGCTTTGCATACGTACATCCCTGCATCTTTATTAAACTCAAATTATTCTTCTTTTGTTCGCCCACCTTGGGTAATTTGCGGATTCAATTTCGAAACTAACTGTAATTCATTGCTCTTGGCAAATTGGATATTGTCTTTCTCAGAATACGCTGTATCACCAATGACTGTATCAATTTCCATCCCTGTTTCTTGACTTTTCTCAATTAACTCTTGAAGATATTTGCCATCACTTTTTTCGCCCGTTGTCACAATCGCTGCTGTAATAATACGCTCATCATTCATAGCAATATGAGTTTTATATCCAAAGAAAGATGAGTCCGCTGTTTTATGACCCACCCGTGCGTCTGGGTCCGCGGATAAAAGTAGTTGTTCCTGGTGATCTTCCACAATCTCTTTTAAATAATTAAGCTTCTCTTTTACATTTGGATACTCACGTATCGCTTCTTCCGCCTCTACAGTTTATAACTTGACGACAATAATTCAGTTCATCAACTAGTTCATTCGAAGTTGTTTTTGGTGGGAACTTCTCTTTCATTTTTTCATTAACTTGGTATACAGCTTTTCGAAGGTTTTTCGATTTTTCAATCAAGACCTCTTTTGGAAACTTTTGATTATAACGTGCTTTTGTATGTGTGGCATCAACAATAATCGTTTTACTTTTGATGAGTTCTTTCTCCAATGCAATTTCTACTGTCTTTTGAATAAGCATATCTAATAAACTCACATCTTTAAGACGGAGTTTACGGAATTTAGTTAAGGAACTAGGATTAATGACGGGATCTTCTGGTGCCATGTCGAGGAAATATTTAAACGACATATCATATTTAGAACGTTCTACGACATCCACATCGGACAAATCGAAGATAGATTTCAACAATAAATATTTAAACATACGAATAGGTGGCACTGCATTGCGACCGTTGTCGAGGCAATATTTATTTTGTAATTCTTCTAGGACAAATGAAAAGTCGACTATTTCATTCATTTGTCGTAGCATATTATCTTTTAGAATAACGATATCGTAAATAGCCATAAATGGGCTGAGCGATAAAGACTGTTGATTGGAAATCATTCCGGACACCACCTAAAGTTAGTACTTTCATTATACAAAAAACACGCAATCCTTACCTCTAATAAATTGAGGTAAGGATTGCGTGTTTAGGTCGAAGGTACTTTTTCAGTGCCCTCCATTAGTGAGGGGTATATTTTTAATTAGCTTCTTAATTTAATGGATAATTCCAACATAAAGTAGCTATTCCTTCTTCAAGTAACCTGCCAGTGAATTTTTTTATTTTTTTAAGTCATCCTACTTATATATAGGAGGCGAAATTATGGAAAAACGTCAAGAATCTGTCATCGCCGTCCGTAAGAATGGAGATGACGATATTATTGAATTAAAGTTGTCAAACGGTCAAATCGTTGATTACAAAGAAGCACAACAGATGGTAAAAAGTAGGTTAATTGTAAACGTCAATGTTTTCAAGGGTGGCGATGGAGAGGAACATCTTCGGAGCAATCCGGACGGTGATCCGACCAACAACCTTGATAATCTCCCCCAGTTCTAACGAAAATATAAAAAAGAGTCTTTTAGTAACGGGTTCCATTATGAAGTACAAAATTCCAATTCGCAGTTAAAATCACGGGAGAATTAACATTAGGAATAACAAGAAAATTAACAAAATAATCGGCATATAAAAATACGCTCAGGGCATATAAACTCTGAGCCTTTTTCTATATATTGGGCTTATTGAATTATAGCCCCAGTTATTTTAAGTAGATTTGTTCACAAACTTGTTCTTTTCCACTCATTTATTACAAGAATGCTGCCCAATTGATATATATAAAAGGCTTCTTATTATTTAAGGAAAAGCAGCCGTTAAGATATCCACATCCTATCTCCTAACAATTCACTTTTTTATATTTATTTTATGATTATCTTTATATTTCTTTCTTACATTTTACAATTAAAAAATTTATTGGAGGTTTATTTTTCATGTTCTTACTTGGCTCGTCAATTTCTGAAAACTCTACAAGGCCATATTTTCCAAATTCTTGTTTTATGGAGTCAGAATCATAAAAAAACATTTTTACGCCTTCCATTATCTCGAAATAGTCTTTATCCAATTGTTTTCCCTTACCAAACATTGGGGCTTTTTTTGAAACAGTTGTAAAAATCATATATCCATTTGGCTTTAACTGATTATAGCAATCTTTAATAAACTTATCTCTCTCTCGATTATTCAATAAGTGAATAAGTGCATAGCAAAATATACCATCATAAAGTTTGTTATCAAAAGGCATGTCAGTTACTGAACCATGAAAAATACTAATAACAAGCCCATTTTGCCTCGCCAAATCAATCGCTGTTTTTGAAATCTCAATACCTGTAACATCTATTCCATTGTCAATAAAAACCTTTGCATTTCTACCATATCCAATACCTGGTACTAGTATATCTTTAACATTCCTTTCAAGGAAAAAGTCCTTTGTTAATGTTGCGGAGTCTGTAGGTTCAAATCCCCACATCGTTTGTTTTTCTATAAAACTTGATTCCCAGAATTCCATTATATTCTATCTCCTTTAGGTTTTATTTTAGTTTGGCTGCTATGTTGACTCTTGCACTGTTACTTTAATAAGAAATTTATTGAAGTGTTACGAACAAGATTATTGAAGCACCAATTAAACATATCCTGCACCCACCCAATCATAAAAATCAGGTGTTTTTTTATCTATGCCCCATCCCATAAAACAGATAGTACGATAAACACTTCCTAACCATAAATCAATATTTAAAGTAAAACGTACTCTTATTCAATTATCCTGATTCGTTACATTAAGTACAACATTTCACAATATATTCTGTGGAAAAAGAAAAAGGCGACCTTCATCTTGAAGGATCGCACCCATTAGTTGAACAAAAAACCTTAAAACATAAAAATAATTATTCTATAACAAAAGATAAGAATTTCAATATAACATCTTTCATACTGTAAGGTATTCAGCCATTACAATATTTCGATATACCCTTCTGTTCCATGCACGCGAATTCGTTGCCCGTCTCTTATCAGTTTGGTTGCATTTTCTACCCCGACAACTGCTGGTAATCCATATTCACGTGCGATAACTGCTCCATGAGTCATCAGTCCACCAACTTCGGTAACTAGTCCTTTTATGGATACAAATAAAGGTGTCCAGCCAGGATCAGTAAAGGAGGTGACTAATATATCACCATCTTCTAAATCAGCATCTTCCATGTTTAAGATGACACGCGCTCGTCCCTCTATCACTCCGGAAGAAACAGGCAGCCCTAACATCGCTTCGGCTGGGAGATTTTCTCGTTTGTACTCACCCGTAATGATTTCACCATCAGACGTGATCACACGTGGGGGAGTTAGTTTTTCATATAATTTGTACTCGTCTTTTCGTTTGCTGATGATCTGGTAATCCAGTTTGTTTGTACGTACGACTTCGGGAAGTTCTTCAAAAGTGAGGTAGTAAATATCTTCTTTTTCATGAACTACGCCCGCTTTTACGAGTCGTTCGGCTTCTTTCAGTATAGCCTGCTTATAAACGAAGTAGCGATTAACAATGCCGTATTTTGGATATTCACGATAACCGATGAAATTCCGAATACGATCGATCATTCGTTTTGTCTCTTTGGCCTTTTGTTCACCATCCGGCAATTGCTTCAATCGAACTAATAACTCTTGTTCTTTTTTCAAAGCCTCCTGTTTCCCTTGCTCAAATTTCCGCTTACCGGCATCAGGCTCAAAGTTTTTGATGATACTGAGAATCATGGGGACAAGTGTAATTGGTTTTTCGCTCCAACGAGTTTTCGTAATATCGATTTCTCCGCTGCACCGCATTCCATATTTGTTGAGATAATCATAGATAGCGTCCCGTGTTTCCTGTCCGCCATTAAACTTAACCAGTTCTTCCAAAAAGTTATCATCTTTTACATGGTGTAAATAATCAATTACTTCTGGATATGGACGAATCACATCTGCGACATCCAATAATGCTAGACCCATTTCCGAAGTAATATTGTTTGGTACAGATTGAGAAAGTATGTCTGCTACGTTTTTTTCACCTAACCACTCCATCATTTTTTCATTGATCCAACGTGAAGCATTTATAGCAGTCATAAAAACAGATGTACTTTTTGGGTCAAATAAAATCTTCTTTAACTCTTTGATATCTTCCAAAATAAAATCAAATAGATCCGATCCTGATTTCGTTTTAATCTTTTGTTTTAACTCTTCTATCGACGTTTGACTGCGCTTAATCAACTCATGAACAATGGTCTGATTGTTTTTGATTTCTTCCGGCATATCTGTATTGTTTCTGTTGGGACTCGGTGCTTTTTGATCATTTGGTAACGATTTTATAAAATCTCCTCGCTCTACAACAGTCGTAAGTGCGTCTTTCATGAGCGGATCGTGTTGTCCCATGGTATTTAATAAAATGTTTCTGCTGTCAGGTGAAGCCAGCATAGGTGTGACATCCACAAACAACCTTCCACCAGCTTTACGCATAGGTGCAGGAGTTATTAACAGGTGAAAAGACAATCCCAATGGTTTTAAGGGCGCGGTCATCATTTGTTGATGGCCAACAGATACATAGACGTGATTTTCTTGATCATTCGCTTCAGGGATGGGGAAAAGCGTCGTGATTGGACGGCTCTGGACAATATAAAAAGTATCATCAACCAAACACCACTCGATATCTTGCGGGAAGCCAAAATGAGCTTCGATATGTTTTCCGATCCGTGCCAGTTGTAAAATTTGTTGGTCGGTAAGAGTGTTAGTCTGTTGCTGATCGGGATCGATCTGCTGGGTCTCTGTTCCGCCTTCTTTTCGTCCATAAATAGCCAATTTTTTGGTTGCTATCCTCTTATCGACGATTTTATCTTCCTGTACTTTATAACAATCGGCAGATACCAAGCCAGAGACCAGTGCTTCTCCTAGCCCAAAACTGGCTTCGATTGATAGCAGCTTTCGGTTAGAGGTAATCGGATCAGCGGTAAATAAAATCCCTGATGCCTGTGGGAAAACCATCCGTTGAATGATAACGGATAAATACACTTGGCTGTGGTCAAATCCGTTTTGTATACGGTAGATTACCGCACGATCCGTAAATAGGGAAGCCCAGCATTTGCTGATATGCTGCAAGATGGCTTCTTTTCCGATGATATTTAAATAGGTGTCTTGTTGACCAGCAAAAGAGGCATGTGGTAAATCTTCAGCAGTCGCACTAGACCGCACTGCATATGCATGTTCATCGCCAAACTGGGAGAGATAATGAGCAACTGCGCACGCAACATTGGAAGGAATTTCTACTTCTATAATGAGTTGTCGAATCTTCCTGCTGATTTCACCAATTTGATCTCGATCCTCTACATTTAGCATTGTTAGTTGATCTAACAATGCTTGAAACGTTTCGTTATGTTCGATGGCTTTTTGATATCCCACTGTTGTAACGCAAAATCCTTCTGGTACTTGTATTCCTTGAATTTTTGATAATTCCCCTAAATTTACCGCTTTTCCGCCAACGAGCAAAAGCTGTGTTTTTTCCATTTCCTGAAAACCGAGAACCAATGAACCCATTCTACATCCCTCCAACAAATCTCATTAATCCGTATTTTCCAAGTATTTTAAATCTCTTCATCGCTTTTGTACTCTAAAATATCTCGGGGTTGACAATCCAATGCCTTACATATCGCTTCTAATGTTGAAAAATTGAATCGCTTTTGCTTTCCCGTTTTTCAGAATGGAAAGGTTCGCCATTGTAATCCCAACCCTCTCCGAAAGTTCGGTTACGCTCATTTTCCTTTTAGCCAGCATCACATCAATATTGATTATAATTGCCAAGTTATCCACCTCACACTATTAAATCATTTTCAGATTTTATTTCTACGACTTCATGTACAAGCCTTTGGAGGACACCAGCAAAGGTTGCGATTACGCTTAAAGCAAAGGTCGAATATAATCCCATTGCTATGACACCTGCTCTGTCACCTTCCATATATATATCAACAAATATGATTCCTGCAACAATCAAGGCAATGATTGTGATGGCACAGCACTTGATAACCTTCAAAGCTTGCTATGTTCTCCACCTCAGACCGTTAAATCATTGTCTGATTTTATATCAATCGCTTCTTTTAAAAGCTTTTGGAGAACAGCAGCAAAAACTGCAATCACCATGGAAGCAAAAGGTACAACCAATCCGACAAAGATAACTCCTGGGGCGTCGTCTTTCTCCGCAAAGAGATAGAAGAGCGGCAATACTAGTACATGCAAGATACTGATTGTGATGGCACAGTGTTTGATTTTCTTTAAAGCTTTTACAGAAATTTGCGAGAAGGCTTTATTTTTGTCAATATAACGTAATAGTTTGAAAGCCTGATACAAAGCAAAGTAAAAAGGGATCGCCGATGCATAAAAAACAATGGAAACGAGATATTTTATATAAGCAAACTCTGGAAGCAATTTTGCTGCAACATTCCCTAGCTCAGGCACCAAAAAGATACACAAAGCAAGAACCGGAATTCCAATTAAAGGTATCCAATCTAGATTCTGTATCGAAATATATCATCCTTTAGAATAATCAATGGCTTTTTGAAAATCCTCCAGTGTATCTACATCCATTAATACTCCCGGATCATCTACATTTATGTATTTTTTTTCGTAACCGCCCAGGACCGCACGCAAATTACTTTCTGAATTGGTTTCGATAATTTTTTGTTTCACTTCGCTTGATAATTTGATAGGGTGACCGCCTTTATAGTTAAAGCTGGGAATTACTACCTTCCCTTTGTGTTTTGCTATTAGCTTAACGGTCTCTTTTTTAACAAGCGGACAATCTCCGGGTGTTATAAAGAAGGTTGGGGCATTTACTTCGCTGCAGCCCTTTTGAATGGAAGTAAACATTCCCTGGTTAAAGTTTTCATTATAAACAAGCTTGATCTGAAATGAATAGGCATTTTTACTGCTGATTTTTGCCAATTCCTCTTGGATGAGTTCCGCTTGAAACCCAGCTACGACGATGACCCTGCTGCATAATCCTTCAAATTTAGATAAGGTATGCTCCAAGATGGACATTTCCCTCATAGGCAATGTCATTTTAAATGTATTTGCTCGGCTGGAATATCCAGCAGCTAAGACGATCGCTTCCATTTTATGTCCCCCCCTCTATCTATCGTTTTATCTAAATCTTCTATTAGTCTTGTAACCCCACCTTTCAATTACATTTTCTTTGATAATACTTATTATATATGTGATTTTGGAACCTAAATGGCTGGATTGGGCGAAACAACTTCAATCCATTGCGCAGGTCGGATTAACGTATAATTTTAAGGTCAAGTAGACTACAGATAATATATATTTGAGGAGAATCTACAATTATATGATAATGCAGTATCTGAAGCCACGTTCAAAATCATTAAAACAGAGTTTGTCAAAGGACGTTCCTTTGATTCACTGGAAGACCTGATCTGTGAGTTACATGATTATATACATTGGTTTAATCTTCTTCGTATTCACGGTACGCTAGACTATTTAAGCCCGATTGAATACAAACTTACACACCTTAAAAAAGTTGTCTAGTTTGGTGTTGACAATCCAGATATCCCTTTTAAAAAAGGCTGTAAATAGCCAATGGATAAGCATGTACATTCGCCCTTACAATTATAGACAACCCTCAATAAGATAGTAAAGAAGGAAGTGAGGAGTGTTAAATGAGTATTTTTATACTATTAACTGGGGCTTGTACTGTATTTTTCCTTTTTAAGTGCTTCTATTTTAGAAAAATGATAAAGGAAAAAAGAAAGGAATGGATTCAGTGGGGATTGGGTGTTGACTGTTGCTGCTTCTATAGCCGACCCTTTACGGTTGCCAATCAATACATCTCCATTAATGGATTCCAGGAGGTTGTTGACAAGAAAAGTCCCATTTGTTATTCGCTCGTAACAATGAATTGGTGGGGGAAAAGAAAGGTATTTGGACAGGGCTATATCCACGGCGATTATAAAGATTCAAAAGGTTTTCAAATATTCATGAAAAACATCCCAAATGGTGAAAACTACCAAATAGAGGTATTAAACGGATTTAATATGTCATTTGGACAGTTTCAAGTTAAGTAAAAATGTAAATAGCCTAGTGTCAATCCCGGATATTATGTGTTTGCAATTGAATATCCTAGGATAGCCAATAGAATGCCAAGAAAATAGCTGCTAGCCAAATAAAGAAAAAACTGAAAGTCTCTATGATTCCTTTTTAGCATAAAAAGTTCAAAATTAAATGTAGAAAATGTTGTGTATGCCCCCAAAAAGCCTGCACTTAAAAAAACACGAATGGAGTCTGTAATCCAATCACTTCCCATAAGAAGCCCAATTAAAAATGAACCTGTTGTGTTTACCATAAAGGTTCCCAATGGAAATAACAGAAACCTTGAGAAATACTGGTTTACAAAGTGCCTAACGATTGCACCGAAAAAGCCGCCTAAGCCCACAAGCCAAATTTGAACAACCATTCCCCTCACACTTCCCTTTTTTTGTAGGTAGAAAGAAAGAATCCGATGTATGCTAAGAAATACCCGCCAACCGAACTGACCACTATATAAGTAAATGCAATAATGATAAGTCCTTGATTTAAATAATGAACTACCTCTATGCTAAAAGTGGAAAAAGTCGTATAAGCTCCAATTAATCCTGTACCAATTCCGACGACAAACCATCCTGGTAATTCATACACTCTTGAAATCCCCTGAAGGAACCCTAACAAAAAACACCCGGTTAAATTTACAAATATAGTCCCAATAAATAGAAAAGAATCCAAACTTAAAAACCACTGGGAGATGGAAAATCTTAGTAAAGCACCGATGATTCCCCCTATACCTACGGATAAATACATGGTCATCCCACCTTTATGAATTATTTTATGCAGGACAACATAAAAAAGAATCAGGGCTCCCCTGATTCTTTCCCTATTCGGTCTTAATCGTTATCATTATTATACCATTCTTCTTCCCATTCATCCGATTCATGCTCGGAGCACCACCGATAATTTCTTTTGTAAAAGGTTTTCACATAGTTATTCAACATGACATGTCTTAGCTTTTCTTGTGCTGGCGTCAATCCCCCTGCCTCAGAGTATACTTTAATTAAATCACTATAATCATGATGAATTTTGTTATAAATTTGATCAAGTTTTTTTTGCTGTTCCGGGGTTAGCTTCACTTTTTTTGTACAATTCATCTCTGGATCATACATTTCATTTTCTGTTGGTTTATGGACTGCCCCCTTAGCTTGGGTGGCAGCTGATATGAACACGAAACTGCAAAAAAGGATACAGGAAATCACGAATACTTTTGCCATTTAGTGAACCTCTTTAACGTAAATTTTTTAATTTACTAGAAACTTAATCAGTCATCATGATCTTCATGGTCGTCATTGTCGTCGTCATCCCCGCTATGTCTTCCTGAGCCTTCCTTCTCTACCTCCAACACTTTACCGGTAGCTTTATCAATTTCCACTTCATACCTTCCATTTTTAGCTTGAATGATAATTTCATATTTTACCATTCCGTCGTCTTTTTCAACATGTGCGCTTACAATCTTCCCGTTTACCTTTTTCAGTGCAATTTGTTTTGCTTTTTCCATACTTATACCCTCAAGCGGCTTTACTCCTTGGGCGTTGACAGATAGCAGGTTAATTCCAAACAGGAAATTAAATGTTAAAAACAGTGCTCCTAATTTTTTCAATATTTTCACTCCTCATTTTTTTTTAGTATGTGGATTCAAAACCAAAATTATTCATAGTAATTCTAAATTATGAAAAAACATAATTTAGGGGCTGTTTTTGTTTTGAGTCTCCTCAAATGTTCCTTCCCTACTGGGAAAGGGGGCTTCTTGTAACTTTATTATTCTTTTAACGTTTACTACAAACGCAGTTAGAAATGCTTGTAAATAAATGTAAGCATTTTGCATATGGTTTTTCCCTTAGAATATTTCCTTTGTCCATGTTATTAGCCCGAGCTATTTATAGGAAGGGACATAGGATATTGAAAAAAGGAGGGGGCCAATGTTTAACTTTAGTTCTATCGATCTTAGTCATTTTTTGTTAGCAATGTCTGTTTTGTTAGGTTTGGCACATTTACTGGGCTATTTGGCTGAGAGGTTAATGGTGCCAAGGGTCATCGGCGAAGTCTCAGCAGGACTTGTTTTAGGGCCAACAATACTTGGGTACTTTTTTCCCCATGCCTTTACTTGGCTGTTTGCTGGTTTTCCACAGGAAGATCGAATGTTTGGACTTATGTACCAAATCGGTCTAACTTTACTCATGTTCTGTTCGGGGTTAAATATGCATACAAAATTAAAAAGAGGCGACGGGAAAATCGTAACGGTGATTGTGCTTGCATCTACTATTCTCCCGTTTGCCCTTGGGTGGCTTGCTACTTATTTACTTGATTTCAAACAATTTCTTGGTCCGGCTAATAGTAATTTTGCAATCAAAATCGTCATCGGGATTTCAGTTTCAGTAACCTCAATTCCGGTCATTTCAAAGATTTTTCATGACTTAGGAATTATGCATTCAAGGTTTGCAAAACTGGTAGTAGCAATTGCAGGAGTCCATGATACTTTCCTTTGGGGGGCTCTTGGAATAGCTACAGCGGTTGCCGAGCATGGCGGGCCTGTTACAGTTAGTGCAGTTTTTAAAAGTATCGGCATTACGACAGCGTTTGTTATCGTTACCATGTTTGCTCTCTATCTTTTATTTAAGAAATTAACGATTCGAAAAGGGAATTTCTTATTTAGAGCTTCACATATTGGGTATTTCTTATTTATCGTTTTCGTCGTTTCCGCCATTGCAGGTTATCTACATGTAGAAACCATTTTTGGGGCTCTGTTAGCTGGAATTGGAGCAAAATTAACTTTACCTTCAACGTTGTTTGAGCGTTTGAAACAGTCGGTTGTACACATTTCATTTTCTTGGTTTATTCCTGTATACTTTGCTGTCGTTGGTTTAAATTTAAATCTTGCAAAAAATTTCCAAACACTTTTTTTTCTCAAATATTTGATATTTGCTACTCTCACTCAATCCATTATTGTGTTTTTTGCCTGTAAGATTATTCGTCAAAATTTTTTAACAAGTATGAACTTTGCGATGGCAATGAACGCTAGAGGTGGCCCGGGAATTGTTTTGTCAACCGTTGCTTTTTCA
Source organism: Neobacillus sp. C211 (assembly GCF_051842875.1). Classification (NCBI taxonomy): domain Bacteria; kingdom Bacillati; phylum Bacillota; class Bacilli; order Caryophanales; family Bacillaceae; genus Neobacillus; species Neobacillus sp. C211. The sequence goes on from NZ_JBPXRO010000003.1 coordinate 19,372, forward strand.
GCAGGAATTATTAACCAGGATTTCTTTGGGATTCTTGTAATGCTATCCCTAATAACATCGTGGATGGCAGGTTCATGGCTTCGTTTTGTCTTAAATAAAGGCTGGATATTTATGCCGGGGGATGAAGGGCTGCTTCCAGAAAAATCCTATAACAAAAATGATATAATCGATTTACAAAAACAGATTCAAATTGACCATGAAACCCGAAAAAAACGTTTAAACAATACCCTTTCATAACGAGATTAAAATCTTAAATAAACATCCAGCATTACCCTTTTGATTTATAGGACCCCATCCATTTTTATGAAATTATTGAATTGGAACATGAAGAACTTTTATAAATATTTAAAAAAAATGGCTTAGAGAAAACTCAAAGCCATTTTTATGTGAATTATCTGTTCTCTTTTAAGGTACCCGCATAAACTTTATAATGTGTTTTGTTTGAACTTCACTCTTTATCTTTATAATTTGGCCACTGCATCTTAATAGATTCTCTGAATTGGCCCATATTAAAGTTTTTACCTGGACAACTTTTTGTGACCCCTTTTAATTCACGATGTCCCAGAATGTGAGTAGTTGATAAATTAAATTGGTGTAAAAGGAAAATGCATAGTTTACTCAATGATTTTAGCTGCTCTATTGATGGAGTATGAATATCAAAATTACCAGCTATACAAATACCTATTGATTTTTCATTATATGAATATGCGTGTGCTCCAACATGGTATCCTCTTCCTTTAATAATTTCACCATTTTCCTCAATAAAAAAATTGTACCCTATTCCACTCCATCGACGATGATCCTGATGAAACCTATGCGTCTTTTTAATATCCCAACCTATTTCTTCTGTATGGTGTACAATGATGTACATGACATCTTTTAAAGCAATAAGCGGTTCTTTAAACGATAAATTAATATCTTTAATCTTTACCGGTTCTACTTTCATGTAGGCTTCTCCTAATCACATAAGCTTAATCATGATCCCCGTCTTATCATCTGTACGAAGATAATTCCTTTTCTCATATTGTTCTAAGACATAAGAATATTCTTGTAAACCGATTGTATGTATCTGTTTAAGTGTTTCTTCAATTGAATAGTTTGGATGAAAAAGGCCATCTGTTATCATTAATAATGTTTTGATTTCACTGATATTTACTTGACCATGCTGAATAAAATTGAAAACTTCTTTTTTTCCATTAGCTACAGAGTAACCATATTCCTTATTAGCTAATGAACGATTAAAGATAAGCTGTTGAGTACGATCCTGATAATACTCCTCATCTGGAATTTTAATTCCTTGCTTTCTTTGTTCTTCACGCCATGCCTTCGCTCTATAACTTATATCTTTTACAGTATCCCTTGTTAAGGCATTTATGGTTCCGTTTTGATACTCAGCAATGATCATACAATCACCAAGCTGAGCATAAGAAATCTTTCCGTCTTTTTCAATCTTTATAATTGCAGCACATGTTGACCAAAGATTTTCATATTTTTCCTGATTCACCTTGTATTTTTCCATGCGTGCTCTCAACATTCTATTAGCAGCCATGACTCCTTCAACTAATGAAAGGTTACTTCGGTAGAGTCTAAAGAAATAATCTTTAAATATATTTGATGCTAAATATGCACCGTTCCTTCCGTTTTCATCTTTGAATGGCAATAATGGAGTTGCCCCATCAAAAACCCCATAGACATTTATCTTTTCATTTAATACGATTGAATCTTCACTTACACTTTTATGAGTGGCAGCACATAAAAAAGATTCAACTTTCATTGGTTGTCCACCTTCTTTTTTTTCAAAATTAACAGAAAATCGATTAATTAATTAAAGACATTATATGATTTAATGAGAAAATTTATTGTTAATAATTTTCTGTTTCTTTAAATAAGGTGCTGCCCCCTTCACAAACACACTTTGTTTGAAATCATTTTGGAAATCAACTACATACAATTAATATTATTAATTATAAAATAAAAAGGCAGTTGAAAGTTCGATTCAATTGAACTTTCAACTGCCTTTTATAACTATTGGACTTTTTCAGTGCTCTCGTTGAATACAGAAATCATCTTCTCCATGTGGCATAACCTTTTTTAGAATTCCACTTACATCGGGTACACTTTATATAAATGCTGAATTTCTCTTAAAATTTCATTTTAGGTTTATCCATGCAAATCCTAGATTAGCTTTAGTCCACTTACAAAGATCAATACAGCAACAACCGTACGCAGCGGTCTTGTTGGAACCTTAGCAGAAATGCTGCTACCGATTAATACGCCTGGAATGGAGCCAATGAGTAAATTACCAACTAGCATATAGTTAACATTTCCATAACCAATATGTAGCAATCCTGCAACGGTTACCAAAAGAAACGCATGAGTAATATCAGTGCCAACCATTTCTGATGTCTTCATTTGATACAGATAAATCATTGCCACAGCGAATAATGAACCTGAGCCTAAAGAAGTTAATCCGACAATAAACCCAAAAAGGCAGCCAATTAAAATGGTGAGCATTTTCTTTTCTTTCAAAGGTTTTAATTGCCAACGATTCGGTCTTAATTTTTTCTCCACAAAGGTTCTGATAATGATAGCCAGTGAAACAACTATCAGGATGTATCCGAGGGAATGCCTAATAATCTGTTCTTGATTATGGTAATAAGCTTCAAAATAATGAAGGGAACCAATCGCTACCACCGCACTAGGAATACTTCCTATCGCTAATAACTTAACCATCTGTAAATTGACTGTTTTTTGTCTCCAATGTTGAAAAAGTCCGAAGAATTTCGTAATTGAGTTATATACAAGGTCTGTACCTACAGCAATTGAAGGATTTACCCCTATTAGAATTAATACGGGGGTTAGCAGTGCTGCTCCTCCTACACCAGTTAACCCTACCAAAAAACCTACAAGTAAACCCATCAATGTAATCCCTATACTCATATGCTCACGCCCCAACAATTCCAAGTATTTATATAGGGATTATATACATTTATATGAATCCTGTAAATAACAAAATATTTATTAGATTCTGAGAGTTTTCTACCCGGTTATTTCAAAAGCATATTTATTTCAAAAAATGATCCCTCCATCATTGTTGAAAAGAGATTCGGCGTTGGCTGTACCCTTAATTTTGGCAACTCTATCGGTTAGATCATCGTTTTAGTACCATTAGTAACAATCATCATGTTTCGATATTTATAGGGATAAATTTCTTAGAAATAAAAAAAGTCACATCCGTTTATTGGAGGTGAGTTTTAGGGTATCTTTTAGCGATTTTATTTTGTCCTATGTAATAGCCCACACAATTTTACTAGTTATGGCTGCTGCGTTCCCGCCCTGACCAGTCCACCGTCTGAGGATGAAGGAAGAGACTAACCAGACTAGCTGCTTCAACGCCTGTCAGTAGGCTAAAGAAGTAAGTGAAATCAATTCTACTGACTACACTCGTAGAAGTATAAGTGCCAATATATTTAGGTTGAAAAAAAGCATTACAATTAACAGTTTTGTAAAAATTACAGAAGAAATTAATTATCGTTAGTGGACAAACAATGAGTTTGATAATTAACCTCCCCATAAGAAATAACTCCTTATTTAGTTTTAGTTTTTAAAGGAAGCCACTTTTATGAAATATCCCTTTTTAATAATTTTCTTCTCCTCCATAAAAAATAAATCAATATTGAAAGGACCAATAAGCTCGTAATTAAATAAATACTATATGTCGATATATATAGTTCCACACTAGTCCAATTTTCCCCTAATATTCTTCCTAGTGTGATAAAAGTAATACTCCATATTAATGCACCCGTAAAAGCGTAAACCGCAAATTTTCTAAAGGGGAAGAGATTGACAGCAGCTATATATGCTGTAAGATGACGAACCCCAGGAATAAAATAACCAAGTAATAAAAGATAAGGTCCGAATTTCCTGAATAATTTCTTTGTTCTATTAATTTTTTGCTCAGTAATGTGAATTTTTGGTCCAAACTTTTCTAATAAAGGCAATCCAAATTTGTAACCGATGAGGTAACTAAGCGAAATCCCCCCCATGGCCCCTACAAAGGCACTTACTATTGGCATTATGTATGATAATTTTCCCTGAAACACATTGTAACCAATATATGTAAGAAGAACCTCATCGGGTATAGGAAGTCCAACAATACCACCGATTAAGGCGAAGGTTATTCCGAAGTACCCATAATGTTCTAGAAGGTACGCAATATGATTCTGCATTTTCTCATTCCACCTTAAGATAATTCTAAAAATCACTTATACTTTTTTATTATCAGAAGTATTTTAATAAATAAAAAAGAAGGTACTTTCTTTCCACTCTAACAGTTTGCTCAAATAAACTGCCGCTTAATGCAGCTGGTCTTCAACTCTTGTACTCGTTACTTTAAGTACAATTCTTTAAAATCTGTTTCGTTCATTAAATCAAAAATAGACGATGCTTTATATTAAAGCATCGCACCTGTTAGTTATACTAGTCCCTTTTTAAACCAATATACAAATTTTTTAACAATATATAAAAATTGGATGTGACTTTTAGGATATATTTTAGCGTTTTTGTATCGTCCTATGTAATAGCCCACACAATTTCACTAGTTATGGCTGCTGCGTTCCCGCCCTGACCAGTTTCCTAGCGTCCTTGTTGGACTATGACTCCGCAGGTAGGACTCGAACCTACGACCGATCGGTTAACAGCCGATAGCTCTACCACTGAGCTACTGCGGAAAATTTCTAACTTCCTATTTACTTGATCATCGGATGATGAATCTAATTCAAAATATTTTTGTTGCTTAGTGGAAATGACGGGAGTTGAACCCGTGTGCAAAGATATTGGCACTTATACTTCTACGAGTGTAGTCAGTAGAATTGATTTCACTTACTTCGTTAGCCTACTGACAGGCATTGAAGCAGTTAGTCTGGTTAGTCTCTTCCTTCATCCTCAGACGGTGGAATTCGGCGTAGTCCACTTATCATAAGTCCCTTACCCTACCACATGGACGATGGAGGGAGGAACCGCTATCGTCTGTTATTAGGCAGCGAAAGCGAAGTTGTTGTTTTGTTTGCCAGTTATAAGGCTTTATCGTTTTTACGAGGACGATTCCCTCGACTCGCCATATAAGCTCAAACTATCCCTGTCGATACCTAGACATCCCCATTATATAATGGCAGAGAAGAAGGGATTTGAACCCTCGCGCCGGTTACCCGACCTACACCCTTAGCAGGGGCGCCTCTTCAGCCACTTGAGTACTTCTCTGTAATAAAAGCTTACCGTCAGTTCCGTTAAGAACTTACAAGAGAAATATATCATGTCTGCTAAATGGATGATAGCTGTAAATTTTGGTAGTTCAAAAGTACTAGTTACATCATTAGAACTTTTGGTTAACATATATTAGAATATTTGTTTTAAAAAAATAAGGCCTCTCTTATGATTGGATGAGGCCGCAAGTTCATACGGTTTAAAATTCTTCGTATTCTGCAGTATCTTGGTTGTTTATTCTGCCATCAGGGCGAGTTAATCCTGAAATGATACTCATTTCTATTTCATCTAAGGAGAAATCAAAAATAGATATATTTTCAAGCTGCCTTGCAGGAGATGATGATTTAGGAATGGCAATGGCCCCAAGTTGATAGTGCCAACGTAAAATAATTTGTGAAATAGACTTGTTATGATGATCGGCAATCTGTTGAAGGGTATCATTTTGGAAAACTTCATTTGCTCGAGCTATTGGGCTCCAGGATTCCGTTGTAATGTTATTTTCTTCATGCCATTTTCTTTGTGGTGCTTGATTGAATAATGGGTGTAATTCGATTTGGTTAATGCTAGGTTTCACACCTGTTTCTTTTTCTAAACGCTCTATATGTTCAGGTAAGAAATTACAGACACCGATCGAACGAATAAGCCCCCATTTTTTAGCATCAATTAATGCTTCCCAAGCTTCCAAATATATATCCTGTTTAGGATTTGGCCAATGAATGAGATATAAATCATAATAATCTAGATTTGCTCGAAATAACGATTCTTGAATGGTCGCAACCGCCCTGCCATAGGTTTGATAGCGACCGGGCAGTTTCGATGTAATCTTTAATTTTACTCTTGGAACAGAACTGCGTCTAATAGCCTCCCCAACCGTGCCTTCATTTTCATAATTATAAGCAGCATCTATTAGTCTATATCCCATATCAATTGCACTTAAGATCGAATGAACACCATCATTCCCTCTTAGCTTATATGTACCCAAACCGATTACTGGCAAAGTAAGCCCATCATTAAGTGTAATTTCTGGAATTGATTTATCCATCATTAATCACTCCATTCCATAATTATCAAGTTTATCATAATTTTGGTAACATTTCATGGAAAGACTTCTTCTCCAATGGTTTTCATTACCCTAAGTATCGATGGTATAGTGCCTTTGCTTCGGAAATATCCTTGGTTCCGTGGACTAACACCCTTCCGTCTTTAAAAATGACTAATCGGTGCGGATCCGCTGTATATGATAATAGATACGGATTTCTCTGTACTGTTCCCCCTTGATTTGCCAATAATTTTTCTAACGCTACTAAGTCACGCAAGGCGGGAAGCGCAGGACGTATCTGAACAGAATCTCTTCCACAGAGGACAGCTGTCTTGGTTTGATTTTCAAAAGCTAAATAGGGGAAGGAACGTTCTTTCCCACAGGTTGGACAATCTTCTTTTTTCAATTTATCTACCTTGATCGTACTATGTTGATTTTTCCACAAGTCAAAAGACACGAGTTTGCTCCGAAGAGAATCCAGATCGCCAACCAAAATTTTCAAGGCTTCACTTATTTGATACGCAACGACCATGTTTACAGCTGGACTAATAATTCCAGCTGTGTCACAGGTTAATCCGCCTAGCGGAACGGTTTCAAGTAAGCAAGCAAGGCAAGGTGTTTTTTCTGGAATAATCGTGTAGGATATGCCGTAGCTTCCCACGCATGCCCCGTAAATCCAAGGGATGCCCACCTTTTGTGCTACATCATTCATGATCATTCTTGTTTCGAAATTATCGGTTGCATCAATCATCAGATCCACATTTTGAGCCCAGTCAAGAAGCTCGGTGACGGAGGCATCACCAATGATTGCCTCAATCAGCACCGAAGAGTTAATCGCTGTTAAGCGGTTTTTGGCTGCGATGACTTTGGGAATTCGGTTTTTGGCATCTTCTTCAGCATAGAGCTGCTGTCGCTGTAAATTCGACCATTCGACATAATCCCGATCCACAATGGTTAGTTTCCCTACTCCAGCACGGACAAGGGCTTCGGCACTTCCTGAACCGAGTGCTCCCATTCCGATGATAAGTACATGTTTCATGGAAATTAGCTGCTGTCCGTCTTTCCCAATCGGTGAAAATAGTTCTTGTCGTGAGTAGCGATTCACCCGATACTCATTCCTTCCTTGGGACTGCTGGCTGTCGCATATCTCTTTTTCTCGATTCGGCCGGCTTCAAAGCCTAATCGTCCCGCTTCGATCGCTAAACTCATGGCTCGAGCCATTTTGACCGGATCGTTTGCTGCTGAAACAGCCGTATTTAATAACACCCCATCAGCACCTAATTCCATCGCCAATGCTGCATCAGCTGGGGAGCCAATACCAGCATCCACAATCACAGGTACGACCGCTTGCTCGATAATAAAGCCTAGATTAACAGGATTGATGATCCCTTGACCGGATCCAATGGGCGAGGCCCCAGGCATGACCGCATGACAGCCCACTTCTTGGAGCTTTCGAGCTAAAACCACGTCATCGGATGTATAGGGGAGGACAATAAATCCTTCCTTCACTAATTCTTCCGTTGCTTTAAGGGTTTCAATCGGGTCAGGAAGCAAGGTGCGATCACAGCCAATCACTTCCACTTTAATCATATCGCATAGTCCTGAAGCTTTCGCTAGTTTTGCGATCCGGACCGCCTCTGCGGCTGTTTTTGCTCCAGCAGTATTAGGCAGAAGCTTATATTTTTGAGTGTCGAGCTGTTCTAAAAAATTCGGCTGGCTTGGTTCAAAAATATTCATTCGTCTCACCGCAAACGTGAGGATTTCTGCTTTCGACACTTCCACTGCTGCCTTTTGGATTTCAAAGCTTGGATACTTTCCCGTACCTAGTAACAAACGAGATTGAAAGGATAAAGAACCTATTTTTAACATGTCAACCGCCTCCTACAAAATGGACTATTTCGATTCGATCTTTATCTGATATTCTCGTACTTTGGTGCTCTAACCTGGTTAATATTTCACCGTTCACTTCCACAACAACGACCTTATCTTGGATGTCATGATGTTTGAGAACATCTGAAACAGATACGATATGGTCGGGTAATTGGATCCACTCGCCATTAACTACTACCTTCATGGTATACCTCCTAACTAACCGTTTCTTTGTGCCGTTCTAGGTGAAAAGCAGAGAGTAGTTCCTGATCTAGTAAGCTACCTGACACTAGGTCCGCAACTAGTTCCCCTGTAATCGGGCTTAATAAAATTCCATTTCGAAAATGGCCTGCTGCCACGAACAACCCACGCCAGCTTGGATGCTCGCCCATATAAGGGATTCCATCGCCTGTCTGCGGTCTGACTCCAGCCCATACTCGCTCCCATGCTGCCTCCTTAATCTGTGGAACTAATTGAGTCGCTCTTTCTATCAATGTAGCAATCCCTTCAGGAGTTACCTTGGTATCAAAGGTATTTTCAATCACAGTCGCACCTATATAAATTTCCCCATTTTGTTTGGGTACTAAATAACAACGTTTGTCGGAAAAAATGGTCGAGTTAATGATCGGCCTTTCTGTTCTAATCGAAAAGCATTCTCCTTTAACCGGATACACAGGAATATCGATTCCTGATTCTTGCATTAATTTCGCCGCCCAAGCTCCAGTGGCAACAACCACCTGTTCACAATGGATGACGCCGTTGCTGGTGTTTACCCCTTTAACTTGACCGTTTTCATAGACAAAAGAAAGAACCTCCGTCTCTTCACATATTTTGGCACCAAAATGTTCCGCGGATTTAGCAAAGGCTTTTGTTAACTTCGCTGGTTGCACATGCCCATCACGGGGAAGATACATCCCTCCAGCTACACTTGGTGAAAGAGATGGTTCCAGCACACGTACTTCTGTTGCATCGAGCCAGGTAATGGTTGGATCCCATTTTTTTTGAAAGGAGACCTGTTTTTTTACCTCGAGTGCTATTTCTTCGGTTTCGGCAATTTTCACCATGCCTTTATTCACATACTCAATATCAATTCCTGTATATTCAAATAACTCACTTGCGAGCGTTGAAAACATCGCTTGACTTTTTAAAGCCAGCTGGAATAAGGGACCGTCTTGTTCCAGCTCTGCTTGTGCTGCCAGCATTCCGGCAGCCGCACTGGACGCTTGGCAAGCCACTCGTCCCTTCTCAATCACGACGACTTTTCTTCCCCTTTTTGCAAGCTGATAGGCAATCGAGGACCCGATAATTCCGCCACCGATAATGGCCACATCAAATGAATTTTCCACTTTGTTCATCTCCATTTAATACATTTAGGTAAGCCTTAACTGCTGCTAGTGGATCGGGAGCATCTAAAACTCCTGACATAACTGCGATTCCTTTTGATCCTGCTTGAAGTACCTGCCCCGTATTTTCAGGTGTGATCCCGCCGATGGCTATTACCGGGATGTCTAATTGGGTGAGCCTTGCTAATTCCCTTAGTCCTTTTGGGGTCTTACCCGGTTTTGATTGCGAAGGAAAGACATGGCCAAATAGCACGTAATCAGCACCATTCTCTTTTGCTTGTTGTCCTTCCTCGTAGGAGTGGATGGAGTTCCCGAGCAAAAACTGAGGAAAGTTTTCTTTCACAAGCGCAGTATCTAAACTATGGAAGGCTAATTGAACTCCTCTAGCCCTTGTAACGCAGGCAACATCGACTCGGTCATTAATGATAATCTTTGATAGTGGGATGTTTTCATTTGTTAACCGTTGGACGGCCTGGAAAAGTTCCTTGGCTGTTTTTTGTTTTTCCCGCAAATGAATCGCGGTTATATATGGATGAATTTCGCTTACAATTTCACATAACTGTTCAATTGGCATTTTCCCATTGGAGATAATATGTATCTCTTTATCTTTTATACTAGTTGAAATACCCGTTCCCCCCTTTTAAGCAGATTCCGAAGATCGAAGGCCTAAAGTGAAAAACAAAAAACCACTTTCTTTAAGTAAGAAAGTGGTCGAAAATTCGAAATAGAAACATACGTTCTTCAAATATCCCGTTTTCCACTTCCCTACGCTGGTATTACCCAGATCAGGTTCATAGAGTCCCGAAGTCGTACTTCAATCTCAGCCCTTTAAAAAGGCACCTCTAGCGGATTTGCGTCATTTATGTAATTTTCATGTAATGATTTCCCTGCAAGAATAATGTTAACACTTCGGGTAGAAATGTCAAATGTTTTTCTTATTTATGGTAGAATAAACCCTATAGATGTTAACTAAATTACAATTATAGTTTACTTTTAAAATCTAAATGGAGTAAACAAACAGGGGGAGAATAATGTATAAGCTACGAGGACATCATCTTTTTTGCCTTCTAGGGTATCGGGGAATGGGCTATTCCCAAGAATACGTGGAAAATATGACGCTTTTGCATCAAACCTTGAGAAACAACCCAAAAACGTTGATTCTGCTTGTAAAGGGACCAGATCAGTTGTGTGAAAAGTTCCCTAATTCAGGTGAATACCATTGCCAAGACGACCAGATCGATGAAAGAGATGCCGTTATTTTAGACAAAATGAACCTTAAAATCGGACAAATTCTTAGATGGGAGGAAATAGAGTCCCGCATCCTAAAACATGTCATCCCCGCCGATATTCAAGTTGTCTGTGAAACTTGTTCTTGGCGTTCTTACGGGGTTTGCGAGGAAGGTATTCGAGAGATTCATGATAGGAAGGGCTTAAGAAAAATTCAATAAGCTTCATCTATTCAATGCCCACATGCCCACAGGGACGGTTCTTTTGGCCTTTTTTAATCTCTTTCCTTGTCCCAGAAAGCCAGTAGAACTGTCCCCATGGTCCTCCATGGTCCCTGTCCTTACACGCCCCGCTTATTTCCCCAAAGAAGCGCATGTAATTGTGGTAATACTTTTACATCATTCAATTGAGTGTCAGCGACCACACAATTGACTAACCACTCATATTTCAACAGTAGTTTTTGAAGCAATTCATTATTATTGAAATTCGTAATATCATCGTTCCCAACCTGGAGATAAAAAGGAATATCCGCATAGCGGCTATGAACCTTTTTCGCATACTCAAGATCGGTTTCATCAAAGATAACTACTTTTAGACTTACTTTATGTTTAAAATCATTGTCGTTTAAATTTTGAAAAATAGAATCTAATATTTCAAAATTGGTTACCATGTTGGAGCTCGGCGGCTTAGGTGAAATGGTCAGTTCATTGACGTTTAAGAACCAGTCCTGCCATATGCTTCCTTGTGTTTCAATACCAATTTTGATGTCTTTTTCTTTTAATAAATCAATAAACACATCTAAGTTTTTCAACAGCGCCGGATTTCCCCCTGAGATCGTCACAAACGAGAAATTGTCCCCACCGACTCTTTTCAATTCATCCCAAATTTCTTCAGCGGTCATTTGCTGAATATCCTCCTTGGCACTGCCATCCCATGTAAATGCAGAATCACACCAGCTGCATGAATAATCACAGCCGGCCGTCCGAACAAACATCGTTTTTTGACCAATGACCATGCCCTCTCCTTGGATGGTAGGGCCAAAAATTTCTAATACAGGAATCTTACTCATTCCTCCATCCACTCCCTTCTCGCTTCTGCGTAGCTTGTTGGAGTTTCAAACAGACGGACAAATTCCACTCTTGCTCCATGATATTGGTCCCTACGATCTTCTTTTGCTAAGGCTTCTTTCATTTTCTCATATATCCAGACAACCATGTTTTCGGCTGTTGTATTCATCGATGGAAGGGTTTCGTTTAGGTATTGATGATCAAGATAGATTTCGATTTCATTTTTCCAAATGTCTTTAATATCGCCAAAGTCGATCATTAAGCCGCGTTCATCAACAAAACCACTTAATCCAAAAATAACTCTGTACGTATGGCCGTGCAAATTCTTGCATTTCCCTTCATAGCAATGCAAGTGGTGTGAAGCATCAAAGGTAAATTCCTTGCTCACTAGTACACGCTTTGAATGATATTTTAATTGATGAGGTTGAATGTCCTCATTTATCTTCTGAAGTTTATCAACGATTCTAAAACCCATCGTTTAAAACCTCCCATTAAGAAAGTCATCGAGCCCTCTTTTTCTTAAGACGCAAGCTGGACACTCTCCACATCCATCCGAAATCACACCATTATAGCAAGTTAATGTTTTTTCACGAACAAATTCAAACGCACCTAATTCATCTGCCATGGCCCATGTTTCTGCTTTGTTTAACCACATTAATGGCGTATGAATGACAAAATTATCATCCATCGATAGATTTAAAGTGACATTCAGTGATTTGATAAAAATATCACGACAATCTGGGTATCCGCTGAAATCTGTTTCGCAAACACCAGTGACTAAATGCTTGGCACCGATCTGACGTGCTAAAACCCCTGCGAAGGTTAGGAATAACAGATTACGGCCTGGCACAAATGTCGACGGAAGTTCCCCTTCGCCGCCATCAGTCACCTCAATATCTGAACGTGTTAACGCATTAGGGGCTAGTTGATTTAATAACGACATATCTAAAATATGATGTTTCACGCCAAGTTCATTGGCTATATTTTTGGCACATTCAATTTCTAAACTATGCCGTTGATTGTAATCAAACGTAACTACTTCTACTTCTTTAAATTGCTTTAATGCCCAAAATAAACAAGTGGTGCTGTCTTGTCCACCACTAAACACAACAATTGCCTTTTCATTTTTCAACATGTATATCAAATACTTCCTTTCAAATAGAAAAAAACAGCACCCCAAGATAGAAGTGCTGCTTCATCTTAGTTTTTTTAATGTGGGGGGCTAGAACCACTTTCGCAAAATGCGAACTATATAATTTTAAATGACTAAATGATTATAAACCATTTTTTCAATTTTTTCACCTATTTGTCGACATTTTTAGAGTCAATGACTTGAAGTATTTACGAAGTCACCAGCATAATTCTTCCTGCCAGCAGCGTGGTAGTCACCAATCAGTGGAGTTCCTCTTGGTGAGAAAGGGTTCAATGGTTACTTCTTTTGTAACTTCCGGTGCTTCTTGCTCATTTTTTGCGTTAATAATTAAATCTAGTGCCACCGTTCCAAGTTTTTCGTAATCATGGTTTATGGAAGTAAGGCTCGGCGTCAAGATATCTGCGACAAACGAATCATCATAGCCTACAAAGGCAAATTTCTTGGGGTCGATATTTTGATGATTGCACGCAACTAAAGCTCCGGAGGCAATCATATCATTTATACAAATAATGGCCGTAGGCATTGCCTTGTTTCCCAGTAGCTTGTTCATCGCCTTTTGACCGCTTCCTACTGAAAAACCGCTGTATATATGCCATTCAGGATGATAAACCAGACCATTTTCCATCAGGAGCTGCCTGAATCCTTCTACTTTTATATCGGTAGAAGTGATCCCCTGCTTTCCTCCCAGCAAGCCAATTTTTTTGTGCCCCATTTCGATTAAATGCTCGACAATCATCTTCATACCCAACAGCTCATCGGATTTCACTTTATAACAATCGACACCGGCCATCTCTCCGTTGATCATCAAAATAGGGATCTTTTTCATAACCTCCTGCACCTCAGAGGCCTCTTCCGCATCCGTTAACGATTTGTTAATCCGGCCGCCCATCATGATGATCCCTTCGACCTGGCGTTCCGAGAGAACCTTTAGGTAAACGGACTCCATCCCGCTATCGTTCATAGAATTACATAAGAATATCGTATATCCCTTTTTTTGAGCGTATTTCTCCAATTCCATGCAGAAGCTTGAAAAGAATGGATTCGTGATGTCTGGCAAAATCAGCCCAATCATCTTTGTTTCTTTTTTTGATAAACTTCTAGCAATACTGTTTGGCTGAAAATTATATTCCTGTATTTTCGCCAGCACCTTCTCTTTTGTTTTTTGGCTGACTGGATAATTGCCATTTAGGACCCGCGATACAGTTGCCGGAGATACATTTGTGGCTTCGGCAATATCATAGATGGTAAACGTTTTTTTGTCCAACTGAAGCCCCCCTTCTTAGAGATATAAACCCTAAATATATTAATCAGTTTTATCTTAAGTATCTTTCTTCCAATTGTAATCTATTTTAATAGAAAAATGGTAGTCGATAGGGTGAACGTGAAGGCGGGGGGAAAAACGGCAATAAAAGTCATAGTTGTGGACTACAGCATCCTCAACTATGACTAATTATATTATCTAAATTTAACCGTATAGGTTTCAGTCCGGAGCCCATCCTCCGATTCTACAGTGATCACAGCAGCGTCCTCTTCTTCAGATACCTGATAAGAGGCAAATAGGTCGTTGGTTACTGCTGTAACAACAGGAGATATCGATGCTTTTTCCATCACATCATAAGTAAATTGGTCAGGTTGGAAGTCCTTTAACGGCTTCCCATCGATTAAGATGCTCTCAAGCGTTGCATTATCGCCAATGCTTGGTTCAGCCTTCGTGACATCTCCTTTTCCAAATACCTCAATTTCCGAAATCGCAATGCATGTATTTGGCATCGCTTTCATCACCACTCGGACCTTCGATGTGATCACTGGCGCAAAATTCACCGTTAAGTCCTTTTTCGCATTCACAGCTAATTGGGTACCGTCGATGGCCTTCCATTCGGTACCATCCCAGTACTCAAGCTGTAGGGATGCTGGTGGTCTCGTTCCACCCCCATCATCATAGAAATGGAAATCGAGTTTAGAAACCGTATCTTCACTCCCAAAATCAATTGCTACCCAATCTTCTGACCTCCAGCTGTTTGGATCCCAATTCGTCCAGCGAATGGAAGAGATATCACCATCATTAACATTTGCGGCTTTATCATACTGTCCTGTAAAGGAAGCAATTGCCTTTGGAAACTCTTGTCCAGAGCCGGGAAGGTTTAAGGCAATGTTCTGCAATGCCGGTTTGGTGACTTGCACATTGGCAGTTACTTTAACCGGACTATACGGAATCGAGCCTTTTACGGTAAATTTGGCAAGCGTTTCATACTTGCTTGGGTCTATCGTTTCCCAATTCACATGTACGTTTCCTTCTGTACCGATTTCAAGTTTAGCAGGAACAAAATCAGGCAGTTCCGGCGCTTTACCTGGTACAGTTTTCACTTTAATTGGTTCGACACTTTCCACTTTGCTGACGGTAACATTGGCAACTGCCGGCATGTTCGTTCCTTCTACCTTGCCCTTCACGGTAAAAATGGTTTCCCTGTCATATTGATCAGGGTCAACCGGCTCCCATTGGACCGCTTTTTGCACTTTTTTCCCGTCACCGTAAATAGCAGTTATCTCCTGTGGCAGTTCCGGAGCGATTTTTTTCTTCGTTACAACGACATTGGCAGGCTCAATTTCTACAATTCCGGACTTGTCGATTTTCCAACTCTGATTCTTTCCAGCATTCGCTGACCAGACGTCCACACCAGCATCTTCTTTTGTTGACGCGCCGCCAACTTCCAGCAGCTGACCGTTTGCTGCGTTAATGAACGTGTATTGCTGATTGCCTGAGGTGGATAACATCCACTTTTGGCTGACAGTGTTTTGATAGGTTTGTTCCACAGCGGACCCATTTTCTACACCAATTACTTTGCCACTGTTGGTGTCGACGATTTTATATAATTCCTTGGAGCTATATCCATTGGTCACTTTTTGAAGGCTCCATTGCTGGCTCGCTTTATCGCGGTCATAGGATTTTTGGACTATCTTTCCATCCTGAGTGATATCCAGGACCTTTCCACTATTTAGATTGCTAATTTTGTATTTATCATGATTATTTAAGAAACCGTCGTCCTTGTTGACTCCAGAAACACCGGATACGACGAATGTTGTAATCGATTGTGCCGGAACCACCGCTGCTAATTTTTCATCCTTTACCTTGATGTCTTCCTTTTTCTGCAAATTATCGGTGGCCGATGTTACATATGGCGTTGCCGATGCTGTACCATTTATCGTTTCAAATCCAGATAAGTCAAAGTCGACTACTTTTTGTTCCGCAGATGAATTGGTATAAACGACGACAACGGAGTCATCTTTCGTATCAATGGCGGCCAAAGTATTTTGGTTGTTTGTGTTGATAAACTGGTCGCCAGGGCGGATAAATTTACTGTAGTTGCCCACTGCGTAGTATTTTTTATTTTTGTATATTTTAAAATTGCTGAAATCCTTTGCGGCAAAATCAACCTGAATCAGACCCCAGTTGCCATTTTCATGCTCAGGCCTCATGTTTACCTCATCTTCCACTGCTTGCCAAAGCACCCATGCTTCTGGCTCGAGCTGCTGGATATCCGCCTGGATTCTTTCCGATATAGCAAGCCCTGGCTTGATGTCCTCATGATTCTGGCCGCCGACACTTAGGTCAACCTCCGACATCCATAGTTTTTTCCCCGCACCCTTGGCAATATCTCTGGCACCATTTCTTTCTCCCGTTCCGTACGTATGTACATTCAACTGCCCAATATTATTTCGGGTTTCCGTATTGTAGGCATCCCAATTGGATCGAAATTTTGATGGATTGGTTTCGTCCATTGCCGAGACAACGGTATTCAAACCTTTTTCGGTTAATTGTGTTTTCACCTCATTAATCATTTTCGCTTGTGATGCCGGTGCCCAGTGTGATCCTTCCTGTCTGCCCTTGGCTCCCCAATAGTTAGTATTGGGTTCATTTACCGGTGAAAGCGTTTTAAATTGAATGCCTGTTTCTTGCTGTAAATGGTCCACAACTCCTGTTAAGTAGCTGGCAAAATTCGTGTATTGATCAGGCTTCAGGTTATCCTTATTTGAATCCCAGTTTCCAGATACGTATCCACTTTGAGTCATAAAGTATGGTGCCGAGTTCGAAAAGGCCTCAAACGTATCTGCTCCTCTAGACTTAGCTGCCGTCAGCCACCAGCGTTGATTGGCATCAGCGTTCCAATTCCAATGGTCAGGATTTTTTGGGTCCCACCAATTTGTCTGCTCTGTCCAGCCTTCTGTGTTTCCATTTGGCGGACCAAATTCAGCAGGCCGATTCCAATAACCTGGGACTGCTCCGCCAAGACGCATGTATGGAGTGGTTTCTGGTGAATCACCACCGCCTATATTATAACGAGCAATATTAAAATTAAGTCCATCCTTGCCATAAAGGGCATCAGCTACTTGGTTTTTGATTTCATCGGGCCAGCCGCCCGTAATATTGGCAAACCATACAAGGGCCGTTCCCCAACCATCAAATGGTGACTGTTGGTAGCTTGGATCTAATTTCACCGTTTCTGTTACTGTGCTCGATGGATTTACTTCAGCGGCAGATCCCTTAGGTGCGGCAGATGCGAGCAGACTAAAAGTAAGGGCAGCGGCCGAGCCGCATGTTAAAACCTTTTTAGCCATTTGTTTAAAATTATCTTTTGCCATGTTTGTATCCCCCTTTTACTATTTTCCTAGATTAAGACAGTTACGTTTATGATCACCTCCCAAATGGTTATTGGTATAGAAACCGGTTTCTATAATAGCGAAAAAAAATATATCAAGTAGTTTTGTATGAATAAATTTTAAATAAGGATACGTGCTGTTATTTTTTTACATAGAAACCGGTTTCTATATAAAAAGATATCTGTTAATTCTGAATACTTATCTTGAGTATTAATATAAAATTTACCCTGGATGCTGTCAATACGAAAGGAAAATTTCGGTTCATTGTTCCTATATAAAATAGGACTTAGGGACTCCAAAGACATTTGCTTAATATAAGAAAAAGAAACAGAAGAACTCTCCTCTGCTCCTTAAACATTTATTTTTCTTTCTCCAATCTCCTTAAGGCCAGCACGGATGAGCAGGAAGACAACTACCCATGAAGCAAGCATTAGAAAAATCTGTCCGAAGGGGAACATTCCTGTTATAGGGGTGTCCCATAATGCATGCATCAAAACCACTAAGATAAAGACCCGTAAAAACCTAAAGCGGAATAGCATGTTAAATTTAAATGGCTCGTCCCCTTGTACTCTGCAGAATGCTGCACCAGTCAGAGCAGCCCATGCAATATGTCCGCCAGGAGCAAAGATCCCTCGCCATAGGATCGTGTTGTAGAGAGTTGCACCATCTCCAGAAAGCAGTGCCCTTAGAGCATACCCAGCTGTTTCAAACGCTGCAAAACCCGCTCCGACTGCTGCACCGATGAGAAGGCCGTTTAAAATATATCTGTATTTTCGGTATCGAACAAACGTAATCACCGTTATTGCTTTGGCGAGCTCCTCTGCAATTCCAATCGTAATCGGATTAATAATGTTTTTCAGAATATCGAAAAACACGAGTGCGACTAACATGGAGAGAATCCCACCGATCATCACGACGTATATCACTCGATAAAAGGCAATATTTTGCGGAGCATTCATCTCCCAGAAGAAGATTAACGTTGTAAACGGAACAGCAAAAGCACCAACAATAATGAGTCCGGGTATAAAGTTCACATTTCTAAAATAGCTCACACCAATGTAAAATCCTGCGAAGGCAAGAAGTGAAATGATGAATACCCTTGCAAAAAGCCATGGTTTTGGCCAGGTGTCCTTCACTTCCGAAATTTTTGGTGTAGTAAGCGCAGTTCCTACGATAAACAGCCGGTCCGCTTCCAGTTCGCTATGATTATGGAAAACACGCGAAAATATGTTTTGAAATTTTGGTTCAATCGATCGTTGGAATCTTGGGACCATATCTACGTAATGGGCAAACTCATAAAAAAAGCTATTTTCATTCTCTTGTGTGTTATTTTTAATAAACTTTTCTCCGCAGCTTAAGCAGAATTTCACACCATCTGGATTGGTATAAACGCATTGCGGGCATTTCAAAAAACTTCACCCCTCTTGGTTAGCAAAAACATCCTCAAATAGAGGATGCCCAATAATAGGTAAATTATTTGAATACACGTTCTATCCAAAAAAATCCGCTGACCTGCCAAGGCAAGTCACCGGTTACCTGTGCAGTTAGAGAATATCCTTTTTCAACGAGCTTTTAATCAGCTTCATTTCTCCTTTTTTAGGGATGAATTCACTGATGTTTTCATACTTTTCTTCCCTTTTTAAATGGTTTTGGTCCTGGGCCATATATTCCTTAAAGGAGCAGCAAAAGAGTTTACGGGCAACTCTGCCTTTATCACCAATGAGGTTGAACCAATTTTGCCCAACATAAAATGGATTCGTTACTTTTTTATCAATGAGCTCATTAATACGATCCTTTTCTTCCCCTGGATTAAATTTTGTTTTAGAAGAAAGGGCCAAGATAAAATAGTTTTTATACTTATCAAATTCTAGTAATTGAAGATGGTACTTCTGCCGCTCTATTTGATTGAAATCCCTCAGAACTATTTTGATACTTTTTTCAACATCAATTTCAAATTTACTTGCATCTTTCCAAGTCGATAAACGGGAATCAAAAATGGACAGTGTTAGTATATAATAGGCTTCAAAATGTTTGGGATCAAATACTTCATTTCCAACTTGCCTTTCATCTTCCGGTACAACAATATAGTTTTTATAATCAGCAAAGAAATTTTCAATCATATCGTATACCCTCTTTCATATCTTGATAAAATTAATGAATAATTCGAAATTATATAATATATTCCTTTATTAAAATCAAAAATCCTGCTAATTCTTCCAAAATTCCTCACCTTTCAGGATTTTTAATTATATAGTCCCATAATAGAATGAATAATTTGTCGTGTATTCGAAAATGCAGCTCCTCTGATATCGGAATTTGCTTAAGATTTTCGTCATAAAAAAATGGCTCAGTAAAGTGAATACTAAGCCATTTTTTATTGTATTGTTTTAAAGCCTATACATTATGTATGGAGCTCTCATTCTCAGTTAGATTAGTTACACTACAAACTAGGCTAACACCTTACATATTTGCGTTTAAAACCAAGTTTCCCTCGATCTATTTCCTTTTGAATATTTTCGGAAGCAAGCAAAATACTGCTTTTTTTCTTGTCCCGCTTGATTTCTACTGGGCCGACTGCCTTTGCAGTTTCAACCGCCTTATCATGGAGCGGCAAATAGGAAATTCCTACTGTGTAGATAAAATTATTCATAGCGGATTTTGTTCGTTCAGGAAAATCGTGAATCATATTTTCCACCTGATCAAGCATACTGGCAATCTTGCTGGCGCTAAATTCACTATCCGGTCGATTACCCAAAAGCCAGCAGTAACAGCTCCAGCCTGCCGACATTCTAAGTTCTTCACCACTTGCGATCCATTTATCGGCAATATCTTGCGCAATATCAGTTTCAGCCAACGTTACAGCAACCACATAATCGGAAAGCATATAAAAATACGCCCCATCCATCCAACGCTCAAAATCTGACTCAGTCATTACTATTGGGTCCGCAATGATGCCGGCAAAATACATGGCATCATAGTTCCCGGTGGCGTAAAGCTGATCGGCTAAAGGCTGATTTTTCTTGATTTTCTTTGCAAGAGGCTTCATTGCACCTGTAGCCACCCCAAAAACCGGCTCATGTGCACCATTGCTTATGTAAGTCTTTTTCATTCGTTCCTTGCCAAGCGCTTCCAGTTCCTGCATAACCATTTCGAAATCCATCGTTTTGCACTTCCTTCCTTTTCATCCATCAAAATGAACAATCCTACTTTTTATCCTTTTGATCATGGCATTCAACTACACCCATTTTTATAAATTTTACTATGAATTAAGTGAAGTGAATAGAGTAAGGCTACTACTATGTGTTTTTTTAGATTAAAAAGGAATTCGTATACTTTGCAAAAAATACCTTAAAATAATTTTGGAATAACGAACGAAACAAAACTTGAGAGTAATAGGAGGGAATTTCTTTTGGGGATTTTCGGGAAAACAAAGAGAAACACCTTATCCGCTGCGGAAGTTTCTGCTCTTTGGCATCAGTATATGGGTGATAGATGGCAATATGCGTTTATAAATATTTTCTTAAAATTGTTGAAGACAAAGAAATAAAACCTATATTAGACACTAGCCGCTAGGGCGCTGGACTGGACAATTTTCAAAGTCGAAATTTATACTTTCTAATCTTGTAAACAAGCAAGGCCGATTGGCCCTGCTTGTTATTTGACAATTACTTTTCCAACCATACCTTCCTGGAAATGGTACCTACATATCAAGTCATATGTACCAGGATTTTTCGGATTCACGGTAATAGTTTTTTCTTTTCCCGGCTGGACTTCGGTGTCAATACTGAGCTTTTCCACTGTGAAGGTGTGCTTTTTCTTACCTTGGTTTTTCAAAATCAGCG
This sequence comes from Neobacillus sp. C211, assembly GCF_051842875.1. Taxonomy (NCBI): domain Bacteria; kingdom Bacillati; phylum Bacillota; class Bacilli; order Caryophanales; family Bacillaceae; genus Neobacillus; species Neobacillus sp. C211. The sequence goes on from NZ_JBPXRO010000003.1 coordinate 40,830, forward strand.
TTGTCGTTTTCCCATTCGGAATCGTGATGACACTCGGATTAAAGGAATCATCATGCAACTCGACCTCTATCGCTTTCACTGTCTCAACAGGCCGTGTTACGACGCCGGATTCAGCGAATACATCAAGTGAGCCTAGAGTTGTCATAACCAAAATCATCCCAAACATAACGACCAATCCAGTTAACCACTTTTTCACAGACATTCTCAATCCCTCCTTTCCTAAGCACTATTGTTTTCCAATTGATACAATTTTATCACTTTAATTTGAGTTCCAACGTGTATCAAATAGTAACTCTTTTATCTGAAACAGCGACAATGAAAAAAGATCGCCTCTAATGACGATCTTCTGGAATCCATTCTACTTCAATTAATAGCAGGTTACTGAATACGGAAACCCCTTTATACATTAAATTACCGTGGAGTTTTTATTTTTTACACTTATTAAATTGTCTCTATTCAATTTGATATTTAATTTTTCGGAACCCAAGAGCATTATTGCAATAAAACCTGCAATGACAAATGGGAAGATTCCTAATGTCGAGTGTGCTGCAATGAAACCAAGAAGTGGCGGTAGGAACGTACTACCTGTATAAGCAACGGCCATTTGATACCCCATGATTGTTTGGGAATGTTCCTGCCCAAATCGTGTTGGCGTTTCATGCAACATACACGGAAATATCGGTGCCAATCCTAATCCAACCATAATAAAACCGACAAGCGAGAAAGTGGGCGGCAATGGTAGGAGTAGGAATGCGGCACCAGATAATGCTATTATTTGCCCCACCCGAATGAGCGTGCGGTTACCTATTTTCAAGGTAATAAAGCCTGTTATAAATCTTCCGATTGTGATACCCGCGTAATACAAGGAAACCCATTTTGCCGCTGCATCTACGGATAATTCTTTTACATTTACCAGGAAACTACTTCCCCAAAGCCCCATTGTTGCCTCCGCACCACAATAAAACAAGAAAGATATCAAAGCTAGCTTAACTCCCCTAATTTGCAAAGGTTTTCGATATTTAGCATCTACTCCATATAATCCATCATCTGTATTTTCTGTCTCATTAGAGATCACAATGCTGTTTCCTCTCACCTTATTCCATAAAGGCAAAGTGAAGAAAAGAATGACAACTAATACAAACTGCAGACCAGCGATGGCAAGATACCCGTTTCTCCAAGAATGTTGCCCTGTAATAAACTGAGCCATAATTACGGGACCTAGTGTAGCCCCAACTCCCCAAAAACAATGAAGCCAACTCATATGGTGTGCTTTGTAATTTGTCGCTACATAATTGTTTAATCCCGAATCAACGGCACCTGCACCTAATCCAAGTGGTATGGCACAAATAAATAACCAAAAAAGCGAAGGAGCAAATTGAAACCCAAGCAGTGCTCCAGCAGTCATTAAACAACTGAAAAATGTGACAATGCCCGTTCCGAAGCGTTTAAGTACAACTTCACTAGCAAAACTGGAAATGATCGTTCCCCCAGCGATTGTCATAAAAAGCAAACCGGCTGTCTCAAAGTGAGCTCCAAATTCCGATTGCATCAAAGACCATGACACTCCCAACAATGAATCAGGTAAACCTAAGCTTATAAAAGCCATGTAGATAATTACTAAAAAGAATGTAGCCATTATAACCCCGCCTTTTAATTTTTTGTAATAGGTATTGAATTGTCTTAACTGTTTATTCCGGTGATCATGAGATCAAGACCAAGACTTTGTAATCCAAATAAATAATCCTGTTTCCAATCACTCATTATAAGTTCTGGAAGATGCTCTGCTGGAATATACTTTGCACTTCGGTCTAAAATTTGGTCTAGGATAAATTGGTTGACTTCATCATCACAAAAAATAATTGTATAAGGATTAATGATAGCTACAAAGGAAGCTACTAACCTGCTAATGGCGTCGACCTCATAGTCCTCACATATAAATGCTTTCATAGGCCTGTTTTCATTTTGCAAAGCCTGGCCAAAATTTTGGTCATCGTACTGTGGAACGAATGAAACCTCTCCTGAAAAATTAGTGTTACCTCGTACCACGACTCCATTTACCATAATTCCAGCACCTGGACCATTTTGACCTGAATATAAATAAACAAGAGATTTATTTTTCTTATTTCCCTTACTATCGTAATATCCAAGCACCGCCGCATTCATATCGTTCTCTATTACAACAGGTATTGAGAAACGACTTTCCAAGTATCCCTTCAAATCGAAGTTTTGAAGGTGTTCATACCCAGGTATATAAATAATCCGTCCATCATCCACGGAACCAGGTACACCGATGGATACACAACTAATTTTTGGATATTTCTCTCTGATCTCTTCAACACAGTCGGTTAATAATCGTAAATCTACATCTGCTAAGAGACTTGAGGTTTTTCCAACATCCTTCACTTCACCTAAACAGTTAAAGACAATATAATTTGTCTCTGTCCTCTCTAAAAAGATTGCCATACCTAACATATACTCTGGATTATATGTATATCTTTTTGCCCTTCTTCCACCACTCGAATCATCAAGACCAACTGAAATCAGTTCACCATCCTTTTCCATCTGGGTTAAGAATTTACTTATGGTAGGGAAACTAATTTCTAATTTATTGCTAAGTTCAACTTTTGTTGCACTGCCAAGTTCTAAAAGAGATTTACGAATACCGCGAAGGCTTTCCTTCCCTATCGATTTTGGAGTCGTATTCACAAAGGTCACCGCCTATTAAAATGGACTTATTAAAGAGATTTAATAAGTATCAACCAAAAAACTTATTAAATCACTTTAATAAGTCGTGTTGATAATATATCATATAATTTTTCCGGAAACAATGGAGATTATGAATGGAATAGCTCTGTATTCAAAATTCAGGTGCCATTTTTAAACTTCCTGAACTGTCAGTGGAACAAGAAAAAAAGGCTGCGCAGCAACCATTTTTTAAACTTAAGACCCCGTTTGTTTATGCGAATTAATTTATTAAATTCATTTGTATTGATGTATTATTTACTAATAACAATCGATAGTTTATAGCTCACAAAATTACTTAGGCTTGTCAAAAAACCATCTAATATTTCATTGGATGGAAATTTGCATTCGAGAAGATAACAACTTTCTCCACTAATTTTGAAGTTGTTTATGACGCAATGTTCTTGTTTTTTAACGAACGACAAATAAGGTTGATGGTTCGTGCTTTTCGTATAAATATGTATAATAGCGTGAACAGAATACCCCATTTTTGCTTGATTGACTTTTATGCTATACCCCTCAATAATCCCTTTATCCTCTAACTTCGCAACCCTGGCTGAAGCAGCCTGTCCAGTCAAATGGACTTTTTCACCCAATTCCTTCATCGTGATACGGCTGTTCTTGGAAAGTTCATCTATGATTCGTATATCCGTGCTATCTAACATTTATTCAATTCCTTTCAATAATCAAGTGAAACCGCAAAAAGACTTGATTTTTTCTATGTAAGTAAAAAGCGGTCCTATTATAAACTATATGTACATTAAAAAAAAGGAGCTAAAGAATATGAATCTACAATTAATTCGTAATGCAACATTAGTTGTCCAATATGCAGGGAAGAAGTTTTTAATAGATCCATTTTTGTCTGAGAAGGGTACTTATCCGCCCTTTCCCAATTCATTAAGTCAAGATCAAAATAATCCTTTAGTCTGCTTACCAACCTCCATTGACGATATTATTAAAAATGTTGATGCTGTTATTGTAACTCATCTACACTTAGATCACTATGATGATGCTGCCAAAGAAGTTTTGCCAAAAGATATAAAAATGTTTGTACAAAATGAAGAAGATGCTGGAATAGTTAGAAACGATGGGTTTCAAAATGTAGAGGTTCTAAAAGAAGATACAGTTTTTGAAGGGATCCAATTAATCAAAACAAAAGGCGAGCACGGAAGAGGAGAAATATTAAAGCTTGCTGGTCTAGTGTGTGGTGTTGTCTTCAAGCACACAAATGAGAAAACTTTATATGTTGCTGGAGATACAGTTTGGTATGAAGCGGTCCAAGAAGTAATTGCAACACATAACCCAGAAATCATTGTTGTAAACGGTGGAGATAATCAATTCCTGCAAGGTGGTTCCCTAGTAATGGGGAAAGAAGACATATATGAAGTTTACAAAACTGCCTCTAACGCAAAAATTATTTCTGTTCATATGGAAGCTGTCAATCATTGGACCTTATCGAGAGCAGCATTGAAAAGTTTCATTAATGAAAATGGAATTTCATCAAATGTTTTGGTACCAGATGACGGAGAATCATACTCATTCTAAGAATCAGAACACTCTAAAATATAAAACAGTGGGAAACGAATGCTTCCCACTGTTTTTAACGTTATTTAGCTGGTGTTTTCATTAATTGTTTTGAAAAGTTGACTGATCTAATTTCACTAACAAATGTAGAGCCTAATAGCAATACACCACCAAGCATTTGAACAATTGTCATTTGTTCTTGCAGGAAAATTGCAGAAATCAATATAGCTACAAATGGATCTACATAACTTAGCATAGCTATACTCTGTCCTTTTAATTTTTCCATACCAGAGAAAAATAACCAAAATCCAATCCCCGTATTGATGATCCCTAAAATTAAAATAAAAGGAATGGAAGAACTTGATACTTCAAAGATACCAAAGCCGGAAGTCAAGAAAACATATGGCATTAGAAGTAAAGTGGTTGTTCCAAGCTGAATGATGGTCAGCTCTAACTTTTCCATATCTTTAATAAATTTATTTAAAAGCAATAACGCAGCATAAAATGCAGCTGCGATTAATCCAAAGGAAAGTCCAAGTATATCATCCGATCTGGGTGCACTCACGCCTTCTCCTACAATCATTAACATACCTATGATCGCTACACCAATACACACAATTTTTTTAATGGATAATTGTTCCCGAAGTACAAAGGGAGAAAGAATCATCACAAACACAGGTGCAAAGTAATAACCTAGCGTTGCATTGGCAATTGTCGTATGGTCATACGATTGATAAAGAAAAATCCAATTTCCTCCCAATGCAATACCTGAAAGAATCAAAAATAAAGCATTAGATTTAACTAAATTCCATGATATTTTTTTCTTAATCATGAAGAATATTAACAGTAAAAATAAGCATCCTATGAAACTGCTTAGTAAAGCTCTTTCGCTCGAAGATAGATCAATGTATCGAACAACTAAACCAATTGTACCGAAAATAATCATTGATAATATAAACTGAATTTTAGATTTCATCGTCTCCTCCTACGAATCTGCGAAAAAGCTTATATTTCGCAGATTCTTAAGTTTTTACCATTTTCACATCCAATTTTTGATTGATCTCGATACAGTCCTCCATTGAAAATGCTTCATCTGTATTCACTCGTTCAAATGAAATCTGTAACTTTGTCTATGATTCTTAGACCCATATCTAGTAGCGGAGACTTATAGCTGTCTGGTGCTTTTTCCATAATATCACTCACTAAAAAACATCTTTATATACCTTTTCCTTTCCTAACTTGAATTTCTGATAGTAATAACATATCATATTGATGTGTATTACAAAAACGAATGTTTCTCATGATATGTATGACGAAACCAGATGGGAAAGGAAAAGAGATATGAATATCCAAAAATATATGGCATTTGTCAAAGCAGTAGAATTTGGTAGCTTTACAAAAGCTGCCGAAGCATTGGACTATTCACAGTCTGGGATCAGCCGTATGATTAACGATTTAGAAACGGAATGGGGGGTTTTCCTTTTCGAAAGAGGACGTGCCGGTATCAGTTTAACCTCGGATGGCTTAAAGTTACTGCCCCAATTAAAGCGAATCTGTAATGAGCATGAAATCTTAATGACGCAGATCGAAGACTTACACGATATGCAGTCTGGGATGATTCGTATTGGGACATTTTCCAGCGTAGCAACCCATTGGCTCCCTAACATTATTAGAATTTTTAAGAAGGATTACCCAAAGATAGATTTTGAACTTCTGCTTGGTGATTATACTGAAATTGAAAGCTGGATTCTAAATGGACGTGTTGACTTCGGATTTGTGCGGCTACCGACAAAAGCAGAACTTGAAATTATCTTTTTGGAGCAAGACCGTTTGCTGGTAGTGATTCCGGAAAATCATTCGCTTGTTAATTGCGAAAAGTTTCCAATCAACGACTTACTGAACAGTCCGTTTATGCTATTGGAAAAGGGAGCAAAAGCAGAAATCTCTGAAATTTTTGAGAAGCACCATATTTCGCCGCAAGTTAATTTTACAACATGGGATGACTATGCAATTATGTCTATGGTGGAAAACGGGCTAGGAATCAGTATATTACCAGAATTGATTTTACAGCGTATTCCTCACAAAATTATAGCGAAAGAGCTTGAAGTTCCTGCTTTTAGAAGTATTGGTATTGCTACGAGAGAGCAAAAATCACTTTCCCTTGCGTCCAAGAGATTTTTAGAATATTTATCATTTAGGAACAGAGAGTGAAAAAGTGTGATGGGGAAATCATTTAATCACATTGTTAAAACACCACATCATTTTGCCTTGTCGAAGTCCGATGGACTTACTGGCTCCTGGCCTTGGACCGATTGAGATCCTCTGTAACTGCCCCTTAGTACAGTAAGAACAGCTTTAGAAAGATCCCTTTTGATAAAGAAAGCGATATAAAAAATTCCAATCAAGGTATTCTTGAAAGGAATCAGGTTTGTTTTTTGTTTTCAAGTTTTGATTTTATGTTGTTATTTTGAGATATGATGATATTGCTAAATATTGTTGTTGCAATAATGCCTAAAATCGAAAAAAAGACAATAGCAGCAAAGTTGGTATTATCACGCATAACAGTTCCTCCCTCTATGTTAGGTATAGTTTGTTTTAAACATTTAATTATTATTCGCTATAAATACTTCGAGTATTAAATGCAATAGAAGAGAAGGTGCTTGTTCATTTAACGGGACAGCATTCCTGTAATGAGTGAAAATGAAGTTTGAACAAAAAAATAACCTCTTGGTAGAATAAGAGTGTCCTAAACGAATTAGTGAGTATTCGAGAGATAATTGTATCTTACTGAGGGAGCTAAATAAGAATTAGGCTGTTGCAGCAGAGCGATTTAATGATTGTTGTTAAGCAACATTAGTTTACCTAATCTTACTGCTATAGATACTTCAGTCGAGGAATTCACCGAAGGTGCCTACCATATTACCGACAAATCTAAAAGGTTCAGTTTTGAGATTTCCTTGTTCAAAAAGTAAAAATGCAACTTCAATTCGTAATTATTGCTACCCTTGTCTATAATAAAAGGCAGCTCTACATAAAGTAAGCTGCCTGAAAGAATTGATATTTTTTATAGTCTTTATTTTTTTAAATGATAAGGAACAGTCGTGATAATAACATTTCTCCGAAACAGTAAGTAGGCCCGAATCAGTAAACTTGATTGATTATGCAGAATATTGTGCCAACCTTTCTTTGTAATAAATTGTGGGATGATTACTGTGACTCGGTAGTTCGATTCACTAGCTTTATGTTCAATAGTATCAACAAATTTGGTAAGGGGATTAATGATACTTCTGTAATGAGAGTGCAGCGTCACCAGTCTTACATCTGGTTGCCACTTCTTCCATTTTTCTTCAAAGTTTTTCTCGTCATCTCTTTCAAAGGAGACATATACTGCAATAATTTGATCTTGAGAAAGTGATTTTGCATAGTTGATCGAATTCGCTACCACATTAGTCATGCCAGCAACAGGAACTATTAGTACATTTCCTTCAATTGGCATTAATGGTTCACAAGTTGTGAGGCTAAGCTGGGCACCGACTGCTTCATAATGCTTTCTAATTCGGTAGAAAACAAAAAGAATAATTGGTAAAAAAACTAATACCGACCATACTTGAGTGAATTTAGTTAAAAAGAACATCATTGTGACAATAAAGCTAATAATGGCCCCTATTGTATTAATTATTAGTTTTGGAAGCCACCCCTGAGGCTTCTCGCGAATCCATTTAACGATCATTCCGGTTTGGGACAAGGTAAATGGAATAAACACACCAACAGCATAAAGAGGAATTAGATGCTCTGTTTCTGCCTGAAAAGCAATAATTAAAATGATTGAAGTGATGGCAAGTATGATAATGCCATTTGAGTATCCCAATCGGTCTCCTCTAACAAGAAACATCCTTGGAATAAACTTATCTTTTGCAAGATTAACTGCTAGCAATGGGAAAGCAGAATAACCAGTATTTGCAGCAAGGATTAAAATTAATGCTGTAGTACCTTGAATAAAAAAGTACATGAAATTCCGTCCAAAAGTCTCCTCAGCAATCTGTGATACAACGGTTACCTCTGCGCTTGGCGTAATCCCATAATAGTAGGCTAAATAAATAATTCCTGAAAATAATACGGCAAGTAATGCGCCCATCATCATTAACGTTTTGGAAGCATTATTAGGTGCGGGATCTTTGAAGTTAGGAATTGCATTGGATATAGCTTCAACCCCAGTTAAAGCGGAACTTCCCGAGGCAAACGCCCTTAAAAGAATAAACAAACTGATTCCGGTAACAGGTGTACCAATTGGGGGATGTAATTCAGGCGAAACTCCTCCTGTTATAATATTATAAATTCCCACACCAATTAATATGAACAACGCTAATACGAACAAGTACACGGGGTAGGCTAAAATTGATGCGGACTCTGTTACTCCTCTTAAATTTAAAATTGTAATTAAAATGACGAATACTATGGCAATTTCGACATTAAATTTATGTAAGGTCGGAAAGGCAGATGTTATCGCGTCAGTACCAGCAGACACACTTACAGCAACAGTTAGTATGTAGTCTACCAATAGAGAGCCTCCAGCTATTAAGCCAGGATTTACACCTAAGTTATTTTTTGAAACCACATATGCTCCCCCACCGTGAGGATACGCGAAGATGATTTGCCTATAAGACAAGATAAGAGCTGTTAAAAGTATTAATACACCAACTGCGATAGGAATTGAATACCAAAATGCAGCTGCACCAATTGTAACTAAAACTATCAGTATTTGTTCAGGACCATATGCCACCGATGATAGAGCATCAGATGAAAGGATAGCTAATGCTTTCGTTTTGTTAAGTTTCTGTTCTCCTAATTCATTGGATTTCAAAGGACGTCCAATTAAAAACCTTTTTAAGGCTGAAATCATTAATTACTCACCACCCAATAGTGTTAATAAGTTTTATATTACCCTTTAAACAGTAATTTCCACAAAAAGAGCAATATTTTTACACAAATAAAAAAAGTGCCTACAAGTCATGGTAAATAGACCTGTAGACACGTCATTTTTCTTGTGTCACAAGCTCCACCTTCCTTCTCATTTAACGCTTACGAGGTTAGCTGTCGGATTCGGACCTTTGAGTAGCCCTACCTTGAAAGGATTCACCCCGTGGATTAAATAACAACCCACAAAAATGGTTCCCCCGTACCATATGGTTTCAGCGACTTAAGAATTTGAAACTGTGATTATATTACTCCTGTAAATAGCAAAAGTAAATGAAATTTATGTAAAAAGATTAAAACTTTAGGTCAGTGGTAATGTTAGTAATATAGATATTATTTCAACCTCGTAGAAGATTTTAAAATTCCACACGGAAATGAGGAATTATATGTTCAAAGAAAATAGTCCCTTTTTATCTGATGACTTTTTAGATGAATTAGCTAAAGAAATTAACAAACAATTTGGACGTCCTACAAATGAACAATATGTAGAGCCTACCAACAATGATATTGATTAAATTGCACACGGATCAAATATAAAGGATAAAACCTAATCGCTCATTGATTTGCTTAATGAGAAAATTAGAGGTGCATAATGAAGAAACCAAAGATGCTATTAATATTACTGTTTGTTCTACCCTGGCTTTCATTCCCTATATTAGGTCGGAGAACAATAATTAGATTTTTACCCGCTACTATTTTTATTAGTGTCATCTCAAAAATATTATACTCGATAGGTAAAAAACGTAGGTGGTGGTTGTTTTATACAAAAGTAAATCCTAAAATAAGCGGTGACACTGCATTTGTATTTGGTCCTTTCTTTCTTTCAGCACTCTGGATTCTTAAATTGACATACAGTAGATTTCCTTTGTATCTAATTACAAATATCATAGTTCATATATTATTTGATGTTTGGGGATTAAAATTTTTAAAACGAACACGAATAGCTACATTAGTCAGAATAAATCCATTCCAGCATTTTTTGTTCCTTCAATTTAGAGCCTTGCTTTTATATAGCTTTCAATTATTGTTTGAGAAAATAAGAAAATATAAAAACCCTTTATTGAATAAAATCAGTCAATAAGGGTCTTTTTTTTGCCACCTTCTTCTTCAACTATCCTGTTACTTTAATAAGCTATCGGAACTAAAAAGGCATAGGTTCCATTTTTCAACACCAAATAAAAATTCATTCTATTTCTTTGGCATATGCAGCTTCAATTTCCTTACACAACTAAGGGAATTGTTTCCTCAGGATAAACCGAGTGTTTTTTTGTAAATAATAAGATTGTTAAATAATAAAATGCGGAGGAATTCTATGCAACAGGAACAAGCTAAAGAGAATGTGGGTTCTATTATGAGACCAGAATTTGCCGGAACTGATGCACAAAAAGTAAAACAAGAAATTCAAAAAGATGTAAGCCAAGGACAAGGTGCAATGACTTCCCGAGAGGCAGGAGCAATGCAAGATTAAAAAACCACTCTGAGTGGTTTTTTATTTTTCCTTCACTCTTTCACCCGTGGTTACTTTAATTGAATTAACTTGTCAAACCGTTTAGCTATGTTTCAATAAAATAAAATTTTTATTCAGCTCCCTTTCATTAATTGATATCCTGATTGCTAAGTCACTAGTTCGTAAAACATAATCTTTGACACCTATAAATTCAGATTCAGCAATCAAATAGAATTGTGTTCCCTTTTTTATTCCATTAAAATTATTCTTTAGCTTATATACCTTCATTATCTTACCTAGCTACTCCCCATCATCTTTATTAAATCTGACATGTAAACACTTGTATTGCTTTTATGAGTCTGCCAGCATTTACAAAAATTCCAGTTATGGATCTTCATAAATCCACATTGGATTATTCAAGAAACTTTAATCACCTACTGCTATTATTGTCTTATCGTTTAATTTCTCCGTATAGGGCACCTAAACTATCTGCTTGCACACTTTTATCCATACAAGACCACCTTTTTCCATATTAGGTATTCTCTACATTATATCAAATCTTTTCAGCTAGCCTGCTCCTTTGGTTATTTACAAAAAGAGCCACCCGATTGGTAGCCCTGATTTTCAAGTACACGCCCCCGTTAGCTTAAGTGCAATGATTAACAATTAAAAAAGCTGCCCCAATATAAATAGAACAAGGAGCAGCGGCCTTAGACCACTGCTCCTTGTTCTATTTATTGCCAATTTACCTTTCCCGCCATGATGGTTACAGGAATAGAGATCGATTCGACTAATGGAACTCTTTTCACCTGCCCTTTTTTTTCAAATAATAAAGACTCCTTTTTATTTCCTTTTCTACTTTTTGAAAAAACGTCTCTAAACCCTTATTAGCTCCACCCTCTAATACCCGCTGACCTGCCAAAGCGAGGGCACCTGTTACCTGTGCTTCAGCTTTACAGTTTAGTTGGGTCGCCCCTTGTTGATCATTAAAATAAAGTTCAGCTTTACCGGAAATTTCTCCGATATTACCCGTTCCAATTACTTGTAATTGAAGGATGGAGGATGGCTTCTTCTCATGGAGTTGAATCTCAAGGACAAAGTGATCTTGAATGGGGCCCATTTTTATCTCCACTTCAGCTTGGTATACACCTCTGGTCACTTCTGAAAAAGACTTACAACCAGGGAGTGAGTTCCGCAGCACCTTTTCATCCTTGATATATTTCCACACAATGTTCCTTGGCAGCCCGAATGTGTATTCGTACGCGAATTTCACTGTTCCCCCTCCAATTGACCACAAAAATTACAATCAATTATATGTATTCAATTGGATTGTAAATGGTTAAAAGGAACTGAGTATGTTGTTTTTTATGATTGGCCGTCTAAGGGGTATGAAGGACAAATCTCGCAGCAAAAACAATAAATTTGTCTTTCGCCTATCATGATGAATTCATCTCTGATTCTCCTATTAGTAAAAAAAACCTACTTCCACTGGGAAATAGGGTCTTACTCTTTTCAGATATTTTATTGTGAGAGAAGCTGCTGCGCAACTATATAACCTGATCCGCCATTCACTCCATGTCCAGGCCAGGTTGCGGCACCGAGCATATACACATTTGGAATAGCTGTCTGATGACCCGGCTGCCCTGGTAAAGGTCTAAAAAGATAGCTTTGCGCCAAATCGTGCGCCCCGCCGTAGGGATCCCCCGGTCCTGCGTTCGGGTTAAACCTGGCAATCGTATCTGGGGTGACGACATGTTTTCCAATCACCGCACTTGGGATATTTGGGATATGCTTACTCACCACATTTAGCACGCGTTCTGTGAACCGCTCGGTTAAATCATGCGTCCATGTACCATCTCCGACATCGATAAGGTTAGCCGCATCCCTACGTGGACGGATGGGCACTTCTAGCACTTGAATGCGCATGATTGCTTTTCCTTCCGGTGCTCTCGTTGGATCGAGGTTGGTAGAACAATCGACCGTAAAGGTAGGATTGGACGGAAGCAGATTGGCCGCCCCTTGGGCAATCGCTAGAGTAAATCCGTCCAGTCCATCTGTTAGATGCGGCTGCCCGACACGGTTAAACCGTTTATCTGGCCAGTTTGGCGGCTCACTTAGTGCTAGATGAATTTGGACGCAGCCTCGGCCGTATCGATATTGTTTCGCTTGTGCCCGAAGTGGTGGTGAAATCTCTGTATCGGCCAAGAGCGAGAGATAGAGCTGATCAGGTGTGGTTGAGGCCACGACTGCCTGCTTAGCACGATACTTTTTCCCCTTTGAAGTTCGGACGCCAATCGCTCGACCGTTCTCCACTAGGATTTGATCAACATGAGTATGGGTAAGAATCTCGCCGCCTTGATCCTTTATCAGTTGAGATAATGCTTGAACCAGTTTCTCACTACCGCCTTCAGGTATCGGCATCCCACCGCCCATCAGTGCCAGCACCGTCAGCGGTACCCAAATCCCGCTTCCGACTTCATCCGGCGTGCGGCCAAGGTGTGTGACCCAGGAAGCCAGCATCGCCCGCGTCACCGGTGACTGAAGAGAACTGACCGTATTACGGGCGGTTGTAACTAGCGAGGCAGCGAAAGTCGAATAGCCCGCCCCGCCCCCTTCGTGAAGCAAGCGCTTCAGGATCGGTGCAGCTTCAGGACTGGAGAGATCCATATTGAATAATCCAAATACATCGTTAACATATGGATTTAACTGTTCAAACATGCCGGCAAGTGCTGCGCCGTCTCCGGGAGCCAGCCGTTCTGCCTCAGCAATGAGCTCTTCAAATGAACTAGGCAGGACAGCAGTTCGTCCGTCTTCCATCGAAACACCGGTCGGCAGGTCCGTATTTATGTATCGGAGCCCGCGTGCTTCTAGATCCCCTCTTAGTTCAGCGTAGGCTGGTCCGGTTGTAAAGAGAGGATGTGCAGCAGCAAACACATCATGTTTGAACCCTGGCAGCGTCAGTTCTTCGGTACGCAGAAATCCGCCCGGGCGATCATTTTTTTCTAAAACTAGGACGCTGCGACCCGACCGCGTTAAATAGGCAGCCGTAATTAAAGCATTATGGCCGCTTCCAATCATAATGACATCAAAGTTATCCATCAAATCTCTCCTTTAATAGGATCAAGCCATATCTACGTAAAAAGATATTCTGGAGGATGGATACTAAGTACTAAATCTAGTGCTTTTATAAAAAATTTTAAGCAGTTACTACCAATATTGAGACACTTCAAGAAAACCTTGCTTTGATAGATTGAATGTGCAATTTTTTGCGAAATGCAATCAATAAAAAAAGGCAGCAGCTCGTCCTGTGTAAAGAATCAGCAGATCATATCCAGTTATTCAACTACACCTCTATTTCAAGGCTAACAAATGATTAATCTCTACTGCATATACATCAAGGGCAGCCTGTAATGCTTGTCCACGATTAACGTTTACTCCGTGACGAATTAAAACCGCTTCTAATGCACCTAGAACAGCAAGAATATTTTCTTTACGGCAGCTATATCCCATAGTTCCTATTCTCCAAATTTTTCCGTGAAGTGGGCCAAAGGAGGATGCTATTTCAATACTAAATGCATAGAGGAGCATTTTTCGTACGGATTCACCATCCACACCGCTCGGAATTTCTATGCAGGTTACACACGGCAGTTTATGTTCCTCATCGCCAAACAGATTCAATCCCATTGCCTCTAGCCCCGCCACTAACGCTGTTTCATGATACCTATGGCGGTCAAATCGCTCTTCTAGTCCTTCAGCTAACACCAGTCTCAGTCCCTCGTACAAAGCATAAATCATTGAAGTGGCCTCTGTATGATGATTGAGTCTTCTTGGGCCCCAATAATCTTGAAGCATACTTAAATCAAAATAATTGCTTGCAATCGGATGTCTGCTTCGGGAATAGCGCAGGTCCTCCTCTGTCGCTATCCCGCGTTCGACCTTTTTACGAGCAGTAAGGATACGTTCAATTCGTTCATTAAAGGTAATTGGTGCCATCCCAGATGGAACGGACAAGCATTTTTGGGTACCGCCTATTAAACCGTCAATATACCATTCATCGGTTTTGACTTCTACTCCACCGATTGAAGCAACAGCATCCACCACGAACAATACGTCCCGTTCACGACATGAAATTCCAATCTCCTTAGGAGGCTGCATTCTACCTGTGGACGTCTCTCCATGAACAATCGCTAAAATTTTCGGAGATACCCTCTCTAATTCATCGATTACAGTTTGCGGATCAAACACTTCTCCCCACGGGCATTCCATTGTATATACTTCCGCACCATATCTTTCACAAATCTCTACTAATAAATGACCGAATCTCCCATAAATCGGCACAAGCACCCGATCTCCTGGTTCAATGATGCTGCAAAGGATCGCTTCATTTCCGGAGCGCGAAGTGCCATCGATTGGAAATGCCCACTGGTTCTTCGTTTGAAAAACTTGGCGAAGCATTTCCATGACTTGGTTCATAATATCCGTAAACGCCGGATCAAATTGTCCTTAAATAGGTGTACTCATGGCCCGTAAGACACGGGGGTCCACTTCAACCGGTCCTGGGGTCATAATGGTTTGCATTGGTGTTTGCAGCTCTGAAAAAGTCATTTCTAACATCTCCCGTTAATAGGCTAGTTTATATAATAGTTCAGTTAAAAGTTCAATTCCTGTTTCTAACTCTTCCAAACTCGTAAATTCTTTTGGTGAATGGCTGATTCCATTCTGGCTCGGTACAAATAATAATGAGGTGGCGCAGACGGAACCAAATACTTGGGCATCATGTCCAGCACCTGAGATCATTTCTTGATAACGGTAGTTTCTCTCCTCTGCAATTTCACGGGTCCACGCGTACATCTCAACATCCATCTTAACCGGCTTTACATCCATCCACTGGGAAATTGCCACTTCTATATTTAAGCTTTCAGCTACTCGTTTAAACTCCGTGAAAATCTCGTTACAATAATGATCAATAACAGCTTCCTGATGATGTCGAATATCGAGGCTAAACTCTACCTCCCCTGCGATTACATTCGGAACATTCGGTTTGACGTTTAGCCTTCCAACCGTTGCGACTAATTGCGGATCAACACCCCTCGCTTTTTCTGTTAAAAAAGAAATAAAATGGGCAGCTGTATTCACGGCATCCTTACGATACTGCATCGGAGTCGTCCCCGCGTGGTTACTTTCTCCATTGATGTGAACCGTAAAGCGGCGTTGTCCGACAATATGGGTCACAATCCCAATCTGATTCTGATTTTTCTCAAGAATCATCCCTTGTTCAATATGAATCTCCACAAAGCGTTCCACATCATCCCGAACTGGAGGAGTATACTTTTCAGGATCAAAACCCGCTTGATTCATCGCTTCTAAAAATTCAATTCCCTCTGGGTCCTTTATAGCTTTTACCGATTCAAGGTTGTAGGAACCACTGATATTTCTCGACCCCCAAAAGGTAAGCGGAAAACGACTTCCTTCTTCTTCGCATAAAGAGACGACTTCTATCGTTTTCTTTGGGTACCCATAGGTTTGAAATAGCCTTAATACAGCAATGAAACTGGCGATGATTCCATAGGCACCATCGTATTTCCCACCATCGACTACCGTATCGATGTGAGAGCCGGTCAAGATTGTTTTCCCATTGGATTCTGTTCCTGGGAATCTTCCAAATAAATTTCCGACACTGTCAAAATACGTATCTAGTTTCGCTTGGTCCATTTTATTCTTTAACGCCAGCTGCGCATCGAGCCAGGATGGAGAATACAAAAGTCTTGTTACGCCCCCATTCTCCGTTTTTCCAATCGAAGCAAGCCATTCAATCATTGCTCCCACATGACCTTTTTCTAAAAACTGTTTGTCTACTTGAATGGCCATCCACTTCACTCCTCGTAATTAGTTATATTATCTTTCCTTACATTAAACTGGTTATATTCCTAGTTTACATTCAATCAAAATGAACTTCATTAGACGATTCGTAAAAATTCTCATTATCTTTTATGCAAAATAACCAAATCATGATAATATAGATGGCAAATACATAATTTGTAGTGTTTCTTTACAAGGAGCGGTTCAAATGAAAGTAAATGAACTCTTATCCATCCTACATTTAGAAGGAATGATTATAATTGCCGGGGAATCTGGAAAAGATCGTGAAGTGGAATCAGTCAATATGATGGATGCACCCGATATTATTGACTACTTACATCAAAACGAATTTCTTATCACAACCGCTTATCATTTCAAAGACGAACCTCATCTGTTGACCGAACTAGTTAAAGCCATGGCTGAACAAGGGTGTGCCGGATTAGGGATAAAGACAAAGCGCTTTTTAGATAAAGTACCGGAAGTAGCAATCATTCTGGCAAACCAGTTAGCCATTCCGATCATTGAACTCCCATTAGAATTATCACTTGGGGAAATTGTCAATCATACTTTCCGAGCGATACTCGACCAACGAGCTAGCGAATTAACACTTGCGCTTGAGACCCACAAGCAATTTACCAATATCATTATGCAAGGTAAAGGGATTGGATTATTACTTCAAGATTTATCTCAACTGATTCATCGTCCAGTTCAACTAATAAATCACCATTTCAAGCCGATCTATCAACCGAATACGAACCTGGACTTTCCTTTGTTATTGGATGGTCTGAAAATTCCTTCTTTGATGACTTCTCCGATTTCTATATCAGTCCGATCCACTAAACAAACCTGGACTTTATTCCCTGTTCACATCAGTGAAAAGAAAAAAGGGTTTCTTATGCTTATTGGAGAGATTGAGAAAACCGATCATTTGACTTCTTTAATAATTGAACAAGCTACTAATGTTATTTCTTTTGCACTCATGAAGGAAAATGCGCTTAGACAACAAGAGCGAAGTATTCGCAATGATTTCTTCCTTCATTTCTCGGATGGCACTTTTACTTATCAACAGGAAATCATCGGTCGAGCCGCGGAATTTTCATTAAAAAACGATCAGAAGTATATTTGTGTGGTCGGTAAAATCGACAGGGATGAGCATCTCCCTACCTATACGGAGCGCCTTGAAAAAGCAGATGATATTTATGATTTTATTGAAGGGGAAGTCTCTGTTATAACTCCCAAAATCCACTTTTTTACCCAAGGTGAATCTTGTATTCTTTTATTTGAAGTTGAAGAAAACATCTCCAATCCAGGCGCTTACTGTGAATCTGCGTTACTGCAACTTCAAGAAAAAGTATTGAATTACTTTGGGAATACGATTTCCTTAGGTGTTAGTAATGTAAGCCATACTTTCTTAGATGTTAAAAATGCTTTCAAAGATGCTTTAGATGCCTTATCACAAGGGCAGCTTTCAAAGAGAACGGCATATATCCAAACCTATCATACGAAAGACGTTATGGAATTATTGCGAATGGTTCCCCAAGATGACTTAAAGAATTTTTATACTTTTACCCTTAGCCGCTTTGCAGAGACAAAAATTGAAGAAGAGCAGTCCCTGCTAGACACGTTGTCTGTCTATTTAGAAACACACTGTCAAATTTCCGAAACAGCAAAAAGATTGTTTGTCCACAGGAACACGGTGGTTTATCGAATTGAAAAGTGTGAGGAAATTCTCGGAAAAAGCTTAAAGGATTCAGAAACAACCATGCAAATTAGACTTGCCTTAAGGATTAGATCCTTGTTTGAGACTTAAAAGAAATATTTAGACTCAAGCAAATGGACTTCAAAGCAGCTTGAGTTTTTTTGTGTCATGTCTCTTGGCGACAACATCGCAATTTTAGAATAATAAGAGTTACTTTTTCTAACTCTAAAAATCTAACATAAAAAAGCCTATTTCCTTAAGGAAAATAGACTCTAGAATCGATTACACCTTTTATAAAAATTAAAACAACTTATTTATGTCATTTTCAGAAACCAATACCACTTTCCCGCGTTCGTCTTCTTTTTTAATTTCGTACAGACCATTTTTATAATCGTATATTATCGTATATACATCTCCAGCGAAAAGAACTTTGTCATTCGTGCTCATATAAAGCCCCCCTAATATTTATATATAGATAATTTAATACAATTATCTTTGTGAGTCTCCATTTTTGTTAACTTATCTTACGTAATATTTCAAAGGAGTAATTTTATTCCTGATTAATATCCCGTATAAATCCCTGCAGCCTTCGAATGAGACCACCATTTCCAAATCGGATAAATTTCTGTTGGTCCTTCACAATCCCATAATCTTTACTAAAATCTAAAAATTTCAATATGAAGATACGGCGATATTGAACGCGTTCAATTCCAATTCCATAAAACCACTGGTCAATCGTATTATAAACTCCCTTATTTAACCCAAATTGTGAATGACACCATTGAAAAAACTGTAAGTCCGGCAGATTTAGATATTCACTTTTTTCTAAGGAATTCTGTTTTGTTGTTTTTAAGTGAATCCCTACAGGACGAGAATTTGAGGTTTGCATCATGAATATCCTCCTTTTAAGTATATATTTAGTCCGTGAGCAATAAATAGATAGGTTAAATCCCGCTTATGCTGTAAGCTTTGTAATAAATTTACAATTTGAGCCTGTACAGACACATCTAACACTGAAATGTTGCTTATGTTTTTAAATAATCGAGCTGATGACTCCTTTATCAGATAACAAGGAAGGCTTTAACTTATTCAATTCAGTGTCTAATCGTTTTTTAACTTCTCCATCAAGTTCATAACGATTATTCACTAGTTTTTTTACTTGGCTATCTACGATATAAGTCCCTTTTAAGATGTAGGTAGCTCCAAGTGCTGCGAGCACTGGTTTTAGTGCGTAATCAATCATAAGGAGATGTCCGATCGATCCTCCAATGGCAATGGGTAAAATCGTTTTATTCACCAAACTATTTTGTGGCAGAAGATCCAAATAAGTTTTTAAGACCCCGGTAAATGATGCTTTATAAACCGGCGTTAAAATCACAATTATAGATGAATCTTCGACTTTTTTATTGGCATCAGTTATTTTATTGCTGTCAAATCTCGCTTGAATTAAATCCTCTGCTGGAAGATTGCGGATATGGATGATTTCAGGAGAATGATTCACTCCCTCGAAAAACTCTACAACATAATCCAATGCCCCATTTAATCTCGTATGTTCTGAAGGACTTCCTGAAATAATCGTTACTTTACTCATCATTGTTACTTCCTTTCTTTTGTGAATTGATAATTTTCTAGAAAAACTTAACCAACTAATCATTCATCACCAAAACCAATAAAAAAGACTCCTGTTAATAACAGGAGCCTTTGGTAGTCCAATCGGCTTTTACAATACTAGGTGTAGCTCCAACAAGTTCGGAGCTCACATATTTTCATAAGAATACTTTTTGCTGAGGAGAGGCCTGGTTATCTAAATACCATTTAACCTACTTGTTTACTTGGCATTGAGATACTAACTGTTGAATACACTATAAATCTTAATTAGTGTTGTTGTCAATCCATTACTTTGAATTTTTAGACAAATTTTTTTATTAATTCCCACTTGACTCTGATTAGTTAATTGATCTGCATCTTTATTAGTCATTAGAATAAAAAACACGCCAGTTGGCGAGCTTTCCATTGCTGTTTGTTTTTAAGCGTGGAGTTAAAAGCCTTCATTGATTCTCGGTTCATACTTATAGCGTTTTCAAGGTTAATCGGCTCAGATAAACGGAATCATTCATCTTTTTGATTTTTGATCCTTTCCAAGATTACAACTGAAACGGTCAGCTCAAATGAAAAACATCAGAAATTAAAAAAGTTCAAGGCCCCATTAATTTTATTAATGGGACCTTGAACTTTTTTGTTTATATAATACGTGCGGTTACGATTCCACCGATTTGATCGATTTTTTCTTGCAAACCAGGAATGATATCGCCATTTACTTTATTGTCAATGTCAATCATCGTATAAGCATATTCCCCACGGCTTCTATTAA
This sequence comes from Neobacillus sp. C211, assembly GCF_051842875.1. Taxonomy (NCBI): domain Bacteria; kingdom Bacillati; phylum Bacillota; class Bacilli; order Caryophanales; family Bacillaceae; genus Neobacillus; species Neobacillus sp. C211. The sequence continues at coordinate 61,446 of NZ_JBPXRO010000003.1, forward strand.
TCATGTCTGCGATGTTTAAATTATAGCTTGAAATAGCTAGTGTAAGCTGTCCAACCATGTTTGGAACGTTTTTATGGAATACTGCCACACGTTTCTTTCCTGTATAAGGGATGGATGCGTTCGGAAAATTCACTGAGTTCTTGATATTTCCGGTTTCCAGAAAATTCTTCACCTGGCGAGCAGCCATAATTGCACAGTTTTCCTCTGATTCTTGCGTAGATGCACCTAGATGAGGGATTGGAATTGCATTTTTCATTTTTAATACATTTTCATTTGGGAAATCTGTAATATACTTACCAACCTTGCCGCCTTCTAGCGCTGCTGCCATATCTGTTTCATTCACAAGCTCTCCGCGTGAGAAATTCAAAATGTGAACTCCAGGCTTCATAATGCTAAAAGTTGCTTGGTTAAACATTCCTCTTGTGTCATCGGTTAATGGAACGTGAACCGTAATATAATCAGAATTAGCAAACAACTGTTCAATCGTCATTGCGCGCTGAACATTTCTAGACAAATTCCAAGCTGTATCAACAGAAATAAACGGGTCAAAACCAATCACGTCCATGTCTAAATCTAGGGCATCATTCGCTACAAGTGCTCCGATGGCGCCTAAACCAATTACTCCCAGCGTTTTCCCCTTAATTTCTTTTCCAACGAATTGTTTCTTACCTGCTTCAACTAGCTTCGGTACTTGGTCACCTTGGCCTTCTAATGTCTTTGTCCATGCTATGCCGTCAAAAAGGTTTCGGGATGAAGCCATCAATGTAGTAAGAACCATTTCTTTTACAGCATTTGCATTCGCACCAGGGGTATTGAAAACCACAATTCCCTGTTCTGTACATTTTTCAACCGGAATGTTATTAACACCCGCTCCAGCACGTGCAATGGCCTTTACATTATGACCTAATTCTAGTGAATGCATATTAAAACTGCGCACAACAATCGCATCAGGATTTTCATTGTCATTGTCAATCGTAAAATTATCCTTATTGAATACATTTAGCCCGCTCTCAGCGATATTATTTAAAGTTTTGATTGTTTTCATTTTGTCTAGTGTTGTTGTGCTCATCTCGTATTCTCCTCTATTCTTATATGATAGTTTGAAATTTCCTAAATTCATTAAGCAAGCGGAAATGGCCAAATTTTATTAAAATCTGTACCTACTTGATTTTTAAAATATTAAAGTAATCTTGGCTCCTAGCCGGTTGAAATATCCCCTCCTATAAACAGAAAGAGGTAAGGAATAAATCCCTACCTCTGCCCAGGCGAACGGCTACGAGACATTATGTGCTCCCTCACGGTAATCCGTGTTTCGCCAGTTACACATCGTCTTTTTAATTTCTCTTACTATATCAAATTTTCTTACAATAATCAAGCTAGAAAATGCATTATTTTATGAAGTTTGTGTTCAAATTATTTTCCGCTTCTTACATTAATTTTTTCAAATCCTTAAGGAAAGCTGCTACCTCTTCCTCTTCTGTTGCCCAGGATGTTACGAGTCGAATCGCCGAGTGATCGGTATCGACCTTTTCCCAAATATGAAAGGCATAATGTTTCTCTAATTCCGTAATCAGCGCATTTGGTAAAATCGGAAAGATTTGATTCGATGGAGAATGGGTTAGAAACGGAATATTTGCTTTGCTGATTTCATCTCTAAGAATGGTAGCCATCATATTAGCATGCGCGGCCAAATCAAAGAACAAATTGTCCCTGAACAGTTCAAGAAACTGAGTGCCCAAAAGTCTCCCTTTCGCGAGCAGTGCTCCCTTTTGCTTCATATGGTATCGGAAATCCTCCTTAAGAGAATCCTTGCAAATCACCAAAGCCTCACCAATAAGTGCCCCATTCTTTGTTCCCCCGATATAGAAGGCATCCACAAGTGTTGGCAGATCGCTTAACTGAAGATCATTTTCTGTTGAACAAAGCGCTGAGCCTAACCTTGCACCATCCATATATAATATGAGATGGTTCTTTTTACAAAAATCTCTTAACTGCACGAGTTCACTCCGGTTATAAATTGAGCCAATTTCGGTGGAGTTGGATATGTATACAAGCTTAGGTTTGACCATATGCTCATCTGGATGATCGTCGAGTACCGATTGCACATCAGATGGGGTAAGTTTCCCGTTCTCTGTTTCAATTGATAGTACTTTATGTCCTGTCGCTTCAATGGCTCCTGTTTCATGCCCCAAAATATGGCCAGTACTCGCTGCCATTGCTGCTTCGTGCGGTCTTAAGAAAGCAGAAATTGCAATTAGATTTGTTTGTGTCCCGCCTGATAAGAGGTGAATGTCAACGTCTGTCCGTCCCATTCTCTCCTTTAACAGTTCAACCGCTTTTTGGGAAAATTGATCCTCTCCATAGCCTTCCACTTGGACAAGGTTGGATTCTATTAAAGCATTTAATATTCTAGGATGTGCGCCTTCACTGTAATCGTTCTTAAAGCTATACATCAGATTGCCCCCGTTTAATTATTTATAAGTGTAATTTCATGTCCATCCTAACATATTTTTTAAACAATGATGGGTATTTAGAGGATAAAAAACGGTAATATTTATCTTAATTTATTCATTCTATACTAAAATAAATACTCCTTTATACAAAGATACTTTTTATTGAGCTAAACTTCTTCGTTAGTCGAAGAACAAAAAATCCGGCTATGTAGCCGGATTTTAAACTCTAGCACCCGTTAATTCAATAACATTTTTATGTAAAATTATCGTTCATCAAGGGAAAATTTAGGTTCATATAAGCATTTCTCTGAACTCTTCATCATTTGATCGACTAACTCAGATCTTCCGTAGGCTGTTATTCTCATTATCCCTTGTATGCTTTCTGTAATTTCACAAGATCAAATTTCTTCATTTTAAGAAATGCTTCTGTTAGGCGCGCAAGTTGCTCTGGAGTGCCTTTGCTCATCATCTCGTCCATTTCAGTTGGCACAATCTGCCAGGATAGGCCAAACTTATCTTTCAGCCAGCCGCATTGCTCGGCTTCAGGAACGGCAGAGAGCCTTTCCCAGTAGTAATCAATCTCTTCCTGTGTGTCGCAGTACACCATAAATGAGAATGCCTCGTTAAAACTGAATTTGTGCTCATGCGCGCTATCCATTGCGGAAAACCACTGATTTTCAAGCATGAAATCAGAGAACATGATGGTTCCTTCTTTGTCAGGTTCCATGCCCTTAGGGTAGCGGGCGATAAGTCCCCGCTTTGCGTTCTTAAATACGGATAAATAAAAATTAATCGCCTCTTCCGCGTTGCCGCAATTATCGCCGACAAACAAAAGTGACGGCACTAATGAAGGCCGCTCTTCACCATCTGGATTGGTAAGGATTAACTGCCAGGACAAACCATACTTATCCTGAATCCAGCCAAACTTCTCACTGAACGGATACTTATCAAGTGGCATTAACACGGTGCCACCTTCGGACAATTTGTTCCAAACCTCATTTATTTTTTCTCCCGCTTCTTTTTCTCGCGATGGGTCAAAATTTACAACGATAGACACTGACGGATTGAGATTGAAATAGGGCCCTGCACTGATTGCCATGAACTTCTGCCCCCAAAGTTCAAACGAGACAATATCGGAGTCACCTGATGGTGTGTCGTGAATTGTGGTTACATTCGTAATTTTTGATTCCGGGAATACCGAAGTGTAAAACTCGGCTGCTTCTTTTGCCTCCTTGTCATACCATAAATGCGGAACGATTTCTTGATTTGTTTTTGACATTGTTATTCCTGGTTACTAAAATCTATAAAAATCTACCCTTCGCCTCCGAACCAATAAAAGAGACATACCGTGACGAGTCTCACGTCATTCCATCAGGAAGGGAATTGAACCCTTGTCATGAACCTGCTGTTCCCCGCGGTGCTCTGTTAGGGCCGGCGATTTGTAACAGACCATTCCTTCTATTGGTTAGACTGACGCAAAGATTGGATTTTAGTACCAGGACTACACCTCCTTGAATTGTAATTCCTGGTTCTTTATTATTAATGTTTTATGAATCACGTCCCATAGCTTCCAACAATGGTTTTCTTTGAATGTTTCTATATTTCTTAATTACATCCCCATATACTTCCGCCTTTGCATGCCGTTTTTTGACTTTTTCTCGGATTCTTCCATTGACCCAAGAATGGAAATCAGTTTTGGCTGTACTAGCTCACGTACCTGGTTTAGGATTTCTTGCGGTATTTTTTCATCAAAACCATGACCTCTTCTCCCATAATAAAAATATTAATCAAAGTTTTTTCGTAGTCGATTGATTAATTCTTTTGCTGGCAAAGGTACATAAGTCAAAGATACAAGAGTGGCTGTATAAACGGCTCTTTTTTTCAATAATTTTGCCAATACTTCATATATCATACTAAAACTTGTTCATCGAGCTCAATAAAATAATGATCTTTACGATATGACACTGCCTCCATGGTTGCAATTAGATTTTGCTCATGAAAAATGTCAATTCGATAGAATCCTGTACGAAAGTTTCGTCTTATTTCTGTCGCACGGGCAACTATTCTGTGTCCTGGTTTTGCTGCTTCAATAAACTGGATAGTTGTCGAGAGTCCTACTGAAGTTTTTCCATATGCATTACAAGCTACCGAAAATGCGTGGTCTGCTAAAGCGTATATAACTGCTCCATGAACAGTTCCATACGCTTTCACCATATGGTCCTGAACTTCTAGAATTGCTTCTGCAAAACCAGCTTCAAATTTTGTTAACTGAATACCTAACGATTGAGCATATGGATCGTTTTTTACTTGCTTGTAAATTTCTTCGTAGTGTTTTTCATAAATTTCATACTCGTCAATTTTCTTTTTCACAAATAAAACTACCATCACCATAGAGTGAAGAAATAGTAATACGTGATGAATTAAAATACCAATTGAACCAAAATCATGTATACAATCGTTCCTCCAGCTATAGACAGGAGCATGTTTTTCTTCCATAAGTGAAGCAACGCCACTACTACTACCCCAATCAATTCGGGTAAACCGTGACTTCCAGAAACTAAACTCACGTCCTTAAAACAATAAATGACCAAAAGCCCAATTACTGCTGCTGGAAGCACTTTACCGAGATATTGTACATACTGCGGTGTAGGCTTACCCGATGGGAAAACGATGAATGGAAGAAACCTTGTAAGCACTGTGCCCAAAACCACCATAGCAATCGTAATAATCTGTTGCGTTAAACTCATTGTCATATGGTGCTAACCTCAACTTTCTCCAATGGCTTTCTAATGAGGGTCAGTAACCCAAGAATTGCAAACATCGCAGGGATAATGAAGTGGTCTCCGCCAAAAATAAAGAGACTGACAGTTGAAAGCCCAACACCGATGAGGGCACTGTGGTGCTTTTTCTCTTTCATCCACTGTTCAATGAAAATGACTACAAAGAGAGCCGTCATAACAAAATCGAGCCCTTCTGTGTTGAACTTGACAAGAGATCCAAAAATACCGCCAATTGTTGAACCTATGACCCAATAAGAGTGATTGAGTAGTGTCACAAAGAACATAAACCAGCCCTTGTCTACATTCTTCGGAATATCAACGGTACAATTGATAGAAAAAGACTCATCGCAAAGCCCATAAATCATGTAGAACTTCTTTTTCCCAATTCCCTTATACTTATCCAGCATGGATATGCCGTAAAACAAATGTCGTGCATTCACCATTAAAGTTAGAAAAAGGGCGTTAATCGGATTAAACGCGAAAAGCAATAAATTGGCTGCCACAAACTCCATTGATCCTGCAAATATGAATAGACTCATCAGAATCGGGTAAATTGCACGAAACCCTAATGAATTCATATAGATGCCATATGCGATTCCCAAGAATACAAATCCAGCAAAAATGGGGACTGTATTTGGAAAAGCCGCACGAAATGCAATCCATATTTGATTTCTTTTTTTCAAATGATTCACATCCTCGATTGCTAAATTTATTTAAATTTAACATACAAAATCCATACAAAAAACAAGATAATTGTATGGATTACAATTATCCCTACATAGAAATACCCCCTTTTATCATAACGGGGGTACAAAGTTTTTTTCTAAAAAAATAAACTCGTGAGTTCACCTTTTCAAACGATCCGATTTCATTATAAGAATTCCATACAAAAATGATATGATTGTATGGAACACAAATATTAGAGGTGTAGTATGCCAATCAATTCATTTGAAAATTATCCAATGTCTTGGAAACCTGATAAGAAAGCCTTAAATCGTCCTTTTTATAAATCTCTTGCGTTATTACTTGAACAGGATGTTATTAATGGCTTTTTGGCCCCTGGGACAAAGTTACCTCCGCAACGAGAATTAGCGGACTTTCTTGATTTAAACTTCACCACTATTACCCGGGCTTACAAAATATGTGAGGTAAAGGGATTAATTTATGCCGTTACGGGAAGTGGAACCTTTGTAGCTCCAAATGCCGCCCGTTCTATAACCATTTCCGCTGATAAAACAGCAAACCTCATTGAGCTCGGATTTGTGGCATCGTTTGAGCAAACCAATGCTATCGTAACAGAGGTTATTCAAAAGGTTGTGAACAAAAGTTATGTAGAACAGCTACTAAATTACAACGAACCGACAGGGATTCTACATCAAAAAACAGCAGCTCTAAACTGGATGGAGTCTTTCGGAATTCACACGGACCATGAGCATATAGCAATCGTTTCTGGTGCCCAAAATGCATTGGCAATTGCTTTAGCTGCTTTGTTTGAGCCTGGCAATAGAATTGCCACCGATTTATACACGTATTCGAATTTTATTGAATTAGCAAAAATGTTCCATATTCAGTTAGTCCCCATTCTCGGAGACGAGTTTGGGATGTTACCAGACGAACTTGAAAAGCAGTGCAGCCAAATAAATATTCACGGAATTTTCCTAATGCCCTCTTGCTGTAATCCTACCACAGTGATGGTTCCAGAATTTCGAAAGCAAGAATTAGCTACGGTCATCAGTAAGCATCGTTTAATTTTAATTGAGGATGATATTCATGCATTTCTGACTGCAGGTATAATCTCCGATTACCAGCAGCCAATGTTCAATTCACTCCCCGAACAGAGCATTTATATTTGCGGCACCTCTAAGTCCATTTGTTCTGGATTAAGAGTTGCCTATATGGTCTACGGGGATGCGTTACGTGAGAAAATTCAGCGGGCTATTTTTAACATCAATGTAAAAACCTCTTCTTTTGATGCAGAGGTGATCACAGAGCTAATCTTATCAGGGAAGGCTCATGAAATTGTTTCTCTAAAGAAACAGCTTGCACAAACTGCAAATGATATTTATTTTGAATATTTTCCTTTAAGGAAGAATGTTGGACACCCTTTTAGTTTTTATCGTTGGCTTCCAATTCATGGATTTAACGATGCCTTTCAGCTAGAATCGGATTTAAAAAGACCAGGTATTAGAGTCTTTCATTCTGATCGTTTTTTAAGTGGGCAGTCCACCCCTGATAAGTATTTGCGTATTGCACTTGCTTCCACTAACTCATTAGATGAGTTAAAAATAGGATTAAGTATATTAAGACAGTATCTCAATTAATTCGAACAAAAATGAAAAACGGATGAGAAAAATCATCCGTTTCTTTACTATTATAGTCTTTGTTATCATGTACACCGTTAAAACACAATGTATATCTCAAGTTGACCTAAACTAAGGGACCAACTACAGGGTGCGGTACATATGGTTCCTCTAGTGATACTATTTCTTCAGGTGTTAGCTTGATTGAAAGAGCTGGTACTGCATCTTCAAGATGCGATATTAACTAGCTCCAATAATAGTAGACCTTCAGAAAACCGCCTATTATTGTTATTAAAAACACTGATTGGATACATTTCATGGAATTTTTATCTGAAAAACGTCTTCAATGAGCTCTATTGGAGACTATTTTAGCCTTTTTTATCGGATTATTGTTGCCAATTAGCCCTATTGGATACCATATTAGCCATTTTTATTAGATTTCTGTCGCCAATGATCTAAATATTACCATTTTAGATACTTACCAATGAAAATTAAAAAGCCGCCCTCACTTTATGCGAGAACGGCCAGTTCATTTGAAGATTACACCATTATTTTGCAAATATCATTCGTAAATTCTACTGGGTCACTAATTGGTAATCCTTCAATCAATAGAGCTTGATTGTATAATAACTTGGTATACAGATCTAATTTATCTTTATCATTTTCAAATGCTTCTTTTAATGATTGGAAGACTTCGTGATTGTTATTGATTTCTAAGACCTTATCCGCTTTGATATTTTGGTTATTCGGCATCGCAGCAAGAATTTTTTCCATTTCAATCGATATTTCCCCTTCAGTTGCCAGGCAGACCGGGTGGGACTTTAACCTTTTTGAAATCCTTACATCCTTCACTTTATCAGCTAAAATATTTTTCATATAGTCAAAGAGTTCTTTGTTTTCTGTCTCTGTTGATTGGGAATCGTCCTTGTTTTCTTCCCCTTCGATTCCCAGGTCACCACTTGAGATCGACTTGAATTCTTTTTCTTTGTAGGTCATTAACATTTTAATTGCGAATTCATCGATATCCTCAGTGAAATAAAGGATTTCATAGCCTTTTTCAGAAACGAATTCGGCCTGTGGTAATTTTTCAATTCGTTCAATCGATTCACCGGAAGCGTAATAAATATATTTTTGATCTTCTGGCATTCTTGATACATATTCATCTAAGGTGACCAATTTCTTCTCTTTAGAAGAATAGAACATGATCAGGTCCTGTAATAATTCTTTGTTTGCACCAAAATCATTATAAACTCCGTACTTTAACTGACGACCGAAGGATTGATAAAATTCTTCATACTTTTCGCGTTCTTTCCTTTGAAGGCTTAGTAATTCGCTTTTAATGTTTTTGTTAATGTTTTTAGCGATCAGCTTCAATTGGCGATCATGCTGGAGCATTTCTCTTGAAATGTTAAGAGATAAATCTTCGGAATCGACCATCCCTTTAACGAAACTGAAATGGTCTGGCAGCAAGTCAGCACATTTTTCCATTATCAGAACCCCATTGGAATAGAGTTCTAAGCCCTTTTCAAATTCTTTCGAATAGAAGTCGAACGGAGTTTTTTCAGGAATAAATAGGATTGAATTATATCTAATGGTCCCTTCGACGCTGATATGGATATGTTTAATCGGCTTGTCAAATCCGTAGCGTTTTTCGTTATAAAAGTTCTCGTAATCTGCATCGGTAAGCTCGCTCTTATTCTTTTTCCAAATTGGAACCATGCTATTGATAATTTCTTCTTCTTGATAATCCTCGTATTCGGACTCACTGCCTTCCTTGAGCCTTCTGTTATTAACATCCATTTTGATTGGATAACGGATGAAATCAGAATATTTCTTGATAATCGCTTTTAAGCGATATTCCTCTAAATACTCATCATAGTTTTCATCTTCACTATTTTCTTTAATCTTTAAAATAATTTCTGTCCCAACTGAATCTTTTTCTACCTGCTCAATCGTATATCCATCAGCACCTGTGGATTCCCATTTAAAAGCCTCATCACCATCTAAATTTTTACTAATCACAGTAACTACGTCAGCAACCATAAAAGCAGCATAAAAACCTACTCCAAACTGACCGATAATATCATAGCCATCTTTTAATTCGTTTTCCTTTTTAAATGCTAGGGAACCACTTTTGGCAATCGTCCCAAGATTTGTTTCCAGTTCTTCTTTGGTCATCCCGATCCCTGTATCGATAATCTTAAGAGTACGGTTTTCTTTGTCAGCTTCCAATTTAATATAATAATTGGATTGATCAAAACTTAAAGCATCGTCAGTTAAGGCTTTGTAATAAATTTTATCAATGGCGTCACTGGCATTAGAAATTAACTCTCTTAAAAATACCTCTTTGTGAGTATAAATGGAGTTAATCATCATCTCTAGTAATCGTTTAGATTCTGCTTTAAACTGTATCTTCGACATAGAAAAAGCCCCTTCCTATTCTTAATATGTAAAGACTGATTTAGATTGTCTAAAAAGTAAATCAGCGCCTATTAGCACTCTCACCACCTGAGTGCTAATCCATATAATTAAATATCATATTTCACGTTGTCGTGTCAATATGTATCTATTTTTATTTCAATAAATCTTTTAACAAAGTGAAAAAAAGCCACCAATAAAGGCAGCTTATCATTCCGTTTTATGAAGTGCGTTTTTACCAAACTGCAATCTCGTTATTGACCCGGAGCATTGCTGCCTCATGTCCACTACGATCTTCTTTTTTTAATGAAACCTCTAACCTATCATCATTATGGAATGTTAAAACAATATTTTGATCACTAATAATTTTCGACTTCTTTACTTGATGGTTTATAAGCGAACATAAAGAATCTCGATATCCTAACGAGGCGCTTTCAAAATATCGGCCATTCACGACAGAAACTGGCAATGAATATGTAGTCAAGGTTCCATTAATCTGTTCACCTTCAAAATAAAATTGCAAATAATCTCTAATAAAAATGACTGAGCTAACTTCTGTATTTTCTAAGGTTTTAATAAACATGGTTAACCTCCGAACTTTGGCTTATTATTCGATGGGAATATCAAAAAAGGCTGCCAAATTCACACCCACCATTTTGGGAACTATTTTTGTATAACATATCATATTACTTGGCTTTTTAAATGTGCAATTTATGAAAATATTATGTCAATTTTACATTTAGACCTAAAATGAGTGGTATTGATTCATTCTTCATCCCTATATCTAAAATCATTCCACTTCTACACATTTCTTTTGTAATTATATTTTTTACGCAATTGACATATCCGTAACAATATTGACATATATTTTATCAATCGTATCGGAAGGAGGGTAAACCAAATGGATAATCGAATTTTTTTATTACTTGCTACAATCTTATCTGGTTTCGCACTTATTAGAGTTCCCTTAGCTGATTCATTTCTTGAAAGCGTTTCCCCAGTCACTGATATCATTGGTATACTAACTGTTTTAATCTTCTCACTCGTCTTAATTTATAAAGGAGTTAGAAGTTTGTTCAGTAAGTAAATATGATTATGGAAAGCACTCTATATAGGGTGCTTTTCTCTTTGAATTAAATGTTATCCACCTACTAAAATAAATTAATTATTTTTGCAAACAATAAAATAGTGTTATTTATTACTCAAACCGATTTAAAGGAGAATCTAAAATGAAAAAAGATACATATTCAAAAGGAGAACCAACTATTGCAGAAGGTATGGATACAGAGGATGTACTAAATAGAGATGCCACTCAAGCAGAAATTGAAAATGGGAATTCAACAAATGTAACTGTTTTGTCTCTGGATGAAAACGATCCTAGCTGATTTAATCTAATGGTAGAACATGTACGATCTCTATAAAGTAATTCCAATACTGTGAAGAAAAAGCGAATAAGATCAAAATTGAAAAGGAGTATGGCTACTCCATTATAATTTTCACCATTATTCTCCTCGTTTATATTTCTTGGAGTAACCTTTTTTTCATAGTATTGGAAAAACCAAATGGCACTGTTACCAAAATCCGCTCGCTAAATATCCGGCAATAATATCACTTAAATAATATAATCACGTAACGTCCATTTTCTTTACCTAATAAACTTGTCATATTGTACCAAGACAAGTTCTACTTCTCTACTATACTCGGAGAGTCGATCTTCGTCTTAGTTAGGTAGATAACCAATCCCAAGATGGTTATCAGGAAGATTGTGCTGGTTCCCACCGTACCCAAACCAAGACCACCGTTTTTTTGAGACTGTGACAGGAAGTCACCAAGAGAAGCACCGAATGGACGGGTCAAGACATAGGCAATCCAGAAGGACAGCACTGCATTTAGCTTGAATTTGTAGTGCGCAATTGCCACTAACCCAATCAGTACAGCAAACATTAGTGCAGATTTCCAGTAACCCATGTTAAGACCCTCTGCAATTAGATCCCCGGCTGCTGTACCCAAGGCGAAGGTGAACAAGATGGCCAACCAGTAGAATGCCTCCCGCTTGGATGTATAGATGGAGTGAATAGACAATGTCTTCTCACTCGCGTACCAAGCCGCAAAGGTTGCCAGCATGGCAATGGTGAAGATGATGGTGGTCGTTTCTAATGCTACACCGAAATTGTCGACAAGGTTATCAGTGACTAGCGTACCGACAACACTTATTAGCACAACAGCGAGCCAGTAAATCCTTGGCACGTACATCTTCAACTTAAACTGGAAGAACAGCGTAATGATTAACAGGATTGCCATGATATAAGTGGTATTGGTCAAGCCAAGGTTCAAGTTATCGTTCAAAAAGTCTGCAGCTGTCTCCCCCACCGTGGTTGCCAAAATTTTAATGATCCAGAAGAAGATTGTAACTTCTGGAACCTTATTCAACATTTGACGGCCTCTGGATAGATTTTGTATCTCCCCTGAATAACTCATTTAAAATGCTCCTCTTTTTCTTTTTTATTTTGAATCAGCACTCACTATAGCGGTACCCTCTTTTGAAAACACAAACAGCTTTTGCCCAAAATAGTTTAACAACGTGTACAAACAAGTACCCACTAGGACAGAGAGATCAGTTTGAATATTCTTTGGGATGAAGTCATTATTTTTTAAAATGTCTACCACGAAACGCCTTCCCATTTCATATGAAAGGAAATAACAGCACAAGATAACGATTACAAAGCGGACCGCACTCTTTGACATTGAATTTTGGCTTTTGAACGTAAAATTTCTATTTAATATAAAACTAACAAAGGCTCCAATCGAATTGCCAACAAAAGTGGCTATCCAATAGGACTGTCCAAGTAGATGTAAAAGAAGATACATGACGGATAACCCTACGACAGTATTAACGACCCCTACCATAATAAATCGAACGAATGAATATTTCATAACCGACTCCTAATTTATCACTGCTTCACTCTGCTTTTTCACTTCTAATAAATTTGTGTACAAATCTTTTTCAACTGCATACCTTGGCCGTCTTTTAACCTCATGATAGATTTTACCGATATATTCTCCAATAATACCAATACCCAACATTTGTAAACCTCCAACGAACCAAATGGAAATAATTAAAGAAGTCCATCCGGATTCGGTGTGACCTAATATTTCTTGGGTGATCGCATAGCCCTCTGCTATGGCACTTATTAACACTGCCAAAAATCCAATAAATGTGACAAATCGAATAGGGGCGACACTAAAGGATGTCATTCCATCAAATGCGAAGGCAAGCATTTTCTTTAGTGGGTATTTTGATTCTCCAGCAAACCTCTCTTTTCTGTCATAGTAGACCTTTGTGGATTTATAACCTACAAGTGGAACAAGTCCACGAAGAAATAGGTTTGTTTCTTTATAGTTTAATAGCTCATCTAAAGCACGTTTACTCATAAGACGAAAATCTGCATGGTTTGGGACAAGTTTAATCCCCATTCTTTCCATCATGCGATAAAAACCTAAAGCAGTTGTCCGCTTAAAATACGTATCCGTCTCTCGACTATCCCTTACACCATAGACAATATCCTGTCCTTCCCAAAACTTTTCAATAAATTGATGGATGACCGTTATGTCATCCTGCAAATCCGCATCGATTGAAATGACACAATCCGAATGCTTTGAGGCTATCTCTAATCCAGCTAAGAGTGCATTTTGATGACCAACATTTCTAGCAAGCTTCAATCCTCTTATATTTGGATTTCTTTCATTTTCCACTTCAATTAATTCCCAGGTCCGATCCCTGCTGCCATCGTCCACAAAAAGGATCCTACTGTCTATTGAAATAAGCGACTCCTCCATTAATTCAAATAAAACAGAAGATAATTGTGCCGAAGTTTCAGCTAATACCTCCTCTTCATTAAAACAAGGGACCACAATCGTTAGCACCGGTTTATTCATATGGAATCACTCCTGTAACCACATTATTTGACTTGGTAAAGGTAAATTTTCCAAGCAGAATCTCTTTGCTCAAAGGCCTTTTTGAATACAAGTCCATTTTCATCCGCATTTAAGATTGGGACTGCTGAGAAGATATATTGTCCGCCCATCTTTTTAAATACTTTTGTATTAAGTTGTAAATGGTCAATCTTTACCTTTGAATCTTTTTTAAATTCATATTTTTTCCCTAATTTTGCGACAAAAAGATAGCATCTACCGCCCCATTCATCGAAGTATTCCTTCAAGGTAAGATTTTTATCTAATTCTTTTGAAATAATTTTCCGAAACTCTCGTTTATAAGCTAAGGGATAGAAATTATTATAGGTATCAAGTGTATAAAAACCATTGTATTGGGCTATTGCCGGGTGGAGTCCTATACTTGCCACCCTGTAACTACTTTGGGGTTTACCTATATATTTTTTAATTTCATGAAATTGGCTTGTCGCATAGAATTGCTTTACAGAGGGCTTTCCAGCACTTCTGTAGACAATTTCATCATTTGCTGCAAACAAGACGAACATCTGAACAATGAGACATATTTTAACAAATCTCCGCCAATTCTTTCCCATCCTCCAAAGTAAATAAGAACCAACTGCAAACATAAGATAAATGATTAAAGGTCTTAGGAAATGAAATCTTGCAAAGTTGAATGTATTTAGGAGTGAGACTCGCTCCTTAAGAGGCTCCCAGCCTTTATAAAACCAAAAAGCATACCAAACGGATAAAACGATATTAAACATGAAAAGATAAAGATAGCGATTTTCTAACCAGTCTCTTTTTTTATTTTTCAACATCCATAGAACTAGAAAAGAAAGAGGGACGATTACTAAGGTGTGAAGTGTTAATACATGTGTATGGCCTAAAAAATAGTTTTTAAAAACTAATCGGATGGTGCGCCAAAGTCCAAGCTTTGAATTAACAAAATCATTTCTGCTGGTTGGTGCTTCGGGAAAAACTAACGAGTAAACAAGACGATACTCTATCAGTAAATAAATAACTGTCATTAGTGCGATACTGGAAAAGAAGAACCAATTACTTTTTCTTTTTACGAAAAAATCTCTTAACCATAGTAATCCCATGAAAAATAAAAAGAAGAAAAATCCTAACACTAAACTAGAATAGAAAGGTAAAAATATAAGAGTGAGCCACTCTTTCCAGGTATGTTTACCCTCTCTAATATTCAAAAAAGCCCATAATGCAAGTGGCATTCCCAAAGTACTTAGCATACCGGACGGCCAAAATGGGGTCAGGGCAAAAGCCACCGATACCCAAACACGGATAGGGTAAGCCTCTTTTTCTTTTACAAAATGATTCTTTAGTAGTAGATACATGCCTAAAAAAGCAAACATTCTTGTGATTGTTTGGCTTATAGAATACGCAAGCATCGAGGGAAACAAGTTATGCAGCCATTGTATCCCGCTGAACTCCGTACCAAAGGCATTTCTAGGCAGGCCATTAATAATTTGCGGGAGAGTACTATTGATCCCGCCAAACAATTGGCCACTATCCTTCAACACTTTATACCAGGCAATGTTAGAATCTAGATTATCATGAACCCTTATATGGGCGTTTTCCCCCAAAATAAATAAGGGCGAAACGTAAACTATCAATAAAAGTGTTGCAAAGTATAAATGCTTTTTCTCTTGATTAGCGTTTTTCCAAAAATTAGACATTTTTTCACCGCATTATATAAATTTCTTTGTAAACTAATATCATCGTTTGCTTCATTTATGGCTTTGCTACCTGTTTATGTGCATCTCCAAATTATCAGACAGTTTATGAATTTTAATGAATTTCCTTTTTACTCCTTTACTTTATATCTTTCTATATTCGATGATCACTTACCAAATGATTCAATATATTGATACAGGTAAAGTATAGTCTGATAACCTAAAAATTGTATTAATGAATTATTAAAAGTTAATTAAAAAATCCATAGTAAAGGGAGGTGAAATCCCGGTAATTATCGGGGAAAAGCTTAGTTTGGTAAATGTAACTGGCATAGCCCTTATTTCTCTCGGCGTAATCATCAATCCATGGGTCTAAAAGTAAACATATTATGAACGTATCCAATGTACCCTTCTTTGTAACGCTCTTTCATTTACCGCAGATACTTGTTTTTTTACTCGCCTGCTTTAAAAAAGAAAAAGCGATCCTTCTTAAATAGAAGCATCGCCCCTAATTATATCTATCATCCATCGTAGTGTTCTCTTTCTCTCTCTTCTTCCTCAAACATTTCGTCATTATCTTTGATTGGATTGCCCTTGAGCAAATCCTGTGATTTATGCGAATCGTTTTTTTGCGAGAGAATCTCTTGTTCATTGGTATTTCCGTTCAGTTCCTCAGAAAATTCAGTCACAAAACTTGGTTGTTTTTTCATAATAGGTTTTCCTTTTCTTATCGTATTTTGTACTCTAGATCTAGTGCTTAATCTCATCACAAAATAAATCAGGGAATATATCACAACCATAACAATCCCTACTAAAGGAACCTATTGTAGGATTAGCTACAGTCATCTCTGACAAGGCGTATAGAATTAAATATACCAATCCACCTCCTAAAATATAGGATATTAAAATTGAGGGCCCTGCTGCATGAATGGCGACTGATGAGCCTAGAAAAAAGGACCCGCCAATTACACTTCCTAAGGCCATCATGGTGAGCTGCCATGCAGACAGTCCTTTGCGCATTTTCTCCATTAAAGCTTTTCTCCCCTGCCATTTATTTTGTAAACTGAGGTTAACGGTTATTATTTACTCAGCTTTACAAAAAGATTCTGACATGGAAAAACGTCGGACATGCATGGTCTCCCAGTTATGCCATATACGAAAGACAAATTTTCTTAATAGATCATAAATTTTTTATATATGCTTTGATACATGGTATCCTTTACTTAAATATCAATGATTTGTTTATAAAAAAAGTTCAAAAGAAAATCGGTGAATATTAATGAAGATATATACTAATTTGGATAATGTGAAGAGCTACAAATCGTTTAAGGACATGAGGAAATGGCAGAGTGAACGAAGGAAGAAAGTGAAAGATTTATCCGTTAACATTGAACAGTGTCCTTCTAAAAAAGTGAGAGAATTAAATGAGAACAGGAGCCAGACATCTTATACTTGGATTGGACATTCCACCTTTTTGATTCAAATAAATGGGATGAACATAATAACTGACCCTGTTTGGGCCAAGCGGATGGGACTAGAAAAAAGATTAACGGAGCCGGGCCTTTCGTTAACAGATCTGCCAAAGATTGATGTGGTTGTAATTTCTCACGGTCATTACGATCATTTGGACTTCCCCACACTAAAAAAATTAAATGGGAATCCCCAATACTTTGTTCCAGCGGGTATGAAGTCCCTTTTTAACAAAAAGGGCTATCAGAAGGTAACTGAAATGAATTGGTGGGAAAGTACCGAACATGAGGGAGTAACTATTCATTTCGTCCCCGCTCAGCATTGGACAAGAAGGTCGCTGAAGGATATGAATACATCCCATTGGGGGGGCTGGATTTTTCAAACCCGAGAAGAAACGCTTTATTTTGTTGGCGATACCGGCTATTTTAGTGGTTTTAAACAAATAGCCGAACGATTTACCATTGATACGGTGTTTATGCCGATTGGTGCCTTTGAGCCAGAATGGTTCATGGCGCCTGCCCATATATCACCAGAAGACAGTGTGAAAGCATTCATTGAATTAAAGGCAAAAAACTTCGTCCCGATGCATTATGGCACTTATCGGTTAGCCGACGACACGGGGCCAGAAGCCTTGGAACGTTTAATCCGTGCGTGGGAAAAGCATCAGCTTCGCAAGGAACAGTTAACGGTTCTTCTACTCGGGGAAACGGTATTTTAGTTGGGGGCTTCTAATTTTAAATTACCTGCTCTTTGACTCGCATAGTTCCACTTTAATTGGTCACTATATATTTGTAAGACCATTTTTAAAGGGGAGTGACTTCTGTGGTGAAAAAAAGTTGGGTAACTTTTGTTTTAGCAACTACCTTATTAGGATTAACTGGTTGCGCAAATAATAATAAGAATGCATTGAATGACAATAATGCAGGCAATATGGGAGTAAATAATGTTAGAAACAATGCCATTAATGGGGTTAACGTAAGGAATGTTTCGAACCAAAATTTACGTGTTTCAGGTCGTGCCATTAGTAATGTAGAAAGCCTGAAAGAAGTTGACCAAGCCAATGTAATCATTCGAAATAATGATGCATATGTGGCAGTTCGATTAAATAATAATATTCAAAATGGCACCCGCGCAAATAAAGGCACAACTGGGACAGGGCCAAATATGAATGCTACTTATGGGAATGGCTATAACTCCGGAACAACAGGAACCAATGGCTCTACAAATATGAGTGCTACTACCGGCAATCTTGACAACACGGTTACCAATGGAACAAGAAATAATCTCGGAACTACAACTGGAACCCGTGGGACTACCACCAAACTTGATCAGAAAATAATCGATCAGGTCCGTGCAGCTGATCGAAATATTGACAACGTTTATATTTCTTACGATACCGATACTTTCGGCCAAATGACGAACTATACAAATGATATTCGTACTGGAACAAACAGAAATGGCCTGTGGAACGATTTTACGAATTCTGTTAACAGGATGTTTAGATAAGAGGAAATCAGCTGCCGGATAAATTTTCGGCAGCTTTTTTTCTTTAGAATTGTTCTCTCCTGTCACCGCTCACGGTTTGCTTCCTATTAGAAGGAAGCACATAGACTCCTCCCCCGTCCTTTTTGAAACCCAAAGAAATAATTTCAATACTCCAATAATTAATCCTCTAGGTTCAAACCAACTTCTCAGGTGTATCTTATTTACCTTACTTTAACTGGAAATCAACTCCTACTTATTTTCACTTGTTATTCTTGCTATAATAGGATATTCAAGGAGTGGTTGGTATGAAAATAGTAAAATATCTAATAGTTTTTGTATTGCTCATTGGCCTTGGTATTTCTGCGTGGTTTTATTATCCTCAGTACCAAATCCACCAAATGAAAAAACACGCGGTTGCGGTGGTTAATAAGAGTTCTGACCAAATCTCTTATCTCAATTATTATCGAAATTCTAAAACTTCTCAGATTCACCATTTGGCGATTGGTGATTCTATTATACGTGGAGTTGGTGCCGGAAAGAATGAAAATTTTGTCAGTCTATTTTCTAGCAAATTAGCAGAACAAACCGCAAAACCAATTGAATTTCAAAATCAAGGGATCAATGGGATCACCAGTAGTGAATTAAATGACTTGGTTCAAGAGGGTCGATTTGATGAATCAATTAAGCAATCCGACATTGTCACGATTAATGTAGGCGGTAATGATATTCTTCGAATGGCAAACGGACAAAATTTTCGTACCGTCATTCAAAGCTATGACCAATTGCAAACCACCTTCTCGAAAAATTTGTCTGATATTACATCAAGAATTACCAAGCTAAATCCAAAGGTCACAATTGTATTCTTAGAATTGTATAATCCATTATCACCAGATGACCAATTGTACCCTATAGCAGATAAAATGCTGCCAAAATGGAATGTTAATATATATGAGGTTGCTCATAAAGTCCCTGGGTCGATTGTCATCGAAACAACAAAGGTCATAAACGGGGACCACCTGCAAAATCTTTCCCCTGATGGTGTCCATCCAAATTTGGCCGGTTATACCGCTATTTCGGAGCAAATGATTTATCAATTTAAACATCAATTCAGAAAAAGTGCCGTATAGAACCGAAGGAAGATTCATTTGCATAGAAAAATATTCCAGATCCAAACCTAGCAACGATTTTCAGCCGAATGAAGATGATAAGAATAACCGGATCAGAAAAAGAACTTTTTAACAGCATAAAAACAAGCTTAGAAAAACACCTTCCTCGTTTCATTTTTAGGAAAATGAATGTGAGAAGGTGTTTTTTTGATTAAAAATAAATCGCTTAACACTATATTAGAGGTCTTCCCGCATCAGGTGAAAGATTGGGATCTCCGCCACCAGTGATAATAGCGCTGTCGGGCTGAATATCATTATCCTCTAAATTAGCTGTTAGATTTGTTTTGCTATTTTTATGATCATTTACATTATTTTGAAACTCTTGTGGTACATTCTTTTTCTCTTTATCCATGATTACACCGCCTTTTTACTGGTAGTGTTTGTAATTCAAGAATAAATATACGAAGCATGTGTTTCCTAAATCCTAACTGTGACTCTCTCTTTATTTTTAAAATAAACCCATTCCTTGAAGCCGATTTCCTTAAGGCGCCGATGAACTTGATCAAACTCGTCCCCTACTCGATGTGGATCATGGGCATCCGATCCAAACGTTACCTTCACACCATAGTGAAGTGCCATCTCTAAAATATCATCCGACGGATACCAGCCGCCAACGTCTTTTGTTTTTCCGGATGTGTTGATTTCAATCGCGATATCATTTTCTCCTATCACCTTTATTGTATTTTCAACTGCAGCTGTCTGGATGGATGAAAAGGCAGGATAGAATCCTTTCATAGCATCAATATGGCCGAGGATTTGAAACATCCCACTTCGAGCCGATTGCTCAATAAGCGAATAGTAATTTTCTTTCGTTCTGATTTTTTCTTGTTCAGTGAGCCCATTCCAGCGCTTTTTATTAAAAATACTCACCCCGTCCACATGGTGAACCGAACCAATGATGTAATCAAAAGGGTACGGCTCAAAACAGGAACGATAAATCTTTACAGACTTAGGGAAGAAATCCGATTCCACTCCAAGAAGAACCTCGATTTTATCGCTATAAGCTTGTTTCAGCTGCAGTACTTCGTTGACGTATTCTGGAAACATACTTTTTGCCATCGCGATATGGGGACGGAGATGATCTTCGTCACTACTAAAGTAAGGGGAATGATCAGCAATCCCGATTACACTTAGCCCTCGTTCAATCGCGGCATCAATATAATCACGAATCTTTCCGCGAGCATGGCCGCAACGATCATGATGCGTATGTAAATCAAATTTGGGATTTGAATTCAACTTGTCCATGTTAATCACCTCACCTATTAATATGTACATATATCAGAAAAGATTAATCAAAGTAAAAAAAGAAAACACCTTCCACTAGTTCCGATGTTAAGTGGCGGCGTTTTCTTTTTCGAAACAATTAAACATAATTCTGCTTGATTGAATTGAGAGGTGTCTCTCGTTTATTGCGTCTTCTTTTAAGCCTTTTCGTTTTTTCTTTTTCATAAAAATGATAAACAATAAAGTAAGAACTAAAGCTTAGGATCATCCCAAAAATGGTCATACCTATTAAAGTATGGAAGCCTCCATGAAGGATACTAATTAGACTATGAAGATCACCGTGGATTAACTTTTGAAAAGAAAATGATGACTTGTGGCCTAAATTTACTTTCATCGGAAAAATCAATTTCCCAATTTTTTTTGCAAAAGGTAACAGAATAACTGGAAGAAGGGTTAGTTTACCGATGACATTACCAATAATGGATGCAGGTAATGAACCTTTCGCTAAACGGACGATCGGTACAAATAATATATAAATAAGCGAACCTGTTGAAAGAACCAACATTTCCAAACCAAGGCCCAGCGCAAATCCTAAGGATACTTTTCTCGCTCCACCAGGAGATCGAAGAAGTTTAGTTATATTAAACTTAAAAGCACGTCCAAATCGCTGCAATAAATTATACTTTTTTGGTTTTATGCTCATGTAGGTATCTCCTTATTACGATGATAAGTTTATTATACTCTAAATGAGCCATAACTACTATTCTAACAAATCAATTAATTAAGGAAATATAAAGCAGTCCCCATGATGGAAACTGCTCTGCTTTATCTATTGGGATTGGACTAATTTACGCTTGAACCTCTTTATTTAAATGAACCCATTCTTGAGATCGGAATTCTTTGACAGAATCCCTTCTAGTTTCGCCACGAGAATCTGCCTGTTCTCTTATATACTCTGGCAATTGAACAAGTGATTTTAATTCGGCATAGGTACCGCTTGGTTGAATTTCAATATCCACGATATTATAGCTCCACTCTATCTCCGCTGGGATATGAATGGCATTTAGACCAAGCTCAATCGCCGGCTTGATGTCTGTTTTGAGTGAATTGCCGATCAGCCAAGTATTCTTTTTATCAGCGTTTATTTTGTTTAAAACCTGTTGCAATGCTTCTGTATTTTTATGTTCAAAGATAAAGATTCTTTCTTGAAAGTAATCCGATAAGCGTAATTGGGAAATTTTTCTATTTTGATTCTCTTCATCTCCTCCAGTAAATAAATATAATTGATGCCGCTCTGCTTGTAAGGTATCCAAGATTTCATACATATAAGGAAAAGGTTTTACCTTTCTTTGAAAAACACTTTGACCAATTTTTTCTACTTGATTTAGTTCAGACGCTTTCATTTTTCTCCCCGTTTTTTCGCAAAAATACCGATAGGTTGTCACTAGGGATTGCGTATATAAGGAAGAATGCAAGCCATCAATTTCAACAGATTTTATATCAATTTCAGATTGTTTTTGGAGAATTTCCTGCTTTTGTACGGATTTAAACCATTTCTTCATCACATTTGCAAATCTGTTTCTAGATTCTACAAAGTATTTATTACAGTGAATCAAGGTGTCATCTAAATCCAATATTAAGGTTTGTTGATTCATGAACCAATCCCCCCTTAAATAGTGGTGTAACTTAATTATATGAGATAACATCATTTTCATGATAAAATGAGCCTTTCCCATTAAAAGTTAGTGCATTAGTATTAGCGGACAATTTAAAATCGGAAATAAACTTTTCAATATAATAGTGACACGAACAAAAGCCAGTGTCTCGATAGACCCTAATTAAGTTTTATATAGTATAATAAGGAAATTATAACAAACAGGAGAAGAGAATATTGGAAAAACAAAATAGCAAGTATAGATGGGTCGTTTTAGTATCAATTTTATTAACGTATTTATTAATTGTTAGTCAACGAACAGCTCCAGGGTTAATATCCGATCAATTGATGAAGGATTTCAACATTACAGCTTCTACGATTGGGTTACTGACAAGTATTCAATTTTTTGCCTATGCTGGTCTGCAAATTCCTATTGGGATCTTATCTGATCGATTTGGCCCCAACTTTTTTCTAGTGATTGGGGCGCTTCTTACTGGAATAGGTACATTAATTTATAGTCTAGCCACGAATGAAATAGTGCTTCTTTTTGCTAGATTATTGGTAGGTACGGGTGATTCAGCTATTTGGGTTAATTTAGTGTTAATCCTAAGTCAATGGTTTAAAGTGAGGGAGTTTGTTGGATTACTGGGCATAGCTGGAATGGCAGGGAGTTTAGGCTTTTTGCTAGCGACCGTCCCCTTTTCAGCATGGATTACTCTATCAGGCTGGCGCGCCCCCTTTTTTACATCGGGAATTATGGTAGTTCTCTGTGGAGTACTTCTCTACTATGTCCTAGTAAAAAAACCAAAGACTTTTGAATGGAACGATACCATACCTAAAAAACAGAAAAAGCCTCGTGAAAAAACGCTGATCTTGTTACGTCGTATTTTTTCCACCCGCCAAGCATGGGCCACGTTCTTCTGTCACTTTGGTACTGTTGGAACGTATGTAGGATTTATTGGGTCGTGGGCTGTCCCCTATGGGATGCATGTATATGGATTGTCTCGTTCAGATGCGAGTCAACTGATTATGGTAGGTCTTTTCGGGGCAATTATTGGTGCTCCATTAACTAGCTGGATTTCCAGCCGCTTAGACTCGATTAAACGTCCGTATGTAATTGTTCACTGCATTGTGTTTTTATGCTGGGCGTCATTCCTTTTCATGAATGGAAAGCCGCCAGTCTTAATGCTTACGATTATTTTCTTTCTTATAGGATACGGAAATGGAGCGAGTGCTTTAACCTTTGCGATTGTTAGAAAATCCTTCGATATCAAGGAAGTCGGGGTTGTTTCTGGCTTTGCCAATATGGGCGGTTTTTTAAGTGCTGTTCTTTTGCCAAGTATTTTTGGGAAAGTGTTAGACCATTTCCACGCATCTGCAAGTAGTATAGGATACCAATATGGTTTTATTATTCCTGTCATTTTCTCCTTACTAGGGTTATTGGGTGGATTGATTATCGTGGAGAAACGACAAGAAATTTTGCAAAGTCAGGTAAATTAATTTTCTTAATGAAACAAAAACTAGGGAACTCATATGAAGCTTCCTAGTTTTTTTTCTGTTATTATTCGATTTTGTAATCCATGACCCACTCTGTGTTTGGCAGGTAGTTAATCAGAAAACGGCGTCCTTCCACATTTTTTTCGATTGGATATTGTGGATTTGGGGATATATTTAAACGTTTGTTATGGATTATTACAGTAATAGTTCCTTGGATTTCACCCTTAGAAGGTTTCTCATAAACAATTTTTGAAGGAATCCCTTCTAATATTGTGTAATTCTTTTTTATGTAAGCCGGTGAATCTGCCCAATACGCAGAAGCGCTGAACAAGGCCAGAGCTCCAAGTCCCAGAATCCCTAAGCGATAGATCCACATGACCGATGAGCCGATATAAGGTAATTCTTGCACCCTGGTGAATCCCTTCCAGACATTGTTTACTTTTAAACTAAATAATATAAATGATAAACCTGCACCGGTTAAGCCAATCGCGCAGAATGGGAAGATATTTGTATACATGCCAAGTGGGACTAATAAGAAGAAGGTAATACCCAGTCCTAAAATAAATGGTGCTTTCATATATTACTCTCCTTTTCAGCTATATTTTCCATGTAAACTTTCCCGATTATTATGCGTAATTCTTCCCAAAATTACTTCACTCAAATGCACCAGTTTAGATTAAATTTCCACACCATGATAAAATAGTTTAAGCGCGGAATTACATAAATATCGTGTTTCCTTGCTTCAAGGTTGTTAATATTCTACTAATTTATAGAGATAGAAGGGTTTTGCTTGATCAAATTTGCAAATGGCGACAAAAGGATTCGATTTTGTGTCTCATTGTTAATCGCTTTAATAGGAGGAATTACGTTCGCTGCACTACATACACCTATTCCATGGCTGCTTGGACCTATGACAGCTGTTTTAATTGGCTCAAGGTTTAGAAAAGTTCAGTTTTACTGGCCTAGTACCATTCGCGACATAGGTTTAGTGATTGTCGGATATTCGGTTGGCCTCTCGTTCACAAAAGAAGCACTTTTGGAAATAATGGCTAAACTTCCTTCCATGTTGCTTATGACAGTATTACTTGTTTGTATTTGTGCTGGAATTGCTTTTGTTGTTTCTAAGTTAACTGGTGTCGATTATCCAACCGTGTTGATTGGAAGTATTCCGGGCGGGCTATCACAAATGATTATTTTCGCCGAAGAATTGAAAGGAATTAACATTACTACGGTAACCTTTCTACAGGTAGCTAGATTGATTATGATTATTTTCTTTGTTCCGTTTCTTATTTTGGGACCTCTTTTTAAAAATACGACAAACAAAGCTTTGGACTTTGTTAATAATGGAACTGTCTCCCCTATCCCACTTTTTCCAACCATCATTTGGTTTGCTATTATTTGTGTTGTTTGTGCATTGCTTGCTCGAAAATTAAAATTTCCTACCCCCTATATGTTAGGTCCAATTTTAGGAACAGCAGTCATCAATTTATCAGGCTTACATGGGCCCGCGGTACCAGCTTCGATTCTTGATGCCTCCCAATTTATGATTGGCGGGTACATTGGTTTGCTATTAAAGCCTGAGAAACTGGAGCACAAAACAAAAATTATTACACTTGCGCTCCTTAGTGGGATGGTAATGATTTTGGTCTCCATCGGGCTAAGTTTATTACTCGTTGCTTACTACCCTATCAACCATTCAACCAGTTTTTTAGCTTTGGCTCCTGGAGGAATGGATCAAATGGGAATTCTCGCTCATGAGGTCCATGCCGATTTATCGATGGTGACCGGCTATCAACTTTTTCGACTCTTTTTTATTTACTTTGCCGTTCCACCGCTTCTAAGATGGATTTTTAAAGTCGGGATGAGGAAAACAGCAAAGACCCCTTAGGTCCTATGGTCCAAATATTTGTATTTTATTACTTGCAGATGTGTAAACTATCGGAAAAACGGAGATTAGAAAATGGAGAAGAAAATAGCAATCATAACGGATATTCATGGTAATTATTCGGCATTAATGGCAGTTTTGAATGAGATTGGCAAGGACGAAAAGACTGAGCATATCTATTGTTTGGGAGATTTGATCGGGATTGGGTATGAAACGAATGAGGTTCTTGAGCTCCTAAGTTCACGTTCTGATATTTCGTATGTGATGGGAAACCACGATGAAGCTATTTTGGATATTATTGCAGGTAGAGAGCCTTATAGCAGGGGTAGTGAAAAGGTACATCATCAATGGATTGCAGCCCATCTAGACCATAAGTTTATTCCGTTTTTAACCGAGATTCCTGTCACGTTAGAATCGATTTACAATGGTAAAAGATTGTTTTTTGTTCACTACCATTTGAGTGAACTAAATAAATTTATCTCAGTGGATAAAGAGCCAACCGAGGAGAAACTTGACGCCCTTTATCAGACATCTAATGCGGATATTGTTTGTTTTGGCCATCATCACGTAATCCATCACTTTAAATCCATGGAGCGACTCTATCTCAACCCAAGCTCTTTGGGCTGTCATTATAAGCCATTGGCCTCTTACGCTGTTGTGACGATTGGTGAACTGGGAGATATTTCTATTACTTTTAGGGAAGTGCCGTATGACAATAAAGAATTTCTGATCGGTTTTAACAGATTGAATGTACCTGATGCGGATTATATTTTAAAGATATTTTATGGCGATCAACATTTGAAATTTATGTAATTCTATTTACCGCATCTAAGTTTAACCCCGGGCAGACTTTTTTATACGTAAATAATAGCCCTCGATTATAATTTCCATAAAAAATGACGATGAGCTTGATCATTCCAAGCTTATCGTCATTTTTTTAATAGGTATTACTTTTTACGAATGGCAAATACAAGAGCCACTAATGATAACAAGGCTGCAACAACCGATAAGATGGTCGGAAGTGAATTAGTGTTATCAGAGTCTGTTTTTTTAGCTTCAACTGTTTTTGTTTCTTCTTTTTTCGTTTCTTCCATTTTAGCATTGTCGTTGTGGTCATCCGTTGATGCGCCTGCAACAATGTCAGTTATGGAATGAGGACTATCTGCTCCTTCTTCCCCTGTCCATTCTACTATGCTGCCATCTTTATAATATTGAAAAGCATCCCAAGCTGCTTTAGTTGCCGTTTCAGGGTTTTTTCCAACAAACGTAAATTGCTGGAATTGACCAGGTAAAATCCCGTCACCTGTTGCTTCGAAAGTAAATGATTTTACTATACCTTTGGCATCTTTTTCATCGGAATATTTCCATCCAGGGACTGGCTGATAAGACTTAATTTCAACTCCAGCTGGTGCTTTTAACGTGAATTTTGTCGTGGCTATATCCTTTTCAACGGGAACTTTAACTGTATATGTTTCCCATGCACCTGTTGTCGACGTTTTCGGTACTACTGTCACATGGGCACTTGCCACACTTGAGAATAATAATAAACCTAATATTGTTGGTAAAAACACTTTAGAAATCTTTTTCAATGTACGTTTCATCATTTTTGCTCCTCAATGGTTATTCATTACTGCAAAAGTAAAAGCTTCCTTCTTACTTTCATTCCAACAATCTCTCTTTTTTATTGCATCTACATCCACTTTGACCATTCATTCTTTTTTGTATTTCTAAGATGGCTTCTCCAAATCGGAGAACAATTCCACCAAAGCCTTTTTGAAATTGATCGGCATGTTTTAATGAATCAAAAGCTAATACTTGTGGCTGGCAGCAATTCAAATTAAAATCTGCGTCAAGTAAGAAATACGCCATTTTTGCACTAACAGTCGTATCCTGAAGGAAATCGCGACAAATGATTTGAGAAACATCTTTTTCTATGTCGTTATATCGTAATAAGCCACAATGAGGACAGCAAAGGTGCTCTACCCTTAACTCATGGGTTATAATTTGAACTGGGTGGCGATTATTTGATTCCTTCAAGCAATATGTACATGCGCTTGAAGATGTGTTAGTTTCTTGTGTTAAGCAGATTCCACCTGAAGTTTTAATGACCTTTTTGTCTTCTATTAATGGCTTAATATCTCGATAAACGGTCATTTCGGAAACTTGTAAACGATTGCTAATTTCTGTAATCGATAGGGTTCCTTCATTATTTAACCATGTTAATAGGTGCTGTCGACGTTCAATAGGTAACAATTGTGCACCTCCTTCAAGATTTGTTGAAATTGCTTTTATATAATAAGATTAGAATACCTTTAAAATATTAACAAGGTATAAATGTGAATAACTTGTGAATTTTTATCAACGAAATCACATTTTCTCACAAAACTTAACAGGTGGTTGAATTAAGAAATAGGTATAAAGACATAAGGAAGATAGGAGGATTTACATTCCTATCATTTCTCTTAAAATACATAGAAGGAGGTAGAGTACAATGATTAAAAGAGTGATCATCCTTTTGGTGCTCTCATCAATTTTAATAGCATTAGTATTAGTAAAAGATCATACTTCTGCTCCTGTTAACAATACTATAACTAAAAACAATGGTTCCTCTGAGTACACCACTGTAGAATACAAGATTAGTAAAATTAAAGGGAAGCAATACTACGGAAAAAGTGATGACGGAACAGATATCATCTTTTCTTCAAAGAACATCCTTTCGGGTGATAAAATACGCGTTCATGATGTGGTCATATGCTATTTTGATAAGAATAATTTAGGAAAAGGTTTAGTCAAAGTGGAGAAGAAATAAATATTATAAGGTCCCTCTTGAGTGGCTTCTGCCCACTTCATTCGAGGGGCAGATTTCTTGTTTACAGAGTACAGTTGCAAAAATGAAGTGATTTCTATTCAAAACCACAATTAATTACAGAAAGGAAAATTAGATTGAAGGAATTTACAGTTTGCTATACGTTTGATCATGAGATCATAACCGAAAAAATGATTAAAGAATTAGATGTTAATAAAGAAGATGTTGAACAAGAAGTAGTTGAAATGATGGAGCGTAACAAATACTTTATCGTGAAAAATGATCAAGGGAATTATATAATAAATTCCTATTTAGTTCGTTTTGTACGGATAATTAATGAAAGGATATTAGTCAAATAAACAAGCTGCAAGCCTTAGAAGGAATATTTTTCCTCTCTATACAAGATTACTTACATAGTGAACTCTTCATAATTACCTTGTTATAAGCTAATTTAAAACCGTTTCTTTCCATATTCCTGGCGGATGTGTTATTCGGTTTTGTCGTCACAGTCAAATGGGTACATCCTTTAGACTTTGCATAATTAGTTCTTTCTTCAATTAGTAAATTTTGATAGCCTCTTCCTCTGTGTGTTTGAATCGTACTAGTTAAGAACATTTCACCGAGCTGGTCAGATATTGCCACGAATGCCCCTGCCACACTTTCTTCCTTTTCTTTTAATAAAAAAGCAGCTGAATGAGATAAATTTAAAAAACCTCTTACGGATTCGATTGAATCCTCCGTTGTGTTCTGGTCGCTTGAAAAACCAAGGGCAACGGTTCGTGCCCATTCATATGATTCTTCAGCACCCACTTTTACTATTGAAACCTCGTCATTTCTTAGGTTTCCTTTGTTTGGATTCCACTCCTCTAATTTAAGTACCCAAACAGCTAGGAATTGTTCTAGAGTGTATCCTGATTCTTGGAGTATTTTTAGTAATGTTTGATCAGAAAAGGGAGTTAACTCAAAATGTATATTTGAACAATTATCTTTTTCCCGAATGAAGTTTTCTACCCTCTCAATATCACTGGATAAAACAGCTCCATTTAAGCCAAGGCCTACACCAAAACAATAATTATCCATTTGAAACACAGTTCCCTTTCCATCTAATGACAAATAATCTCCATTATAAGATGGTGACATTTTCTTTCGATTAATAATGTACTCCATGGTCCCTTGAATTTTTATATCCTCTATTTCCCTTGCTAATTCTTCATTATTTAAAATCACCTATGTCGTCCCCCGAACGTATTTCATTTTTTAACAAAGATATCCAATATTAATTCAACACAGTTTTTCTCTTTTGAAAAGTTACGATTATTACCCCCAGCTAAAAATTGAGGTAAACAGCATTTTTCAATTTTTTTTTGTATTAGTAATTTGGTCTAAATTTAACTCATATATTTTATATGAGCATTTTTTATGTATCATATATCATAAGAAATAGGTGAGACCAAAATGTTTGCTGTTCATTTTATTGAAAAAAATAACGTTTTATTAACTCAGCTGCTTAATCGTGTTCCAACCGAAGGTGAAGAGTTAAAAATTAAAGGTCGAAAGGCAAAAGTTGAAAGTGTTAAGAATATTGATGATCTCAATATTCATGTTCAAGTTACCATAGTGGTCGTTAATAAAAATAAAATTGTTGTAGATAATTCAAAAAAGAAAAAGCGGTAAAAAAGAAAAAGAACGTACATGTTAGATTTTCATCTCTAATATGTGCGTTTTTTTTATTTCTGTTTTCACAACCTTGAAATATATTCACAGCTATTTTTTTATTTTCTGACTGTGTGAATTATTCACCTCCAAGTATGAGAGGTAACCAACTCTTTTTATTTGTCCTCGGATGTCTAATTATTGATCAATTCGGTCCCATATGAGTTATCGATTGCACAAAGCCAATCACCTTGTAAATTTTTCTTAAATACATAGGTCGCCTTTCTATCCATAGAATATTCCGAATCCTTTTTATCGGCAGCGAGTAGTGTCTGGGAAATGACTAATGCCGTGTCTCCAGCTTCTAGTATAATCATTTCACCCTGTGTTGGTACAACACTGTTATTGAAATAATTTGCAATCGCAATAAATGCTTTTTTGATTTCCTCTTTTCCGCGTGCAATCATTCCAGGCCTTACAACAAGAATGGCATCATCGGTATAGTAATTCATCAGCGTGTCAAAATCTTCCTGTTTAATTGCCATATCACACTTTTTGATGACCTCTTTTAATTCGTGTTCCATCATCTATCCCTCCCTAACTTAATTATAATTCCATTGTCATAAATACACTATTTGGGTCGCCCATGTAATCCGCAAAAGGCATACAAAACTGGAACCCGAAACTTGCATATAGTCTTCTTGCTGGTTCAAAAGCATCCATTGATCCTGTTTCCAAACTTAGTCTGCGGTATCCGCGCTGTTTGGCTTCTTCAATAATGTGTTTTAGCATCCGTTTAGCTACACCTTTTCTTAGATGTGAGGAAGAGGTTCGCATGGATTTGATCTCTCCATGTTGACCATCAAGTTCCTTCAAAGCGCCGCACCCAAGTAATTCACTTCCTTCCCATGCACTCCAGAATGTAATCTCTGGTTTTCGCAATTGTTCAAGATTTAATGCGTGGATACTTTCCGGCGGGGAATTCAGTGTCATACCATGAAGATGCTCCCCCACTAATTCAGCCACTTTTTCTCCCGTTAAATTATCTATTTTTATATCCATAGAAAATTCCCCTCAGTCTCTATATTGGAAAATATATTAAACTATTAGCAGGATTAGTGCCAGTAATAATTCCTTTTCTAATAAAAAAAGCGGCCATCGGCAACTTTCTTGACAAAACTCATTTGATAATCGGTAAATTGTCCTTCGGCATGGTTCCGATGGACAAAAACCTCCTTGAGTTTCGGTTAAATGTCTTTCGTACAACTGGAAAAAGTATTGGCAGATATGCAATAAAAATTTTATAGATAAACTAAATAGACCGGCTGCATCGACAGTCGGTCTATTACTCTCTATTTGCTTCATCTGAATGTTCTAGTTCCATTCATTGTACAATTAAATAATGTAATTAGAAAGAGGTATCCGCATTAATAATAAACCATACATCTCCTACTGCCTGTCCTGTTACATCACCCTTTGATTTATCTTTAATGAAATAATAAAGTGGATATCCTTTGTATGTTACTTGTTCGGTTCCATTATCTGCCCTCTTGATTGTACCAAAGTCACTTTTATTAAACCCGTCTGGAACTTCGAAATCTTGTGCAGGGAACGCCGGCCAATTCACTAAGCATTCTCCACTACAATTGGTTACACCCGGCTGATCCTTAGCGAAATAGTATAACGCCATTCCTTTTGAATCAGCTAAGTATTTTCCTATCTTATCATTCTCTAATAATTGTAAACGATCATTTTTACTCTCTTTGTCAGTAGTTGCGGATTCACTTTTTGGTTTATTCTCTTTCGTAACTTCCTTGGTACCATTACTGCATGCAGCTAACAAAAAGATAAATAAGAAAACGGAGATGAGATAAGCATATTTTTTCATTTAAGTTCCTCCTTTAATAGTGTTTACATTAAAGGAAACGGACAACGCTTTAAAACGGTTTGATGTAAAAATAAAAGTTTTTAGTTCTTCTCAATTTTTAAGAATCCCAACATAAAAAAGCTCCCAATGGAGGGAACTTTAAATATATTTTTTTTATACTCTATTTTTCTCTTTCTATTCCATTAAAACTTATTTTGGATAGAGAATCTCATCGATTATCCCATACTCTTTCGCTTCTTCGGCACTCATAAAGTAATCTCGATCCGTATCCTTTGCTACCTTTTCAAGCGGTTGGCCGGTCCGTTCTGAAATAATTTTATTGATATGCTCCCTTAGCTTTAAGATTCTTCGTGCAGAAATCTCGATTTCCGTTGCCTGCCCTTTTGCTCCACCTAACGGCTGATGAATCATAATTTCACTATTTGGCAGTGCGTACCGTTTTCCCTTTTTTCCAGCAAGCAGTAACATCGCCCCAAATGATGCGGCCATCCCTGTGCAGATTGTCCTGACATCTGGCTTAATGTATTGCATCGTGTCAAAAATGGCAAAACCAGCTGAAGTCAAACCTCCTGGGCTGTTGATATAGAGCGAAATTTCTTTATCCTGCGCATCTGCAGCTAAAAATAATAATTGGGCAACAACACTATTGGCCGTATGTTCGTTTATTTCATC
Source organism: Neobacillus sp. C211 (assembly GCF_051842875.1). Classification (NCBI taxonomy): domain Bacteria; kingdom Bacillati; phylum Bacillota; class Bacilli; order Caryophanales; family Bacillaceae; genus Neobacillus; species Neobacillus sp. C211. Next base: position 94,442 of record NZ_JBPXRO010000003.1, read on the forward strand.
CCCAATGATAATAATTCTGTCCTTTAAAAGTCGTGAATAGATATCATAAGAACGTTCTCCACGATTAGATTGTTCGATTACATATGGAATGGTACTCATCCCAATCCCTCCTTGAAAGCAATTTGGCTATGCAGCCATACAGAGAGTGTTTGAAGGAGTGTAATTTGGTTTGGACCGTAATTTACCTGTCACGTGCTTAGGAACTTTACTAATACCTGTTCGTGAAGGAAGCGCTTGAATGAGGATGGTTGGATCTTGATTTTTTAATGCCTCATAAAATAGGTCCGAAAGTTGCTCCCGTTCTTCCTCCTCCCAAAACAAGTCAACTGACTGAACTTGCCCTTCATCGATTGCTTTATCAAGACGCTTTTTCGCACGATGAAGATTAGACTTCACAGCCATTTCTGTAAAATCTAACATCGAGGCGATTTCCTTCAGCTGATATTGAAATCCCTCTTTTAACAAAAAGATAATCGCTTGGTTGGGAGTGAAGTTCTTCAGGAGTATATCAACCGATTCCCTTGTGTTATCAAGTTGATTTGTTAAAGAACGAGTGGAAAAATCGAGATCCGCCTCAACCGTTTCATTTTTTCTTTTTCGAAGCATATCAATCCAATGATTATAGGCAATCTTATTTAGCAATGCAGTGGTAAGCTTTTGCGAGTGATTGCCATATTTTAAGGCCTTAATAAAGGTTTCCTGTGCGATTTCGTCTCCATCCCATCCATTACGGGCAAGAAAGTGACAATATCTTCGAAGTTTTGGATAATTTTCGATCCAAAATTCATTTTCGAACGTATCCTCGTTCTGTGATCTTATTAAGTTGGCCTCTCTAATTTTCTGTGACATGATTTCACTCCTTTTGCACTCTCTACCTTTAAACGTTTCGAGAGGGATGAAAAGATACGGGGGCAATAAATTTTCTTTTGTTAAAGTTACTTTATGTTGTTGGAATTTAATATAAACTTGACCATTTTAGAAATCAAAAGAATAACTTTAAAAATGCCCCTTTTATGATTAGGCCTGATTTATTAATTGAATTTTCCGAATATAAATGAAGCTTAAATACATAATTCTAATCTAATTAAATTGTTAACAAAAAGCTGTCGATTAACCCCAACAGCTTTAGTTTATTTCTATAAACAATGTAAGAAATAATTCACACCTACTTCTTCTTAAAATCCCATTTCTTTATATTGAACATAGCACTGCCTTGTGACGCAAAGAATCTAATTTGGTCGCAATCTGACTCTGGGAAAATCCGTGCTGTAAAGACTTCTTCCCCATCATTGATAAATATCTCAACAGAAGAGGTATCTACGAACATATGAATCGAAATCTTATTGCTATTAAGGTAACATGCTCTTGTTGTCCCATAAGCAGTCCCAACCTCTTCACCAGAATAACTGCGATCCAAAATCACCTTTTGTTCGGCAAGATGATATTTAATTACGGTTTTTTTCGTATCATTCGCCCGAAACTCGATTCCACATTCTTGTGCAAAAATATCGGACATTTCACAATACATTTCAAATGTTGTACCATTCATACTTGGGAAGCTTTTCACATCATTCTCAATAAAGGCCGTAATTTTTTGTTCAACTTTACGAAGCAGTTTCATTTCTTCTATTGGCTTTTGGATTAATTTATCATTTTTCACCTTTAGTTCGCGAGGAATTGTTAAACAATGAGCCCAGCCGTTAGGATCCGTTGGATATTCTATTTCCGGTAACCCCATCCAGCCAATAAGAATTCTTCTCCCATCCGGTCCAAGTGTCGTTTGGGGGGCATAAAAATCAAAGCCGCGGTCAAGCTCACGAAAATCACCGTGGACAAAATTTCTATTCGGCAGTTTTAGCTTCTTTCCCAGAATATACCCTGATTGATAAATGTTGCGGAAATCATCGCCATGAGGTTCGAGCCCTTGAGGAGAAAATAGAAAAATGCCTTGATTGGCGAGTTCAAAATAATCTGGGCATTCCCACATGTACCCAAAATCCTTTAACTCCGTTTCTAATTCTCCTTCAAAGTTCCATTGTTTTAAATTGGACGAACGATAAAGGACAGCTGCACCGGTTAAATTATCACGTTGTGCACCAATAACCGTATAATATTGGCCATCCTCAGACTTCCACACCTTCGGATCACGAAAATGGTCAGTATAACCACTTGGTACAGTTGAGATTACTGGCAGGTTCTCTTTTTCAATATCTCCTTGTTCATTCATAACAGCCAAACATTGATATGGATACCTTTGCCAATTTTCATCGCGTGTATTCCCTGTATACATCAAATATAAATTTCCATCCTGTTCAATTGCACTGCCTGAATATGCTCCATGGCTATCTAAAAAATCCCCCGGTGCAATGCCTATTCCTTCGTCTTCCCAATGCACTAGATCCATTGATTTCACATGGTACCAATATTTCAACCCATGGACAGGTCCTAAAGGAAACCATTGATAAAATAAATGATAGTAACCATTATAAAAAGCAAAGCCATTTGGATCATTTAGTAAACCTGTATTAGGCTGTATATGAAACGATTGCCTCCAAGGGCAAGCATTTACTGTTTTCATTAATTCCTGCATTGCTTCAGGGCTTTCATCTTCCATTCGGCGGTATCTTTTCTCTTTAGTCCACTCCATAATGTTTCTACTCCTTAAATAAATGGAAGAGAATCATTAATGATTCCCTTTCCGATTTTATAAATCTCTAGTTGGCTGCTACTTGCTTTTTCGCATCGCGTTTCCCGAGAATAATAGTAACAAGGAAAGCCACAGCAAAAGAAAGTGCCATGCCGATAATATAAAAAGTAATTGTTCCTGGTTTAATAGAAATGATTCCAGGTAAACCAGCAGCCCCCATGGCAATAGCTTTCACTTTAAACAAAGTAACAAAGCCGGAACCTACGGCAGAACCAACGATTGCACCTATAAACGGATATTTTAACTTAAGGTTAACCCCGAACATGGCTGGTTCGGTAATACCAAGAAGTGCTGAAATACCTGCAGCAGAAGCTACTCCTTTTACTTTCGCATCCTTAGTCAGTGCAAGGACTGCCAGCGTTGCCGCACCTTGACCCACGTTAGACATGGAAGCGATTGGAAAAATGAATGACCCGCCAGTTTTTGCAATATCAGCTAAAAGCTGCGTTTCAATGGCGATAAAGCTGTGATGCATACCAGTGATGACGATTGGAGCATAAACAAGACCAAATAATATCCCGCCGATAAAGCCAGTTGTGTCATATAACCAAACTAAACCGTCTGTCAACAGATTACCCGCTCCACGAGTGATCGGTCCGATTAATGTGAACGTAAGAATTCCTGTGATAAAAATAGATAATAATGGTGTAACTAAGTTATCAAGGAATGAAGGGACTCTCCTTCGTAAAAATGTTTCAATTTTTGCTAAAACAAATGATGAAACTAGGACAGGAAGCACAGAGCCCTGATAACCTACCTTTTCGATTTCAAAGTTAAAAATCTTCCAAATTGGAACTTCGCCTTTAGCTACCGCATCAGCATACCCGTAACCATTTAATAAGTCGGGATGGACCATGAGCATTCCAAGTGCAGCACCAAGATATGGATTACCACCAAACCGCTGTGTTGCGGAGAAGCCAATTAATATTGGCAAAAATACAAAGGCTGCATTAGCAAATGTATTTATAAGTCCCGCCAAATCTGCGATATTTGGATAAGCTTCGATTAATGATTTTCCTGCAATAAAGAAATCCTTAGCAGTTAAGAGATTATTGATGCCCATTAATAATCCGCCAGCAACGATGGCTGGAATAATCGGAACAAAGATATCCGATAGCATTTTGACAAATTGTTGAATAGGATTTAACTTCTTTGATCCTGCTTTGGAAACTTCCTTAGTAGACATTTCAGATAATCCTGTTAATTTAGCGAGTTCCTTGTATACTTCATTTACTGTTCCTGACCCCAAGATAATTTGGAATTGACCACCCGTAGAAAAAGTACCTTTAACTACATCCATTTCTTCTAATTTAGCTTTATCAATGTTTTCATCTTCGTTTAAAACCATTCTTAATCTTGTTGCACAGTGTGCTGCTGCCGATACATTTTCCTTACCACCAATTGCATCAAGTATCTCTACAGCAATCTTTTTATAATTCATCAAAAATCACCCTATCCTATCAGTTATTTTGTGGAACCGGTTCCGAAACTATTCAAAAAAAATCAATTAAAGGAACGAGTTCCAAGATGCTCTTGTAGGAACCGGTTCCAAAAATAAATGTATTAAAGTGGAACCGGTTTCATCTAGATTATAAGATTAATAGTTTACCTTGTCAACGCTTTCTTGCTCCATTATTTTAAATTTTGAAAGTGTTGTTTTTTCTATTTGTTCCTCATTAACCAATTTAACGATATTCATTGCGGCTACATGTCCTGCCTCTTTATAGAAAAACTTTGCTGTTGTAATGCCTGGAAATGTGATTTTCGTGATATCATAGCCGCCAAATCCAGTGATGGAAAGCTGGTCAGGCACCGTTAGCCCCTCCATATTTGCTGCTTTTAAAGCACCTAAAGCGATATTATCGGTTGCACAAGCAATAATAGTAGGATGGAAGCTTTTAATAATATTGGGGACATTTTTGATTGCATCTTCAATTTTAAAGCTTGTTTCAAAATACTGAACTTCACACCCAGGTTGTTCTGAAACTGCCTTCATGAACCCAGCTTTTCGTTTGACACCTACTGCTATATCCCTTTCTGAAACACCTAAGTAGGCAATTCTTCTATGTCCTTTTTCCAGAATATATTGGCCTAACTCGTATGCAGCTTGATAATCATCGTGGATAACGCTATGAAAATCAGTATGCTCCTGCCCCACTAATATGATGGGAACCTGAATATTGTCAAAGGCTTCAATATGCCTTTCAGTGATTTCGGTTGCAAGAAGAATTATTCCTGCTACCTTTTGTTTGGCCAAACTATATATGTTTTCAATTTCTCGATCTAGATCCTGACTAGAGTTGGATATTACTAATTGATATCCTTGTTCCCTTAGCTGGTCATCCATCCCAATCAGTGTCTGTGATGTGGCGAATGAATCTAATCTTGGGACAATCGTGCCAATAATATTTGTTTTCTTGGCTTTTAGGCTTTGGGCAAATTTATTAGGTGTATATCCCGTTTCTTTAATGACACTTTCAATTTTTTTACTCGTTTTTTCACCCACAGATCCCCCGTTTAAGTACCGAGAAACCGTACTCTTTGCAACACCCGACAGTTTTGCTATATCCGCTATTGTAATCATATCTTCCACTCCATTTACACCAATCACTATTATGAATGTATTATACACAACTTCCACTCAATAATCGAAATTAGAGATAACATTCGATGTAACCGGCCTTATTTGCTGATTTTTGCTGAAAAATAATGATGGACTATTTTTTCAAGCCTGATATAATCCATATATAAAACAATAATTTATTTTTAAAGGTGGACATTATGGCGAACACTTGTAGATATGTTGTCAACGCACTTGGTAAAGGTGGGGAAACATATTATACGCTTTGTAAAGATAAACAAGAATTACAGAATTGGATTACAACCAATCAAGAAAAATTAATCATGGAAGAATTAAAGGTAACTGATAAAAATCAAACTTTATTCTCTAAACTATTTAACTTAAAAAAATTATATTAATCTTTTCAGACGCCATTCTTAATAGAATGGCGTCATTTATTTTTTAGATTATTAGTGTAAACACACCTAGCCTTTTATAGTTGGAATTTTTTGTGAATATAATTATACTATATTTATTAGAGGGGTGATTTTTTTTGAAAGAATTTAAGGAATTTAATAATCAACCAGGTTCGAATAACAATAAAAATGATGTCAGGGTAACTAATAATTTCACTTTGAATATTAACCTTGGGGATCCATTAAATTTATTTGCTCTAATTGGCGGTATTATTATTGTTAGAAGATTAGTTAAAAAACGTAAAGTAAAAAGAAAAAAAATGTAATGACGCAATCATCATTACATTTTTTCCTTTTTCATGCGCATTATTCACTCTTCCAAATGTCTTAATTTCTTTCTTAATTCAATCATTACAGTTCGTGGGTTTTCAATTTCAAAAATGACATATTTATACTTTCCGAAATCTTCTAATTCAAAATGGATAAGTGGTACCTTATGTTCACATGAAAGGAAGTACCATTCATTACCAAACTTAAAGCTGCCTTCGTAAATGTTGAGTGGTGCAATGGCGGTTCCTGGCATGCGGAGCATCCACATTGGAGGATCAAAATCATCAATATAAACACTTTTTATAGATTTGTAAGGAATTTTCAACTGCCACTTTAATGCAAAAATGCTTAAAAGTCCAGTTAACTTCAGTACGAATTCTTCCTCTTTAAAGTGTACTTCCCTTCCCATAAAGGGTCACCTCACCTGCAGATTTGAAACATACCATCATCTATATTTTACCATTGGAAGATTCAGTAAGCCAATTAATTATTAAATTTTCTACGTGACTCTAATCGGTGCAATTATACAATTACAGGCACGTAGACGTGCTCTACGTGACCCAAAAATGTGAAAATGAACAAAAAAGAGCACGTAGCTAATCTACGTAACCCTTTTTGTTTCCAACAATATCAAAGTGTCCATTTCATACGGACAAAATCCAAATACTGTCTTTTCGTGGTGCCTGACACCAAATAATGACTCCAATATATGAGACCATTATACCGCTCTACTGACGAATTTCTGCTTTTGTATGTAGATGAGTCTGATGGATAGGGCTATTCCGGCTGCGAGCAAGCCGATGGTTAGTCCGATCCAGTAGCCTCTTGCTCCTAAACTCGTATAATGTGCGAGTAGGTATCCTGATGGAAGACAGATAAGCCAATAGGCTATGAGTGTCATGATAAAGGCAAGGTTGACGTCCTTATATCCTCTTAAGGCTGCTTGGGCAGTTGCCTGGATGGCATCACAAATTTGGAAAAACAGCGCAAAGATTAAGAAATTAGCGGTTAAATTAATGACGGCTGTTTCATTCGAATATAAACCGGCAACTTGATAGCGAAAAATCACTACTAATACTCCAGTCACAACGGCAATCAAGATGGCAAGATAAACTCCTAACCAGCTGTATTGTTTCGCATCTTTATAACGACGGGCCCCAACTTCATACCCGACTAGGACTGTTTGTGCCGTCGAAATACTAATCGGAATCATGTATAGAAAAGAGACGATATTTAAGGCAGATTGATAGGCAGCAATGGTAGTGACATTAAATTTACTTAGTAGGATGGTAACCACCGCAAACATACTAGTTTCAAAGAATGTAGAGAGTCCCATCGGCACGCCGATCTTTAATATCTCTTTACATTTATCCCAAGAAAATTCCTTTAAATCAGCGAAAACGGAGAACGTAGAGAAAGGTTCTTGGGTTTTAACAATAAACACTGTCATCCCCATAATCCCCCAATACGTAATCGATGTTGCATACCCTGCCCCTGCACCACCAAGCTCTGGGAAACCTAAGTTTCCAAAGATAAGCACATAGTTTAAAAAGAAATTGGCTGGTAACGACAATAACATGATAATCATAATGACCCTTGTTTTGCCAAGTGCATAAATAAATGATCGAAGTACATTAAAAATAAATAGCGGAAGAATTCCATAGCTGAGTCCGACTAGATAATGAAAGGCAGTGTTATGCACACCGGAATCAAGTTTCATTAAATCTAGGATCGGGTTTAACAAAAAGAACCCCAGGATGATGACCACTAATGCAATTAAAATGGAAAGATACATTCCATGCTTCACCACTGATGCTACTTCATTGCTCTTCTTTTCACCAAAGCGTTGTGCGGCAATGGGTGAAACCGCAAGAAGAATTCCGCTGATCCCCGTAAAAATCGGACTCCAAATCGAGGTACCTATCGCTACTCCGGCTAAATCGGTGGAATGGTACTTCCCTGACATAATCGTATTAAAAAACACCATCGAAAACATGCCAAGCTGTGTGATTAAGATAGGAATCAACAAAATAAAAATTTGCTTTGTCTTTTCCTTTAACGTATAGGTTTGATTCATATACAGGTTCTCCTTGAGAAATAAAAATCCGAAACTTCATTATACTCTATATTGGAGTATTATTCCTCAATTAAATTGGAGAACTATAGAAGAGTTTTCCTTAGCAGCAAGATAATTTCTGTTCTCCTGAATTTGTGCAGCAGTTTTCGTGTGTAGTTTGGGTGTCCTTGCGAGTTTTACTAAACTCTTTGATCTCCACCTTGAAACAGTCTTTGGAGGAGTTTTTCCCTAAAATAATATGCAAAAAAACGCTGGATTTCAATTGATCCAGCGTTCATTTATTTAGTGGCCAACTGCTTTTCCCAGTCCACCCGGTTTGTTGTGAACGGCAAGTTTGTCAATCAGTTTATTGCTTTCAGAGTTTAATCCTATTAAGTTTACTTTAACTCCATTTTGATGGTACTTGATGACTACTTTATCAATCGCACCAATCGCAGAATCATCCCAAAGGTGGGCATTGGATAGGTCTAGGTCAATTTCACTAACGTTTTCTTTATAATCAAAACTGTTTACAAAGTCAGTTACTGAAGCAAAGAAAAGTTGCCCTGAAACATGATATATTTTTTTATTTGAGCCTTTAGCTGAAAGACTTGATACTTTCACTTGTGAAATTTTTGAAGCAAAGAATATCGCACTTAAGATGATTCCCGCTAAAACCCCTTTAGACAAGTCATGAGTCTGTATTACTGTAACAACGGTCACAATCATCACAATGGTATCGGTAATTGGTACCTTTTTGAATGACTTTAGGCAAGACCAATCAAACGTTCCAATCGAAACCATAATCATCACACCAACAAGTGCGGCCATTGGAATTTGCACGAGGAATCCTCTTAACGAAACAATCAAGATTAATAAAAACGCCCCTGCGACAAAAGTGGATAATCTGCCCCTGCCTCCAGATTTGATATTAATACCAGACTGACCAATCATTGCACATCCAGCCATTCCTCCAAAGAATGCTGAAACAATGTTCGCAATACCTTGTCCAACGGCTTCCCTGTTCTTGTCACTCTCTGTATCAGTCAGATCATCGACAATCGTTGCTGTAAGAAGTGATTCAACTAACCCTACAATCGCGATGGATAATGAATAGGGAAAAATAATCTGTAGTGTGTCAAAGGTGAATGGAATGTCCGGAATCAAAAAGACAGGTAATTTGGATGTTAATTCTCCCATATCTCCAACGGTCCGAACATCACTGCCCGTAAAAATAGCAACCGTTGTTACTACAATAATCGCGACCAACGCTGAAGGGACTGCCTTCGTAAAACGAGGTAAGATATAAATGATCGCGAGCGCAAGTGCGACCATGGCATACATTTGCCATGACTCCCCGACGAAATGCGGTAATTGAGCGGCAAAAATAAGGATCGCTAGTGCATTAACAAACCCGGTCATTACGGACCTGGGAACAAATTTCATCAATCGCCCTAACTTTAAAGATCCCATAATGATTTGTAAAACACCCGTTAGAATCGTTGCCGCCAGTAAATATTGCAATCCGTGGTCTTTAACCAACGTCACCATCAGTAAGGCAGTGGCACCCGTAGCTGCAGAAATCATCCCCGGCCTTCCACCAACAAACGCGATTGTCATGGCAATACAAAAAGAAGCATACAATCCGACCATTGGGTCAACACCGGCAATAATGGAAAAAGAAATAGCCTCTGGAACTAATGCAAGTGCTACCACAATACCTGCTAATATATCGCCCTTTGTATTTCCAAACCACGCATATTTAATTTTATTTAAATCCAAAATTGCATCTCTCCCTTAGTTTATATATATTTTTCATGAAAATAATACAGCCTTAGCACGTGTAGGTACATCTGCTTTTATTAATGACTTTCAACTCTCATGAAAGTCGGGTCCGTTATTAACAGAACAAAGTATAAAGGATTGTGACAAATTTGTGAAACTCAATGTAATCGGACACATTCTATATTTGCTTTGTTTTGCGCCATTTTACTTTGGATTTCGACTTATCTCCAAAAATATAGAGAAAAGTTGTTGGAAGCAAAAATGTATTAAATAAAAAGGATTCTTATCAATTAAGTGTAATAAATGATCGAATAAAAAAAGATTGACTCCACTTAAATAGCGGACATCAATCTTTAGCTTTTGTAACTCTATTTCCACCAAACTTTACGAGGGTAATCTTCCGAATCAATATAAACCGTTTCACCGATTCTGGGTGTTGAAATGGCAAGTAGTCTTTCTTTTTGGGCAGCTTTTGTTACTCTTTCAATTGGATCCGTCCAGTCATGTAAAGCTAGTGTAAAGGCTCCCCAATGAATTGGTATCATTATTTTCCCCTTCACATCGAGATGTGCTTGGACGGTTTCTTCTGGCGTCATATGAATTGCCGCCCAACGTCTGTCGTATTGACCGCATTCCATTAGTGTCAGATCAAAGGGACCGTATTTAGCACCAATCTCTTTAAAATGTGGTCCATACCCGCTGTCCCCACTAAAAAAAATATTAGTATCCTCCCCCTTAATTACCCATGAACACCATAATGTCGTATCACGGTCTGTTAGGCTTCTGCCTGAAAAATGCCTTGCCGGTGTGGAAGCAATCTTAAGTCCTTCATGATGAAGCTCATCCCACCAATCTAGCTCTATTATGATTTCTGGATTAACTCCCCATTTTTCTAAGTGGCTTCCAACACCTAGAGGGACAATAAATTGTTTGACCTTTTCCTTTATTTTTCTAATCGATCCATAATCCAAATGATCATAATGGTCGTGACTGATGATGACTATATCAATCGTTGGAAGATCTTCTATGATAAATGGAATGTCTTTGCTATAGCGCTTTATGCCGAAGATTGGAAATGGTGTAGGTGCCCCGCCAAACATCGGATCTAATAGTATTCTTTTTTCATCCAATTCTAAAAGTAGCGCCGAGTGCCCAAACCAGGTGATTTTTGGTTGTGTATCATTTGGGTGATCCGAAAGTTTCAATTTTTCTATTGGGATGGCATTCTTAGGTCTTCCATTGGGATTACCTTTGATGAAATCAATTAATATTGAAACCGTTTCTTTAAAGCTATTTTCCATTATTGTTGGAACGCGGTTGACGAATTTCCTTTTATGAGAGAAGTTTTCGGATTGCTCATATTTGCTAAGCCTCTCCTTCGACGCCATTTTCCCAAATGGAGGATAATAACTCAAGAATAAATAAGTAAGTCCAACTAAGCCTAAAACAATAATCAGTGCGATCATACAAGTGCCTCTCCCTTTGACATGTTTGTCTGACAAAAATAGGACCTCTATGAGAGCGTCCTATTTTTTAACGATTTTTGATGGGTTATTGATTTTATACAAGACCGGGACATCTACTAGGAATTCTTCGTCTACATCTTTTCCTTTTCCAAGTTTCTTAGCAGCAACTTTACCATCGAATTCAAGTGCATCCCCTATCGCCAATTCAAACTTTTTGAGTGTCTTGCTGTGGCTGCACCAGGCTAGACCGATTTCTAGTGGATTTTCCTCGTGGACAATCTGAACATTTTCTAAGACAACAACTTCATCATTTTCCTCATTAAATGGATTGTAAACGAGCGCGAACTGTTTTACATTGGCAGTAAAATGGACCTTGTCTACTGGAAGTTCCAGTTTTGGAGCCTTCTCCTTTTTGGGTTTCGGTTCCTTTGCTTTTGGTGGCTTAGCTGCTTCTTTTTTGGCAGGTTTTTCAGGTTTTTCAGGTTTTTCAGGTTTTTCAGGTTTTTCAGGTTTTTCAGGTTTTTCAGCTTGTTCTGTGATTGCCTCTGCAATTATTGGTTCACTTTCGTCTACAGTCACAAGTTCAGGTGCAACCGTTTCTTTTTTATCAAAAGTTAACAAGCTTTCTTTTCCAAAGCTTGATTGCTGCATTTCTTTTAAATAGGCTGGATGGATACAGGTGAGATTTCCGTCTTGGAATTCAATCACTAGCGTATTAATATCCAATGCGCTCCCGTAAGTTTCATACCCTTTAATAGTTACTTGCCGCTGATAGTTTCGATCCTTGTACCAGAATTCTTTTTTTGCTTCTCTCGCTGAGGATAAACCCCATTCCTTGAGTTTCTCTTTGTAATGGTCCATATCACGGAATGTTTCATATTCACCTTTGGGCGGAATATACTTCGTCAATTCGGACTGCTCTAATTGAGGACGCTGGATGATCATCCTAACACTTCCTTCCACTATGTATGTGATTTCATTATATTTCAACTTCTGCTAATAAAAAAGGGAAAGAGTTTTTCCTCTTCTCCCCGCGGTATTTTTATGTATTTGCTTATAAATTGTATGAAATTAAAAAAAGGCTCTACAAGAGAGCCTTTTCATTCACATTTATGTGGTTTAGATTATGCTTTACGAACGTTAGTTGCTTGTGGTCCACGTTGACCTTGTTCAACTTCAAAAGTCACTGCTTGACCTTCGTCTAAAGATTTGAAACCTTCGCCTTGGATAGCAGAGAAGTGTACGAATACGTCGTCTCCAGCTTCGCGCTCGATGAATCCAAAACCTTTTTCTGCATTAAACCATTTTACTTTACCTTGTTCCATTTGTGTTTCCTCCTGCTGTGTGCTTTGCACACATAAAATTACTATCCTTGCTCAGTTCGATCTTTTAGACAAAAAGCAGTATTCCCTTTTTTCATCTTTACCGACTAACAAAAATAATTCTCCTTAACTATAACAGATGGTCCTGGATAATGCAAATAAATATGAGGAATTTATTATTTCTTTTGTAAAAATATTGTAGAAATACTATTGTCTTTTTATCATTAAAAGGCAGTAATACTACAATCCAGACGGAATATTTCTAAGGGTAGCACAAAACACTTTCATAAATGATCCATGGTTAGTTATTTTAAAATAATTTTGAAAAAATCAAGTATTCTTGTTGTATAATAGCTATAGAATTTTGATGAAGATGGTGGATGAACATGCGCACATACAACGAAAAAGTTAGTATCTATCATGGGATGGTATCTACCATAGCTGTGAACCTTGCCAGTAATTTTTTTCCTATTTTCGCTATTTCCATTCTCGGCGCTAGCAACTATCAAGTCGGTTTGATCAGCTCGCTTCCGCCATTAGTTGCACTAATTATGACAATACCAGCTGCTATCATGTTGAATCGTTTAGAACAGCAAAAGAAGACCGTTGCCATGTCCGTTTTATGGGCAAGAATCTTATTTGTTCTTTTAGCTGGAGTCCTTTTTATTCGTTCGGATTATCAAGCATGGGCGTTTTTGATCATCGTGGCTTTAATGAATGTACCCGGAACGATATCAAATATCGGCTGGCAAACGCTTATTAGTGGAATGATTAACGAAGACCGAAGAGGAGCGTTTTTCAGTGATAGAAATCGACTATTAACCATTGTAGGCATGATCACAACTTTGATCATTGGGATCGTTATGAAAAACCAAACCAACCATGCGGTCGCCTACCAGCTTTTATTTCTCATGGCCTTTCTATTTGGGTTATTAGAAGTATTTTTCTTAATGAGGCACAAGGAAACAGTACAACCGAAGTCGAACAAGGAGCATGAGCAAAAGAATGCGTCAATGGATTGGTCGATTTTTAAGGATAACGGATACAAGTGGTTTCTAATCACTGCCTTATGTTTTAATTTCTCATGGCAAATGGCATGGGGATTATTTAATATTTATAATGTGAAATATGCTCATGCAACGATTCTTTGGATTAGTATATTTTCAGTAGCGAATCAATTAGTGCAGATATTTACCTTCCCCTTATGGAAAAGATGGGCGGAACAAAAATCCAATACCTTAATGCTCGTTTGGGTTGCTGCAGGAATGGCAACTGCACCGTTTTTGACCGTTTTGTCCACTAATCTAATCTATTTAACCTTTGTCTCGATGACTTCAGGGTTCTTTCTTTCAGGTACCATGCTGCTATTGTTCAACCTGTTGTTGGAGCAATCTCCAAAGGAAAAAAGAACGTATTGCATCACAACCTATAATGTCCTATTATCCTTTGTTGCCTTCATCGCGCCGCAAATCGGCATTTGGCTTCTCGAAGTAACCGGCATACAAAAAGCAATGAACATCATATCCATCCTAAGATTCATCAGCGCAATCGTCTTCTTCTTAATGTACGTTAGATTTATGAAAAATAAAAAACTAGCAGATAATTGGAACTATTAGTTTAAAAGTTTCATATTTTTTAGAAGGAGAGGATTAGGGAAGCAGGTGGGAAAATGATTAAAATAAATCAGCAAACGATTCACGTGGATGATCTTAGTCATACCCTTACAACGAAAGAACAGAAAGACATCGTTACTAAAATGGATAAATACAAGGAAATTTATCAGTATCAAACTTTAGGTCAATTCCAATTTGAGCTGCTGTTCCGAACAAAAACGCTGCAAGCTGCCCGAGAGCTTAATAAAAGTAAGGTAAAGTTTACAACCTTTACCTATGCCTTTTGCAATAAAAAGTACTGGGATCGTCTAAGTAATGGCGGCTTTCTCTTGAAGCCAAGTGTTAGGCCCAGCGTCGCCATTCTTGATGTTTTAAAGAATGGAGCCCTTTATGCCTTTGATTGTTCAACAGGAATCGCGATTGTCTTATATCTTGCTACCCTTTATTCGATTGGAAGCACAAGGTTTGATCTACTTTTTAACCGGCTTCTCTTAATGGATTGGCAATTTGATAACGATCTAAAGCTAACTCAAAAATATGGGTATGATTTCATACCTGGTGACATCTTGCATTTCAATAATCCGGATGTCAACCCGAAGGAGTCACATTGGCGCGCTGAAAATGTAATTTTTATGTCCGATGACCAATTCTATGGACATGGAGTAGGGATCAAAAAGGCAGACACCATCATTACCTTCCTAAATAAAAAAAGAAAGCCAAATCCGCGGATCTCTGCATATTTCATGAATCTTATCACGAGACCCGTTTATCGTACATTTTTATAAAATGGAAAGACCGCTACCATCGAAATAGCGGTCTTTTGTATGAACGAAATTTTGCTAGTTTTTTATTTGTTCCAAAATAAACGGATCTTTGATTTTCTTATCTTCCGCGAGCAAAAGGACTTTTGAAACAATTTCGGCTGTCTTTGGGTCCTCGTCCATGAATGGCAGGAAGATTCGACCACGCTGCTGTGAATGGACGGGAACGATATAAATGGCACCTGTAGCCTGTTTATACACATTGGCACTTCCCAGGTGAACACTATAATCCCCAAGACTTCCGTTAATCAACGCAAAATTGCCCTCGATTCTTACATTTTCCAGTCTCATTAATCGAACCGATTCCGTCACTATTACTTTTCTCATTTCAATCGTCGTTAAGCTTGCCTCTGGGTCCACCCCGCCGAAATGGGCGATACTGACAACCAAATCAATGTCTCGCATCGTTTCCGAGAAGATCACCTTCGGAATATTTTTAATTTCTAGAGGTTGATAGGTAAGACGGTCGAAAAATTCGATTGTTTCCAAGGTCGGACACTCAACATCCGATGGAGAGAACCAATCGGCTAAAGCATTTAGTTGCACGATAATATTTTCCTTGTAGTAGACTTTTTGAAGTCCCGCTTCATAGCTCGTCGTCCACAAGCGATTTTTTAATAAGGCAACTGTTTTTTGCGGCTGGATTTGGTGACCCGCGTATCTTCGTGTTCCCGTTCCCGCTGCAAGTTCATCTTGATTTGGTAAATATAGTTCTCGAAACACCTGCTTAAACGGCTGTTTCACCTTCCGAGCGAATAAATCCCGTTGGAATTCACTCCATTGCCCACTCTCAAAGAGATAGACTGGGTGAGCGATGAAAATTTCATCAGTGGCCTGAATGGAATACTTATCAACCGCCCCAACACCATTTAGACAACCGTCTTCAAAAAAGCCTAAATAGTTCCCCACTTTTAGTACCAATGATGTCATGAGTGGCGTTAACACCGGATTTTTCATCATAGTATAAACTTCACTTAAAAGAAAACCGTTTCCAAGCTCCATCGAGCGTTCTAACTCTTCTTTTGCTCGTTTGTATTGCTCCCTTAAATCAGATTTGATCCCTTTTAAGACAACTATATATTCGTGTTTATTGTACTTGGCTGGGAGTTTTTTTAGTGCTTTATCTCCTTTTACTGCTTTGATATCTCCTCGCCCATTGGCATCAATCACGAGCTGTACAGTCAGATCATCCATCACTTTTGGTTTAAGAAATGGCGCAATTTCTTCCATTTTTTTCGCTTCCATCGCCCACTTTAGCCTTGTTACATCCTTATAGCCTGCATTTCTGGCAAGGTTATCAAGGGAAATTGTGACTGTTTTCAATTCACTGGCACGACGCTGTGCCCCAAACTTCTTACTTTCCTGTAAAAATCTTTGTATGAATACATACCGTTCGAGAACATCTTGTTCATTTTTCACTGGAATCAAGCTGTAACATAATACCTGATCCTTTGTTCTTTTTTCCTGAACTAGGTTTTTAGTATTTTCAATTGCTAATTTCCCCAAGACCGCATCCGCAAACAGCTGTGATCTGCGATGATTCGCACCTGCCGAAATGTATTTAGCACATTGATAGAGAATTTGAAAGCGTTCCTGACCCAACTGTTCGTAAGACTCTTTAAACCACCTGATGTCAAAAGCACCATCTTGAAATTCCTGTGGTGAGATGGGCGAATAATGGGCGACAATGGTTTCTTTTTCCTCAGAAAATGTCTCATTGATATGGGCATGGAAATACCAGGCGGCACTCCTCAAACCATTCCAATTTAAGTGCTTTGAAACAATGTCTAGCCATTGCGGGGCATACATCGCTGCCTCTAATAATCTTTTTTCCGACAATGTCTTCCCCTTTAAAAATTGCTTCAGTTGTACGTCGCTGTCTCCCTCTTTTGGATAACTTGTTTTTAATAAGTGGGAGAACACTTCTTTTTTAGTGAGATCGCTGCCATAACCATAAATATAGCCGCGCACGAACGATTCTTTATCAAGGCCTAATAAGATTTGAACAAAGGATTCTATGCCTTCATGGCGTTCAATTCCCATTGCTACGGTAGTTATATCTGTTTGGAGATCCCCTCTTTTTAGTTCAATTTCTAATATTCTTTGAACCAGCTGATCTTTAATAGGAATCATATCAGGATAATTTTTTAAAAAATGATCCTTGGGATTGGTTAATTCTGATACATAGTCTCTACTTGTATCCTCTCGACCCAAAAGCTCATGAAAAATGACTTGTTCATCGATCAATTTACGTGCATAAGCTTTTGCTAAATCTTCCATCGACGGAAAAAAACTTTCAAAATTAGCCATCGTATATAACTGATAATGAAGCTTGAAATACACATCAAAGTATTCACTAGTAATATCGGCAAAGTGTTCAGTCCATTCCAGCCATGGATCGGTAAGAAAATCAAGCTGCTTGTATTCAGTTTTGAGTTTATCTTCAGGAATCGAATGTACCAGAAAATTTAACACAGCACTGATGTTGTCGAAAAGCTCTTTTGAATCTTGACTGGTAAAATAAGCATCAAAAAGCGTTTCTACTTGGGAACGATAATTCAAATCATCAAGAAAGCGATTCATTTCTTCGATGTTTTCGATTGGATAAATTTCTTCTAAAAATGTTTTCCTCCAGCCCTCTGCCTTTGGATAATCCATAACCTCCCAAACATCCAGCCTATTATGGTAATAACTAAAGATTCTGTCTGAGTGAAGATAGAAGGCAGTCTGAATGAGCTCTGATGCTGGTAGCACATGGGTATTAAAATACTCCTTCCAAACTTCAGCTAATGGAAGATGATCGACTTTCTGTTTTTCATCCACTTGATAAGAGCACCTTAATTCCTCGCCAATATGGAGCGTATCCTTTGAGCCATCATACCACTCAACTACATATTCCACCTGACGATGTTCATGAATTAATGCGGCTAAACCTTGAAGAAATTGATTGCTAGAATCTGTGGTTTGCTGTAAAAGGTTTTTTAACTCTTGTTTAGGATGCTCGAGTTCAAGGTTTACTCGATGATTCGGGTCATATAATCCAAACCCATTTTCCAGGTTGTATTCCTCGGTTTGAAACAATTTATCAAATAATATTTGTTCTTTTGAGCCAGCTTTCATTTGAAGGATTGTATTTTTAAAAGCTTTAACAAGTCTTTCACGATCCTCCTGATCATTAATTTCTGATAAGATTTCAAGCGCACCCACTCGTTGCAACTCTGCTTTACTTGATAATAAACGGTCAAGCGCGGTTTCTAGTTGAACCTTTGGGAGTCCTAGTAAAATCTGAATGGCTCCTTGTCGGAGGGCTCCAGTTTTTAATTTTAACATCGCTTCAATCTTTAAAATTTCCTCAGGCATAAGTTCCATTAATTTGATGATCGTGAGTGCGATTTCTCGATTGTTCACACTTTTATCAGCGAGGCTTGCAAAAAGGAAATCGCGTTGTGTTTTATCCGAGTCATCCTTGATAAAAAATGATAGCAAATCTTCTCTTAATTCAGCACTTAGCTTGTCCTTCGATTCAATTAATTGTCTTAGCCAATCCTTATCCAAGTCGTAGGCAGTTAAGAACATCATTTTTCTCGCAATTTCGTCTCTTGAGAAAATTAGAGTTTGGCCTTGATTCGTTTTTGATTCGATTTCGAGTTCTCTTTTGGGCATTTGTAAGAACATATTTTTAAACAACTCAAACTGTCGAGATCGTTCCTTCTTGTTTTCTAAAAATGGGACCTGGTTGAATGTCAGGGTGCTTTCACTTTTTTCAGAATCGTATGACCAAAGGATATCGTAGTCATACACATAGTTTTTGAGAAGATAATATTGTAGCTCTACGTTCTTTTCACTTAAAAACGGGTGTACTAACTCAAATCTCATACCCGAATTTTGGCTTTGTGTTAAAAAAAATTGGGCCATCACCTTTTGATAGGTTTCGCCGTTTTCCATCAGGAATTGGATCGGTTCTTTTATATCATCTTCTTCATTCACAGCTGTTGCCCAAAGGCTAATGCAAAGCGTATTTAGATTCTCGCTTCTAACTCCCTCTTCACGCAGCACTCGATTGGATAGAGAATCTGCCGCGTATTGAATCGATCGCTTAGTCACTCTTTTATCCGAGGATTGCAGGTCCAAGCCTGTCCAAACGTCAAGCGCTCTCACAACGGAACTGTAACGAATAAGTTCGTTGTCAAGGATGACTTTAATCATGTATATAGTAGCTTCTAATGTACCTTCATCCATATTTTCGACAATGCTTTGGCGCAAGCCCTCTTGCATTCTGGCAGCAAGTAACAAATCACCGAGCATATTATATCCTTGCTGGCTATGGCTTTTAAAAATACCCTTGATCATTTCGTATGTAAGTAGTGCCGTATTATTTTCTCCGAAAATTATATTGGATAGGGCTTGAAATACCCGCTCATTATTTTGGTCAATTTCATAGGCAATCATATCACTGATCAGAGGATTGTATATCGGCGAACCCTCACGGCTAGATAGATAATCAATAATCGAAAACTCTTCAAAATCCAAGTCAAATATATAAAGGAAGCTCTCGATCATTCCTTGGAAGTGATACTCGAGGTTTCTCGTCCGAAACGGTCGTCGCGAATACCCTTCACTGTATGGATATTCACATTTATGGTCGACGATATATTGAAAAAGAGCCCCGTATTCTGCTCCGATTAAGGTGTGCACAATTTCCACTAGCGGTTGGAAAATGAGGGGGTCACGGGGGCTTTTTTGTGTGAATAGGATGTTTCTAATTTCTTGAAGGTTTGTGTCGCGTACGATGTAGGTCGCGTCCATTAATTTTATTAGCAGCAGCGCCAACTTCTGCTCTTTTCCAGAAAATTCTTTGTTTGCCTTCGCTTCTAAACTCTCATAATATTGATCCTTATTTTTTGCTCTCATACCGTTTCCCCCCATTACCACATACGTCCTGCTAACATTGTCAGCTTTATAAAAGTAAGTTGATCATCCTCTTGTAAATCCAATGGCTTATCTAAATCGAGCGACTCTTTTTCATTAATAAATACTCGGTATAACCCATCTTCAAAGGCTTGGATAGCCACCCTGGCTGCCGTTTGCAGATTGGCTTTTTGGTCGCTATATTTAGTCCCAAACCCTACTTTTCCGGCATGGACTTGCTGTTTGATTTTCTCGTTTGTAAGAAAACTTACCAAGTTGGTTTCTGCTTGGGTTGTTGCATTAAACTCCTGGACTTGGATTGACACTAATTCTGTCAACAACACTCTAAGTGTCGGCGGAGAACTCTCTAAATGAATCTCCTTACTCGTAAGATAATCCTTCCTCTTAGCCAGACTTTTCATTGTTACAAAGATTTTCATGTAGCTACCTCAATAATAGATTTTACCTATATATTAGCAAACTTCATTGAGGTATACAGCAACAACCCCATAAAAAATACCAACAAAAAAATGTCCACCCAAGGCGGACATTTTGCTCGTTTTGTCTTTTTGTGGTGCCTGACACCAAAATATTTTAAAAGTTAATAAATGCTTTCTCGGCTTTGACTGTGTCTTTTATGACTTTTTTGTCTTTAAGCCATTGGGCTGCGGTTTTCCAGGTTTCTGGGTCTTGGTAGCCGAATGGTTTTTCTTTGGCATCCATTAGCGGGAGAAGAATTTCTAAGCTTTTTGTTTCGACGTCCTTTTCTAATGGTGATGTTTTATCTTCATGGTTCATTAATATCGAGAGACCATCTTCTGGATGTTTCTGAACGTATTTTTGACCATCTGTAATCGCAGCCATAAACTTTTTAAACACTTCTGGTTTTTCTTTTAATCCCTTTTCACTAGCGACCATAACTAATTCATAATAATCTGGAACGCCATAGTCCGCCGGATTTAATGCTCTCATCGGGTGACCTTCTTTTTCCAGCAATAACTTCTCATGGTTAATATAGCCGCCGATCAGCGCATCAGTTTTTTTCGTTGCCATCGCAGGAATGAGATCCCAGCCCACATCGACCATTTTTATCTTTCCGGCGTCTCCGCCATCAGCTTTCACCATCGTTTGAACGATCGCTTCATCTAATGGAATCGATGGATAGCCAATCGTTTTCCCAGCTAAATCTTTGGGTGATTTTATCGAACCATCTGCTGGCACCATTAATTGATTTAATGGATGACGAACAATTGCTCCAATGGATTGAACAGGAATACCTTCACTGCGTGCCACAAGTACCTGTGGTTGATAGCTAAGCGCCATGTCAATTTGGTTGGCCGCAACTAGTTTAAGCGGATCATTGGTATCTGCTGGCATTTGGATATCAACATCTAAGCCTTGTTCTTTAAAATAGCCCTTTTCTTCAGCGACAAAAAGAAAGGAGTGCACCGCATTTGGATACCAATCTAGCATTAAGCTAACTTTTTGTAGTTTACCGGCAGCCCCAGTGGCTTTATCTGATTCCTTTTCATTGTTTTTACCACAAGCACTTAATAGCAGTAACAATAGACTTAACATGATCAAAAAACTTTTCTTCATTTGAGTTTACTCCCTTTCTAGTTGCGAATCTTATTTTTCAATAGCTGTTTTTCCAATAAACCAATGAATAAAAACAACACAATTCCTAAAAGCGATAATAAAAATATTGCAGCAAACACGGAGTCTGCCTGTAAGTTACCAGACATTCGTCGACTGAAGTACCCTAGGCCTTCACTAGCACCCAGCCATTCACCAACCGTCGCTCCGACAACACAATAAACAACTGACAACTTCAATCCTGAAAAAATGGCTGGTAATGCCATGGGAATCTGGATTTTTTTAAAAATTGTCCATCGATTGGCGCCCATCGTTAACAGTAATTCCCGGTATTCGCTTCCACCAGATTTCAACCCATCATAGGTACTTACGACGATGGGAAAGAAGGCGGTTAAAATAGTCACGGCAATTTTGCTCCAAATCGAATAGCCAAACCACATAATAAAAATCGGTGAAATTGCAATTAACGGCACCGTTTGTGAGATAACAAGAAATGGATATAATACCTTTTCAATAGAACGAGAAAAATGCATAGCAACTCCTAGCGATAATCCACCGATTACGGAGAGTACAAAACCGATCAGAACTTCCTTTACGGTAGCCGGCAAATGCACTTCAAACAAAAGCTGTCGATTTTCTTGTAATGACCCCCAAATAGCCGAAGGCGCTGGCAAAATAAAGGAAGGAATCATGCCTTGCCTGACGACCCATTCCCATATGCTGACAAGGAGGATTACCACGATCAAAAACAAACCGTACTGTTCCGTCCATTTTTTCAAACTAGCTTTCATTGTGAATCAGCCACTCCAGTTCTTTTCTCATCGTAATAAACTCTGATTGATAGATTAGGTGTGAACTTCTTGGTCTCACCAGGTTGACCTTTATTTCTTTGATTCCGGTGTCTTGGAGCAAATAGATTCTATCACTCAACAAAACCGCTTCTTCAAGATCATGGGTAATGAACAATACCGTCTTTTGTAATTCCCCCCACAGTCCTAATAACCAGCTATGCATGTTCCGTTTTGTCAGGGAATCGAGTGCGCCAAAGGGCTCATCCAATAATAAAAGATCTTTCCCTGTCATAAGGGTTCTTAAAAAGGCCACGCGCTGCTTCATTCCTCCCGAAAGTTCATTCGGATAAGCTTTTTCATATTCTGCCAAACCAAAACGCGATAACCACTCTCGTATTTCAGGTATTCTCGCTTGCTTAGGTTCCTTTGTCACTTCTAAAGGTAGTAACACGTTTTCTAAAACAGTTCTCCATGGTAAAAGCAGATCCTTTTGCGGCATGTAACCGATACTCCCTAATCTCTTTCCAGTCTTTTGATCGTTGACCATAATATCTCCTTGATCAGGTTCAAGTAAACCAGAAATCAATTTAAAAAGAGTGCTCTTTCCAGATCCACTTGCGCCTATCACTGAGACAAACTCTCCTGGCTTAACGTCTAGGGAAATTTGATTGAAAATAGGATTGGAGTTTCCTTCACTTTGAAAAGAGTAGGATAGGTCTTTGATAGATAACATGGCTGAGCTAGACAGGCCACTCGCCTCCCTGATAGACCATATCCCAGAACATATATTCAAATTTTGATGTAGTCAGGAAGTGTTCTTCTAAGTTGGCTAATTCCCGCTCCGGTTTACCCTCTGTCAATCTATCTAACAAATCGATCAACCAAGTCGCTAATGAACCAAATTCATTAGAAGAGTACATTTTCACCCATTCTCCATAAAGATGGTGGTCACTAGCATTTGGATAAGTATCTGCTAGCATCTTGCTAATCTCCCAGTAGCTCCACATACACGGCAAGAGAGCAGCAATTAATTCCTCGAGCGAACCTGTTTGAGCGACATTTAGCATATACCGAGTATAAGCTAAGTTAACCGGCGTTGGTTTTGTTTCCTCCAGCTGTTGATGGGTAATTCCAAACCTCTCAGCATACTGTCGGTGCAGATCCATTTCCCCGTGCAATGTCTCATGCAAAAGCTTCGCAAATGCGGCCATGGTTTCAATATCCTTTGCCTTAACAGCCCCTATAGCAAACAGCTTAGAGTAGTCAATTAAAAACACATAGTCCTGTTTCATATAGCGGATAAAGGATTCAACAGGCAGATCCCCTGTACCTATTCCGACTACAAATGGATGTTGATGGGTTTTCTGCCATACATCATTTACTGATTGATAAAGTCTCTCGGTGAGTTTCATTTCCATACTCTTCCTTCCTCGTGTTACACCATTCCGCGATAAATACGGCTAATACTTTTGTAAAATCTAATAATTGCTGAATTTCAACTTTCTCATTGACTGAATGGGCATCTTCCAATTTACCAGGTCCAAAGATGACCGTTGGAATACCAGCTCGACCCAGCCAGCCTGCATCTGTAACGGTGGTTGACATGCCCACCGTCGGCTTGTCTGTTAACAATTTTTCATAGGAATTAGCTAAAACCTTCGTTCCAGGATGATCAGAATCAATTTCTAACGATGGAAAAATTTCACCACGATCAACAATCATTGATTTTCCGCCCCAAACAAACTGTGGCGGATTCTCGCGAAGCCACGGATCTGCTGCTGCAACCGCACCAATATGTTGTTCTATTTCTTTAATAACCTCTTCATAGTCTTCATTCGGGTAAAAATGAACCGTAACCCATAGAGCACAGCGATCGGCCACAAATGCTGCATGCCTGCCACCTTCAATCACTGCCGGATTTATCGTATTTGTGCCGGGTGGAAAGCCTTCATAACTCTTCGTAATGGCCCAATGGCGTTCTAGGTCTTGGAGCCCAGAAATTATTTTCATCATTTTCTCAATTGCACTGGCCCCTTTTACGCCGCCACCTGCATGAATCATCTTCCGGCGGATTCCATCATGATAAGTTTCTTTACTTTGAATGGTAATCCATCCAGTTATGACTCCGCCTTGTCCTTGAATATGCAAATCACTTGTATCAACCACTACTGCATAGTCAGCGGTATAACCCTTCTCAGTGCACGCCAGCGTCCCAGCCTCTCCAACTTCTTCACCGATAACAGATTGAAATTGGAGATCACCTTTAAGCGGGATACCCAGATCTTTTAAAAGTTTAATTGCTATTAGTGATGCCGCAATCCCGCCCTTCATATCGGCCACACCACGTCCATAGATATAAGAATCTTTGCAATAGGCAGAAAAAGGAGATTGGTCCCACTCTGAATGATCACCTACCTCCGCCACGTCCACATGACCATTTACAATCAAACTATTATATTGATCAGAAGATTCTCCAGGTAAATTGCCAACCACATTCGGATCTCCGGGATAGACATCCCACTTATCCGTGGAAAATCCCATGTTTTCTAAATACCCTTTTATAAATTCCTGGACATCATTTGTATTCCGTGCAGGAGGACTAACGGTTGGAAATGCGATAAGCATGGTCAACAATTCGATTAATTCCGCTTCTCTCGCTTCTACTTCTTGTGCGATTTTTCCAAGCAGATCCTCTTTCATTTGTTCACTCCCTTACTATCGATGATTAGTTCCTGATATTGGTATCATTTTCACTAACAATCAAAACTTTCTTTCTTAAAAATACGGTTAAAATAATAAATCCAATCAGCGCTCCAGCAAACGAGCTAAATATAAATAATGGAATAAACCCAAATAATGTTGCCTTTTGACCGAGAAAAAGAGTAGCGATTGGGTAAGAAAGCAGTGCCCCAATGATACCCGTTCCAGTTACTTCTCCGATAAAAGCAAGATAGATCTTTCTAGTTTTCAAAAATAATAGCGAGGCCAGTAAAGCTCCAACCATACTTCCAGGAAAGGCAAAAATCGAACCAGTTCCCATCAGGTTTCTTAACAGGGATACACAAAAGGCTTGAGCTACAGCATAATAAGGTCCTAAAAGAACGGCTGATAAAACGTTCAAAAAGTGCTGAACCGGGAAGACCTTTGTAAATCCAATCGGTATATAGAACAGATTGCTTGAAATGGTACCGATCGCTATCATCATCGCAGTTAACGTCAGTTTATGTGTTTTGTTCACTAGAATACTTCTCCTTTAATACCGACACTATTTCTTAACGCCCTGGCTGCTTCGATTGGTGATTCTGCATGGCTTATGGCCGTAATAACGGAAACCCCATCTGCCCCAGCTTCCACTATCGATTGAGCGTTTTCTACCGTGATCCCTCCGATCCCAACAATCGGAATATCAATCCCATCTTTTCGTAATTTTTCGATCAGTATTGTTCCCCGTGATGGTTTGGCATCCAACTTTGTTTTTGTCGGAAAAACAGGACCAATGCCAAAATAGTCAGCACCACCGCTTATTGCAGTCATTGCTTCTTCCGTTGAATGGACGGAAACCCCAAGGATTCTCCTATCGCCGATCTTTTCTCGAACTGTGTATACCGTTTCATCCTCTTGTCCGATATGTACACCATCCGCATCAATTGCCACAGCCAACTCTATATCGTCATTAACAATGAAAGGGATATGATGTGCTCTGCAAATGGCTTGGAGTTCTTTCGCGAGTGCATATTTGTCAGATCCAGTTAACGCGCCGTCACCCTTTTCTCGATATTGAAAAAGTGTAATCCCTCCGGCAATCGCCTCATTTAAAACCTCGACTGGATCCTTTAAACAGTTGGTGCTGCCCATGATAAAATAAACACTTAAAGCCGCTCGTAAGTTTTTCATAATTCAGCCAGTTCCTTTGCAATTTTTCTTTTTCGATATGCCCAATGGTTAGTTGGACCATGTCCCTGCCCGATCTCCAAATGGTTTTCAATTGCGGACTGAATAAAATCCTTTGCTATACAAACTGCTTCATAAAGAGTTTCCCCTTTTGCTAGTTCAGCAGTAATTACTGCGGAAAAAGTACAACCGGTTCCATGTGTGTTCTTTGTCTGAATTCTCTTGCTGGTAAAGTAGTAAAATTCCTTTCCATCAAATAATAAATCAGTGGATTCAGACTCATTTTCATCATGGCCGCCCTTAATCACGACATTTTTTACGCCTAACGCAAGTAGTCTTTTAGCAGACTCCAGTTTATCTTCCACTGTCAGAATCGACATACCCGTTAGTACTTCCGCTTCTGGAATATTCGGGGTGATTACCGTTGCTAGGGGCAATAAGTATTTTTTCATGGCAGAAATGGCTTCCATTTGCAACAAAGAAGCGCCACCCTTTGCAATCATGACAGGATCGACAACAATATTTTGCCATTGATAATTTCTAAGCTGTCCAGCGACGGCCTCGATTATTTCAGCATTAAAAAGCATTCCTGTTTTCACCGCATCCGTACCGATATCTTCGCCGATCGCTTCGATCTGTTTTACGACTGCCTCAGCGGTCATTGGATAGACAGCATGGACGCCTAATGTATTTTGGGCAGTTACTGCAGTCAATGCCGACATCCCGAAAACATCTAATTCCTGAAATGTCTTTAAATCCGCTTGAATTCCTGCTCCACCGCCGCTATCAGAACCAGCGATTGTTAATGCTTTTTTCATTTAAATTACCCCCAGTTATCGATTGAATTGTTTAACAGAAGCATGTGAAATGATATCTTCGGAAGAAACTAAAGTTAATTGGTTTAAGAATTCGATTTGGAAACTTCCAGGTCCCATTTCAACTGTTTTTGCTGCTGCCTTCTCTGCCGCGATTCCATAATACGTTAAAGCAGCTACTGAAGCTTGAAGCAGGTCCTTTTCCACTCCTGCAAACGCTCCAATCACAGAGGTTAATAAACAGCCAGTGCCTGTCACCTTCGTTAAAATTGGATGTCCATTTGACACGACATAGGTTGTTTTCCCATCCGAAACGACATCCTCTTTTCCAGTGATGACGACAAGACCATTCAATTTTTGTGCTGAAGTAATAGCTAGTTCAATGATATTTCCTTTTGTATCCCCAGCATCGACGCCCTTAATTTCCCACTTTTCACCAACCACATTGGCAATTTCGGCTGCATTACCTCTAATCACAGAGACTTTTACCTCGTTCATAATTCTTTGCGCGGTTTCGGTTCGATAGCGGGTAGCCCCTGCACCAACCGGGTCAAAAATGACGGGAACACCGGATTCATTGGCCGCTTTTCCGGCAATGATCATCGATTCTACTGTCTGTGGGTTTAATGTTCCAATGTTCAATACTAATGAACTTGCAATCTTGGCCATATCTGCTACTTCCTCAGCTGCATATGCCATAACCGGTGAGGCACCAAGGGCAAGGAGCCCATTTGCCGTAAAATTTGTAACGACCACATTGGTAATATTATGTACCAGCGGATTAA
Organism: Neobacillus sp. C211; assembly: GCF_051842875.1. Taxonomy (NCBI): domain Bacteria; kingdom Bacillati; phylum Bacillota; class Bacilli; order Caryophanales; family Bacillaceae; genus Neobacillus; species Neobacillus sp. C211. Next base: position 122,304 of record NZ_JBPXRO010000003.1, read on the forward strand.
CCTTTCTAACTTCTTCCAACGTTTCATACAAACTATTTTTTTCCATCTCGATTTCCCCGTTTCTTATTTTAAAATAAAAAAACCAGATCCAATAATGGACCTGGTTAGTTAGTCAAAGAAATAATTAACATTCACTTGGCTACTTTCCTCCGCTGGTATTACCCAGATCAGGTCCGAAGGGTTGAAAATTTCACCATTTTCTCTCAGCCTGTTTACAGGGCACCCCTAGTAGATCTAATACTTTATTTAATTAACTACATAATATTCCTATGGTACTAGAATGTAAAGGAAAAAGTATCAGTTAACATAACATTATTATTGTTTGCTTTTATAAGGGAAAGTAACAATAAATGTTGTCCCTTTTCCTTTTTGGGAATGAATTTCTATCTGTCCATTTAATTTTCCCAAGCTTCTCTGCACCAATGATAAACCGATTCCGCGATTTTCACCCTTAGTAGAATACCCTTTGATAAATAAGTGATGTCTTACATCCTCATCGATTCCTTGTCCTGTATCATGGACCTCCAACGCTAGGACTTCATCGTAAAAGTCAAACCTTAAGGTAACTTTTTTATGTGGACGGTCCGTAACAGCATCCAGTGCATTATCGATTAAATTTCCGAGAATCGTTACTACTTCATGTGTTATTTCCTGCTGCTCTGGTTCAGGTAGACTTCCTTCCCCATCAATGATTAATTCACATCCATTTTCCCTGGCGAAGCTAAGTTTTCCTAAAATAAAACCTGCTAAAACAGGATCTTTAAACCGACTGACAACAAATTCTACCTCAGTTTGTTGGTGATCGACAATTTTGGTAATGTATGACGAGACCATTTGATAGTCTTTCATATGAATTAAACCTGATATTACATGCAGTTTATTCATGAATTCATGTGACTGAGTTCTCAGTGCTTCCGCGTATAGCTTTACACCGGTTAATTGTTCAGCTAATTGCTTGATTTCGGTTTTTTCTCGGAAGGTAGCAATCGCACCGACAATCTTTCCTTTGACAACAACCGGAACCCGATTGGTTAAAATGGTAATATGATTGATTTCTTGTTCTTGGTCTAATTGAGATTCCCCCGTTCCTAGAACAGAAGATAGCATTGAATTTGGCATGTAGTCATCCACTTTTCTTCCTAAAAAGGGCCCATGAATGCCAGCTTTTTGAAGAAGTCGGATCCCCTCATTATTTACGAGAGTGGTAAAAGCATCCTGGTCAACTGCCAAAATTCCTTCCTTTGTGGATTGAAGCATCGCACTACGTTCCTCAAGCAATTTTGCCATCTCACTCGGCTCAAGTCCAAAAAGAATCGCTTTGATTTTTCTAGCTAAAATAAGGGCTCCTAGAATCCCAACTAGAATTCCTACTCCCACACCGATTAAAATAATTTTCCTACTTTGTTCAATCGCCTGATTAACTTTTTCTAAAGAAATCCCAACCGCGACTGCTCCTATTTGTTTATTTTCTTGATCATACACCGGAACAAACGAGCGTAAAGACAATCCCAATGTCCCTTTGGCAATGGAAATATGCTCTTTCCCTTTTAAGGCAGGTCCTTCATCCCCACCGACAAAATGCAGACCTAAAAGGTTGCGGTTGGGATGTGATTTTCTTGTTCCATACATGTCCATCACGACGATAAATTCAACATGCGTTGATTGTTTAATATCATTCGCAAATGTTTGGATATCCTTCTCTGCTGTTTTATTTTTAAGCCCATTCATGACAATCGGAGACTTTGCAACAATCCTCGCAATATCTGTTGCTTTTTCAGCTTGGCTATTCTCTGTTTCTTCTGAAATTCTGTTGGTGATTAAAATCTCGGTTACTAACAATGCCATCACGACCACGATACAAACCAGCAGGGTTATCGTCGATTGTAATCGAAGTTTTGGTTTGGACAACCTTATTTTCCAACCCAACATGATTCCCCCTTTCTCACAGGCAATCTTTTCAAGGTATTCGCGTTAAACACCGTAACGGTTGATAGGTCTTCCGACGCCGCCGTAATGGATATGAATCTTGACTTTTCCTTCTTTTTCTAAGTAATCAAGGTATCTTCGAGCCGTTACCCGAGCCATTCCAATGCTTTCCGCCACTTCTTCCGCAGAAACAGGTTCTTTTTCCTGCGAAATAAAATGGGTAATTTTTATTAACGTATTCATATTTAATCCCTTGGGTAAACTCTCTCTTTCGCTCTCTTCTTTGCTATCAATAAATAAAATTTGATCAAGCTCCTCCTGTAAAAGAGCTTTCTTTTCTCCTAATTTGACTCGATAGTTTTTATAATTATCAAGTGACTTTTTAATTCGATCAAAGGTAAACGGTTTTATGATGTAATCAACAGCCCCTTGTTGTCGTACACGGTGGATGGTTTCTATATCGCTCGCAGCTGTTATCGCAATCACATCCACAGAATAGGCCTCTGAACGCAGTTCGCTGAGCATTTCCAATCCGCCCATATAAGGCATATAAATATCGATAATTGCCAGATCCGGACTGAGTTCTTTCACTAATCTTAACCCTTCCATCCCATTAGAGGCGATTCCAATAATCGAAAACCCTTCAATCCTATCAATGAATTGGCGGTGCACCTCTCGAACCATCGGATCATCTTCAATCAATAGTACTTTTAACGGAAACATCCCCTGCTCCCCCTTACATTAAATGAAGTTATATTTCACTTTATATTATTATCATGGCCTATTTTATTGAAATAGTAAATTCATAGATTGCAATTTTGTTCGATTTTTATGAGAGTTAACTAAGGTATTTTCTATAACAAAAGGAACAATAAGACCAATATGACCAAAATCTTACTATAATCTGAATTTTCTTTTATTATGTGATCAGGCGGGATGAAAGCGTTAACAGAATTACTAAACAAAGGGGTGTATGAGGAAATGAAAATTAATTTCAAAAATTTGACCGTCCAAGTATTATTAGGGATCGTACTTGGGATTGTTATCGGATTTCTTTTTCCGAAATTTGGTACAGAATTAAAGGTTTTGGCGGATATCTTTATCAAGTTAATAAAAATGGTCATTGCTCCAATTGTATTTTTTACAATAGTCATTGGCATCGGTAACATGGGGGATTTGAAGAAGGTTGGGCGTATCGGCGGGAAAGCGCTCCTGTATTTTGAAATTGTAACGACGTTTGCTTTAGCGATTGGTTTACTCCTAGTTAATATCATTAAGCCAGGATCTGGGTTTAATACAGATTCAGTAAAAGGCGGAGATATTTCACAATTTACCGCGCAAGCAAATGAAACTAGTCATGGATTTATTGAATTTATTTTAGGAATTATTCCTGATAATTTTGTTGGGGCAATGGCGAAGGGCGAGCTGCTCCCGATTTTATTCTTTGCCGTCCTGTTTGGGATTGCACTTGCATCCTTAGGGCAAAAAGGGAAACCAGTTGTTGCCTTGTTTGAGCAATTTACGGAGATATTCTTTAAGATTGTTAATATCGTAATGAAATTTTCACCCATTGCAGCATCTGGTGCAATGGCCTATACGATTGGTAATTTTGGTCTTGGTTCGTTAGTCTCGCTTGGAAAATTGATGGGCAGCGTTTATGCAACGATGTTTCTTTTCATCATCTTTGTCCTTGGTGGAATCGCGAAGCTTTATGGTTTTAATATTTTGAAATTTATCGCTTATATTAAGGAAGAAATTCTTTTGGTGTTAGGTACGTCATCCTCTGAATCCGCTTTACCAAGAATGATGGAAAGACTTGAAAAATACGGTTGTTCCAAATCAGTTGTTGGTCTTGTCGTTCCAACCGGGTATTCCTTTAACTTAGATGGTACTGCTATTTATCTTTCAATGGCTGCGCTCTTTATTGCTCAAGCTTACAATGTCGATATCACGATTTGGCATCAAATCACTTTATTAGGTATTCTTATGTTGACATCTAAAGGTGCTGCCGGTGTAACGGGTTCTGGTTTTATTACACTAGCTGCTACTCTATCTGCTTTCCCGGTAATACCGGTTGAAGGGATTGCCTTGTTACTAGGTGTCGATCGTTTTATGTCTGAAGCACGTGCGATTACGAACTTAATCGGAAATGGTGTGGCAACTGTTGTAGTTTCCAAGATGGAGAACGAATTCCACCCTACTGATGAACTTCAAAGTACCAAAACAGATAAATCGATTAGTGCATAATAATTTACAGAAAAATGGCTTGGGGGATTTTCCTCCAAGCCATTTTTGTACTGAATTGAAGGCTGCACCTTAACTTTTTGCTATTTCAATTAGTTCCTTTAATTCATTTGTAAATCCTTTCACTGCTCGATTATCAACGACAGTAACAGGAACTCCTAGAAAACCGAATTTCTCCACTTCCTCCTGATATTCAGGGTTTGCCAACACGTCCCTGGATTCAAAAGCAATTCCTTCCTCACTAAGAATTTTTTTGACCATCGTACATTCGATACAGTCTTTTGTTGTATAGACGATTACCGGCTTGTTCATTGTTTGTTTTCCCCTTTTGTATTATTTTCAGAAGAATCTTTAGTAAAAAAGATATGCTCGGCTTCCAAAGAATCCCCGATATTAATTACGCCAAATGAATATTTTTCCTGCCTTCTTTTATCGGTAGGTGATCCTGGGTTGAAAAGCAAAATCCCTTTTTCGCATTTTTTAATAGGAATATGTGAATGACCAAAAATAATACTATCTACTTTTTCATCCGCAAATTTTTGAATGGCTCTTCTTTCTGTTGTTTTTCCTGTGCCATGACCATGTGTTATTCCAATTTTAAAACCGGACACCTCAATAACCCGGTTTTCCGGAAATAAGTCCTTGATTTCGTCTTCATCTACATTGCCATATACACCCACAATATTGGCATAGGATTTTAGTTCATTATATACATCAATGGTCTGCCAATCACCGGCATGTATGATTAAATCAGCATTGACTAATTCTTCAATTAATCTAGGTGGGAAGCTTTTAGCCCTTTTAGGCAAATGCGTGTCTGAAAGGACGACAATTTTCATAATCATACTCCATTCTAAGTACAAATCATAATAATGCGTTTATAATTGATAAAATAATCTTGTGTTCTTCCATAATCTTTCCGACACTTCTTCTTCAGACAATTTTTTTATTTTAGAAACTGCCTTAATGGATTCAAGCATCATATTCGGATGTGTCATAGTTCCCCAAAATGGACCTTCAAATGGCCATGGACCATCTGTTTCAATCATCATTTGTTCTAGCGGATATCTTTGAACTAATTTTTGTACTTATTTTTTTCCATCCTCTTAATTGTTTTATTGTCTCCTTTAAACCAATGAAAATGAGCCTTTTTAATGGAGTATTTTTCTAAAAGGTCACAAACAATGGGAGCTTCCTCATGAACGGCATGGAAGACAATTGGCTTCCCATATGTACTTGCTTTTTGAACAAAAGCCTCTAACAGCTTTATGTACCGTTCGTACTGGCAAGTGGTAACCTTTTGTTTTTTCCGTAAATAATAGGGAAGCCCAACCTCTCCAATAGCTATCATAACGTCAATATGATCATTCATCCAAGAGAACAGCTCATTCTGCTGTTCAACTGTTGGTAGCGGCTGCTCAGGATGGTATCCGAATGCGGCTCTCACCTTTTGATATTTTCCCGTAAACCCATGGTTTCTTTTACACGATTCTAAATCATAAGAAACCGAAATCAGATTTTCAATTTGCGGAATAGTTTCCATCAGCTGACTAATCTCATCATCTCTATAATGATCGAGATGAATGTGGGCATCAATCATTTTTAACAAAATGCTCACTTCCTTTATTCAGACTTGTTGTAATAATAACCTACTTTATTCCGATTAAATTTTTCAATTTTCCGACAATAAAACTCGATAATTGTCTGAACATGCGCTTTCCCAAGGAATAATTTAAATTATTTCCATAATGATGGGGCATTTATTACCTAATTCCTTACTATCCTAGGCTTTTTTTGATTAATAAAATGGCGGTTTAGGGAAATATATGATTTTTCTCTTTTCGACTTTTTATGCATTTCCCTCAAGAAAATATTCCAATAGTCCCATTTCATTTCTCCTAAAAAATTGGGTAGTCTTCGTCGAGGTATCCAAGAAGTACTTTGGAAATATGGGAAAGAACATTTATAAGTACAATAACATAATTTCATAAATTGAGAGATATAATTAGAACCAATTTCTTTCTATCACCATAGCTTGTCTAATATAAGGAAATTAAAAACCTTCCTTCTCTAAAAAATAATAAGGAGGGGATGACACATGGCAACTCCTTGTACAGTAAGTGTGGTGGAAGTTCTTATTGCATTCGTTTTGATTGTAGCTTTACTGTTAGCTGTTTTGCTCGGAGCTCGAGCGGACGTACAAGCTTGTATTGGAGACTGCATCGCTACTACTCTTTGCTTATAATTTAGGCAGGATTAAAATGCGCAGTCAATTTAGGGATCTTCTTAGGCAAGTATAAGAAGGTCTTTTATACGATAACGGTAATTTGGAGGTGGATATATGAATCCGTTTAATAGAAATGAAGGTTTGGAAAGACATATTTCTCGTTACGGGTCCACCTTAATTTATAAGACTTCAAGCTCGAATCAAAATATATTCGTTACGGATCGAAGTAAATATGAAGGAATGCGAGGAAAATTCCGAATACTTCAATTTTCTTCCGATGCTGTATATTGGAAAGGTAAGTAATGATAAATTATTGCATACTCTATACGCGACGATTTCAGGAATTTATCCCTACGTAAGGCTATTTGCTACCGATCCTAAGAAAATATTGAAACAAAATATATTTTGCGTTGCAAGTCGGCACGTTCTGGAGGACTATTCACCTCGAGAAGCGACCCCTATGCAGATTATGGATATCTTTCCCCCTTTACGGGATTAGAATTTCAAATGGGGCTCCTTACACAATCATTCTATGTACTCAAATCGGACTTATCTTTCTAGGAATTCCATATGGATGTGTGATGAACTCTAGAAGATTATTTAAAATTAAATAATCTTCTAGAGTTTTTTCTTTATATTTATAGAATTAAAGCAAAAATATTTCCTTTTATGATGTTATTAACACACTACATTTTTAGTCAAACGACATAAGATATTAGGAAATTTCTGAGCTTATTACTAATTCAAACTAAAAAGGTGGTTAAATTATGAAGGAAAACATTAATGAAAATAGCGTGCAGAATACGGGTAACAATTTAGAAAATCTCGCCAACAATTTACTAAAAAATCCAAATTCGCTTGATTTTGGATCATTAATTCAAATGGCAACAACTCTTCTAAAAAACGATTCGCTCATGAATTCTGTTACGGAACTTAGTAAAAAAAATCAAAACCCTGCGCCTCCTGAGTCAAAAATTACTGAAAAACGGAAGAAAGTCACTATTGATAATAGCGTACAGAATACGGGTAACAATGTAGACAAGGATTCGCTTGATTTGAATTTTATCATGAAACAACTGGCAACAACTATGAAAAATGAGTCATTATTGGATTCAGTTACAGAACTTAGTAAAAAAAATCTAAACGCGACACTCCCAGTATCTAAGGTTTCTGAAAAACAAGAAAATGTAGAGCTGACTTCTTTAGCTGAAAAAATGGAAATTATGGCTAATGATATTTCTGGATTAAGACAAGAAAGTGCAGAACCGGCATCTTTGTCTCAAAAACTAGAGAATATCACTAATGATATTTTAGAGTTAAAAAAAGAACTAAATGACGTAAAAGAACAAAATAGTGATCTTATTAAATTACTCAAAAAAATATTGAAAAACAATAAAAAATAGTCATTTATAATTAAATACATTTATATTTTTTCGATTATCCCATTTCTAAACAATAAGAACCTTGAGAATATCAGGGTTTTTTTAATTAAGCTTACAATGTCAAATTCTTTTTAAAGTTTTAGGGTAACTCTCATACACTTATCGAACTTTCTTTTTTGATTACTTCACATATAAGGAAATTACAATAAAAAAGAAAGTGTCGACTCCACTTTCCTAAAAAAAATTTTATTCCTTATGTTTCCTTCGACACTCTTTCTATTCGTTTTTCTTATTTTGTGAGTCCTTTTTCTTCCCATTTTTTTTGAATCAGTTTTTTCCATTTTTGTTATTTCTATTTCCTCGTCTAGCATAGGCATGTCATCCGGCTGGTGTAAAATATTTTCATTAATTGGTTCAAGTGATGCCCTTTCTTCTAGAGGGAGTGCATTTGTCACAACAAGCTGTTCAATGCGGTTGATTCTTTCGAGTAACAAGTCATGCTTTTTCATCTAAACTGCCTTTAGTAGAATAGTATGGGTCCTTTCCCACCAGTCCATTAATTGCAAAACTACCATCCCCAAAAAGTTATTCTTAACTAATAAATTTTACGTGAATAAGCCAAAGTCCTTTAATTTCCCTAAATTATTTGGAGATTAACCTAAAAAAGCCAATGTCCACCCGGGGTGGACATTGGCAAGAAAGTGTCTTTTTGTGGTGCCTGACACCATTAATTGTCTAGCGAAGCATTACTCCTGTAAGAAAGGTTAGAAATACGTGTGTGCCGAGTTTTACTGTTGGCTGTACATGTGGGTCTTTTAGTGGGTCAAGGCAGACGATGTCCATGGCTTTTACTTTTGGATGCTTGGCTGCCGCTAGTACCCCTTCCAGCAGTTCTGCTGTTGTCATGCCCCCCGGCGTTGAGGCCGGTACTCCTGGAGCATAGGCAATATCAAGAACATCCATATCGACTGTTAAATAAATGGTATCCACCTTCGCAGCGAGCGCATCTAAACAGGCAACAACCGTTTCTTCAATCCCCTTTTTTCTTGTTTCCCGAAGAGTGAAATAGTTGACACCTTTTTCATCGGCATAGTTCTTCAAATCTTTTGTATTAAAAAATCCATGAAGGCCGATGTTGTACATATTACTACCATCCACTACTCCGCTTTCAATTAAATTCCGCATTGGAGTCCCGTTGGACGGGCCGTTATCGCTCATATCCCTTAAATCAAAATGAGTATCAAACTGCAGGATGCCAATTTTTTCATCAGGTCTCACTTGATGCAAACCTTTGACCATCATCGCTGTTATCGAATGATCACCGCCAATTGCACACACCTTTGAGGTATCAAAATGTTGATGAAGGGCAGCAGATGCTTCGATGATATTGTCATGACACCGCTGGATATTCGTGACATGCATCGGCACATCACCAACATCCACAGCAGTCATTTCCGACAAATCGATATCCTCATCAAGGTTATAAGTAGTAAAACTTCGCCACGAGCGGCGGAATGCCTCAGGAAATTCCGAGGCACCCGAAGCACTAATCGATGAGCGAGACAGCGGAACACCGACGATAACAAAGTCGGCGTCCTTGCTTTTTTCAGGATCCGAGGCAGCAGTTAGTGGTCGGATCCACTCGTGAACCTTCGCAACCTTTGCCCCTTCATCAGGTCTCACCCATGTAAAACTTGGTGGATTCAGTTTAGGATAGAGAAAGCTCTTCAACTAACTGACCTCCCATTACAACCACCTGCCCATTTTTCACGACTGTATCCGTATGATTCACGCCATAAGAGTATTGCAATTTCATATAATTCCCAATGTTAAAAATCGTAACATCTGCTTTTTTGCCGACCTCTAAACTGCCAATCTCTTTCCCGCGATTAATGGCATGTGCAGCATTAATCGTCGTGGCCGTAATCACCTCAGCTGGTGTCATCCCCATTTTTAAACAGCCTAGATTCATAATGAATGGCAGTGAAACCGTTGGTGATGAGCCGGGATTACAATCTGTCGAAAGTGCCACCGGTACACCCAAATCTACCATTTTACGGCCATTTGCAGACTCCGCCATTAAAAAGTAAGCTGTTCCTGGAAGCAACACGCCAACTACGCCTTTTTCAGCCATTGCTTTCATGCCTTTTTCCGAAGCTTTTAAGAGATGGTCCGCCGAAATTGCCCCAACCTCGGCCGCTAATTCTGCCCCTTCATAAGGCTCAATTTCATCCGCATGGATCTTCGGAATCAAGCCATATTGCAGGCCTGCTTCAAGAATTTGCTTCGATTGCTCTGGAGTAAAAACACCATGTTCACAAAAAACATCATTAAATTCTGCCAGTCCGAGCTCTGCCACCTTTGGAATCATTTCGTCAATCAGCAATCTTACAAACTCATCAGGATTTTGTTTGTACTCTTTCGGTACAGCGTGGGCTCCCATGAATGTTGAAATAACATCAATCACATGCTTGTCATTAAGCTGTTTGGCCACTTCCAGCTGCTTTAGTTCCGTTTCCCATTCCATTCCGTAGCCACTTTTCGCTTCAACTGTTGTGACACCGTGGCGCAGGAATTGATTCAAGCGCTCATAGCTTTCTTGAAAAAGTTCTTCATGTGTCGCGGACTGTGTCCGTCTAGTCGTCGCATAGATTCCACCGCCACTGTTCATGATTTCCATATAAGTAGCACCTTGAAGACGCATGTTAAACTCATTTTCCCTGCTGCCTGCAAAAACAACATGTGTATGTGGGTCAACAAGTCCTGGAGTTACGAGTTTACCACTCGCATCCACCACTTCTGCCTCATCAATACGACCAGCATATTTTTCAAAAAGCTCAATATCCGTTCCAACAGCCTGAATCACTCCGTCTTCCATCCAAACACTGCCATTCTCAATTATGCCAAGTTCAGACATCGCGCCCTTTACAAGAGGAGCATCGGAACTCCCTTGTAACGTCACGAGTTGAGAGGCATTTCTGATAAAAATTGGTGTACTCATTAATCTACCATCCTCTCAGTCTTAGTCTTGCTTAAGCATTGGCATTTTGATGCCCTTCTCTTTTGCTGTTTTAATAGCAATCTCATACCCTGCATCGGCATGACGAACTACACCCATGCCAGGATCCGTGGTTAATACCCGCTCAAGACGCACTTCCGCATCCTTTGTACCATCCGCAACAATTACCATACCGGAATGTTGAGAGTAACCCATGCCAACCCCGCCGCCATGGTGTAAGGAAACCCAGCTCGCGCCGCCAACAGCATTAATCATCGCATTTAAAATCGGCCAGTCGGAAACTGCATCACTGCCGTCTCTCATGGCTTCTGTTTCACGATTTGGCGATGCTACAGAACCTGCATCTAAGTGGTCACGTCCAATAACGATTGGTGCCGATACTTCTCCGGAAGCAACCATATTATTGATAACTTTACCAAAGCGAGCACGATCACCATATCCAAGCCAGCAAATCCGGGCAGGAAGACCTTGGAAGCTAATTTTTTCCTGTGCCATTTTTACCCATTTGCATAGATGTTCATCATCTTTGAACTCGCGAAGCAATGCTTCATCAATTTTACGAATATCTTCAGGATCTCCTGATAGTGCTGCCCAACGGAAAGGACCTTTTCCTTCGCAGAATAATGGACGGATATATGCTGGAACGAAACCAGGGAAATCAAAGGCATTTTCCACACCTTCATCCTTCGCTACTTGACGAATGTTGTTACCATAGTCAAACGTGACCGCACCTTTTTGTTGCATTGTCAGCATTGCCTTCACATGGACAGCCATGCTTTGTTTTGAAAGTTCTACATACCTTGATGGATCTTCTTTTCGTAATGTTGCCGCTTCTTCTAATGTAAAACCAACTGGAACATAGCCATTTAGCGGGTCGTGTGCAGAAGTTTGATCCGTTAATACATCTGGATTAAAGCCTTTTTCAATCATGATTGGTAAAATTTCTGCCGCATTACCTAATAAACCAATTGATAATGCTTTACCTGAGACCTTAGCTTCTTGAGCCATTTTTAATGCTTCCTCAAGGTCATTTGTTTTAACATCAAGGTAAGCGGTTTCAATACGGCGGTCGATTCTTGTCTCATCCACATCGATTGCGATACATACACCATCGTTCATTGTTACGGATAAAGGCTGTGCTCCACCCATGCCGCCTAGTCCTGCTGTTAGCGTGATGGTGTGTTTTAATGTTCCTCCGAACTCCTGACGGGCAAGCTCGGCAAACGTTTCATACGTTCCCTGCACTATTCCTTGGCTGCCAATATAAATCCAGCTTCCAGCGGTCATTTGCCCATACATCATCAAGCCCTTTTTATCTAACTCGTGGAAATGCTCCCAATTCGCCCATGCTGGAACCAGGTTGGAGTTGGCGAGCAACACGCGCGGTGCATCCTTATGCGATTTCCAAACAGCCACTGGCTTACCAGATTGAATCATTAACGTTTCGTCATTCTCCAATTCTAGCAGCGTTTTCACGATAGCATCATAAGATTCCCAGTTCCGAGCAGCCTTGCCAATTCCGCCATAAACGACTAAATCCTCAGGTCTTTCGGCAACCTCTTGATCCAGATTGTTCATTAGCATGCGCAGTGCCGCTTCCTGGATCCAGCCCTTTGCATGTAATTCAGTACCTTTATAATTTTTAATAACTCTTGAATTCGTTGTGTTTGTTTCCATTGTTTCCACTCCCTTTTTGTTTTAGGTCTATTTTTATTATAAAAATAAAATCTTCTGAAAAATACGAATGGAACATTAGATAATAGATAATATTTGTAGTTTGTACTAGATTTTTTTTAGATAGTTCGTCCATATAACCATAATATCTTTATAAATTAGATATTATCTTTAGGTTTGATTACATAAAAAATAACCCAATCACTTTCCTGATGGGTCCAATACTGGCTTAATTTTAAGGAACACAAACAAAGTATTAATTTTTATTTTGGAGGGCAGCATTTGCCCTATGTTCTTCATCTTTTTTCACAAAAATATCATATTGTGCTTGATCCTTAAAACCAGCGTCATTGCGAAAATTCACAGGAGTTTTGATTTTATATTTAATGCCTGCAGCATTTAACTTAGCAATAATCATAAAATATTGATCATGTCCAAACGCCGTGTAAACCAGCTGCCATTTTCTATTGAAATACAATTGAAGTAACGAAAATAACAGGTAGCATAAAACCAGAATACTAATTACCGTCTTCAATTTTCCCCACCTCTCCCAAAATAAATTAACAAAAATCAGTCTGTCTCCCTCTCGTTTTTAAACATATTTACTGTATTCATGCGAAATTCTCTTGGTGAAGTACCTACAAATTCCTTAAACATCCGGCTAAAATAATTTGAATTTTGATATCCTGCAAGGTCTGAAATTTCTTGAATCGGTTTGTTCGTTTCAATCAGTAACCGTTTCGCTTCTTTCATTCTTATGGCAGTCAATACTTCTGTAAAGCTCGAACCGGTTTTAGTGTTCATCATATGGCTGAAATAGGAAGGATTTCGGTCAACATACTGCGCCACATCTTCAAGCCTGAGCGAACTATTGGAAAAATGAGTCTCCATATAGGATATGCCACGTTCAATCGGATCTTGTTTTTTTCTGGGGCTGCTCTCTGCACCTATAAACAATTTTTGAATAAATAATATGAGATTTTGAACTGTACGATAAAGAACCTTATCATACAAAATTGAATTGAAAATATAGCGGTACTCTCGTTCATAACTTTGGTCCTCGTCTAAATTATTGGTCTTCATAAACCTTCTAACCTGGGCGAGTATACTCGTAAGCTGGATTCTAACCAATCCTGGATCAGGATAAGGCTCTTGTAATTGTAAAAATTCCTCGTACAGCCACTTCTTTATTTTTTCTAAATCGGTATTTGTCAGCATGTCGACCCATGCTCTCTGTTCAGGAGGTGCTAAAAAAGGGTCAATATGTACCCATTCTGGTGAGTGTTCAAATTCAGCTACTTGGCGATAGCCTTTATAATAGGTGAACTCCAGCATTTTTCGGGTTTGGAAGTATTGTTGGTTTAAGCTCATTGCCGAAGAATTTCCTTTATGGACAACGATGGCAAGAGGGTCAGAAAATTCCTCCTCCCATTTTCTCATCGCTTTTTGACACTGCTCTAAAAACTGATGAGCCGTTTCCTTAAACAAAATCACAACCATATCGTCCATTGCGAATATACCTTGGATACCCTTGAATGGAAATTCTCTTAAGAAGGAATGCAATGAAGGTATCAAACCGATATTTTCCGTTTGAAAAGCGGCCATATGGAAATTTTCTGATAAAGATGGTTGAGAAATAAATAAAGCTTCATATGATATGTCCTTATATGTTTTGGGACTAAGAATTCCGTCTGCCTGATTTTTAGTTCCAAGTTTTCGTGAGGCTTTTTGGAACGCAGATGTAACCTTTGTTGCTGACAAAGGTTTAACCATTAAATCTAACGCTTGCATGTCAATGGCAAGGCGAGCTTTTTCAAAGGTTCCTTCTGCGGTAGTTAACAGGAGGACTGGGTCATAGATTTGCATCAGGTCGCGAAAGGTTGTCCAAACCTCCTTGGAGATCATATCAAGTTCGATTAATACAACATCTGGCCTTTCTTGTTCAAACCTAACGACAAATTCCTGGTAATTAGAAGCTAATAATATGTTGGTGACAGGGATAGAGGTCGTTTTCAACAGCCATTTTAATCCTTCACGTTCATTCAAATCGCGATCGGCAATCAGCCATTTTCCTTCCATCGTAATGTCCCTCTTTCGTTCGTATTTCTTTTAATGTTCTGGCTGGTCCAAAAAAGCAAATATATTGAGTTATACAACCCAATTGATTGCAAAAGTAATCGAAAGATCCTGTGTTTCAAACAAAAATTTCAAATAAAATCCATTATCAAATCAAAATAAAATAGTTAACTCCACAATACCCCAAACCAAAAACCCTGTCCATTTAGATAGTTATAAACACTTCCAACAAACAAATTCGACTTTGTCCACCCCAAGCGGACAAAACAACCAAATGTCTTTTTACGGTGCCTGACACCACGCATATGACGCCACACTCTAAACAAAAAAAGGACAAAATGGTCAATAGACCTTTTTGTCCTTTTTTGTTTTCACCATCTTAGCCTACGTTTAGTCCGAAGTCTGTTGCGATGCGTGCTAGTCCACCTTGGTAGCCAGAACCTACAGCTGAGAATTTCCACTCTCCATTGTGTCGGTATAATTCACCTACAATGATGGCAGTTTCAACGGAGAAATCCTCCCCTAAATCATAGCGAATGATTTCTTGGTTTGTATCTTCGTTTACGATTCGGCAGAATGCATTAGAAACCTGTCCAAAATTCTGACCGCGTGATTCTGCATCATGAATAGTAATAACAAACGAGATTTTCTCCACTTGAGCAGGAACAGCGCTAAGATTTACTTTTACTTGCTCATCATCCCCATCGCCTTCTCCCGTGCGGTTATCACCTGTATGTACCACTGAACCATTTCCGCCCTCTAGCTGGTTGTAAAACACAAAATCCTTTTCAGAAGTCACTTTTCCATTTGCTCCTAATAAGAATATACTTGCATCTAAATCGAAATCTTTCCCGCCGTCATAACGATTTGTATCCCAGCCAAGACCAACAACAACTTTCGTTAAACCAGGATTTGTTTTTGTTAAATCAACCTTTTGCCCTTTAGACAATGTAATAGCCATAAAAACACCCTTTCTAATCTTAATATTTTATATCACCTTCTATTATAAATAGAAAGTTCATAACAATCGAATCCTACCAAGAATTATTTACCTTGCGAACATAATTAAATCAGCAAAATTACAACACTTTCCTTAAGTTTACAAAAATAAGGAATATTTTTCTACCATTATTTACTCACTCTAATAAATTCAAAAGAGATCCTGTATAACTGGTTTTGAGGACTGAAAAATGGTTAAAATAAGAAAGTCAAATCTATTAACAAAAGTTTGTGCTATAATGAACTGTTAGCAAAACGGGGACACCGTTTATTTTAAGCAAGGAGCGATTTTCTTAATGATAAAAATTGAAATACCTAATCCTGATATAGTGATTACGAAAAAGAACCAAGTTGGAGAAAAAATTGAGGCGCCGCTAAGCAGCGTTTATGGTTTTACTGATTACAATAAGATCCCAAGAGACAAAGGCGGGATTATTTTATTTTCAAACGCAAATGACGAATTACTATTTGTAGGAAAAGCAAGGAAGTTGCGCCCTCGTGTAAAAAGACATTTTGAAGATACTGTTTCGCCGATCAAATTACATCGTGATGAAGTTTATCGGATTGCAGTATGTGTTGTGGAAGATCCGATGGAGAGAGAAATTTATGAAACCTTTATCATTAATACACTACATGCAAAATACAATATCGATAAAGTTTTTTATAAATAAGCTTCCTAATAGTGAAAAGAGCAGGTCGATACAAAAAAACCTGCTCTTTTCTTTTGCTTTCCTTGTTCAATTAACTAATATCGCCATATTTCAGAATCATTTCCTTCTCAATATGACTTGCTCGAATTCCAAACCTCGGTTTGACTACTTCCACCTCTTCACCAAGTAAAACCTTGATGGCTAGATATGGCAAGTTAATCCCTGACAAGCAACTAATGTGCATTCCCCCGCTCATTCGCGGATTAATCTCCAACAGTTTCGGCTCACCAAAGTTGTTGTATTTTACCTGAATATTGAATACATATGGCAATTTAAACTCTTGGTGAAAATCGTGTGCTAATTTAATGAGTTCCGCCTGTTCCACAAGCTCCCTGACTCTTCCATCCCCCTTCATTCGAGGAATAGCAGCATACAATTCATCATGGGACGATAAACAATCAATACTATATTCTCTTCCCTCTAGAAATTCCAACACCATTAAGTCAGGGAATGTATCTTGCTGGCTCAAAATTTCGCAGGCATGGGCATAGGGAATACGGAAACCAATTCCATGATTGAAAAACTGGTCAATGGACACGATTTGGTCTATTATGACCCGAAATCCATTGGCACCTTCACCAATCACTGGTTTAAAACAAACCGTATGTCCTTTTTCCTTTAGTTTTTCATACGCCCTCTTAAAATCCTCAACATTATTGACGACATAATAGTCCGGAATCAAAAAGTTTGCTGCTCCGTTGGATAAAAGGCGATAGGTATCTGCTTTATTATCCATTGTCCCCATTAACTTTGCTTCAGGGCAAACTAGTACTTTAACACCCAAAGCCTCAAAGTCACTTAGTCTTTTTGAGATGAGGACATTTTCTTTCCTTGGGACAAAAATATCGATCCCATGCTTCTGACAAAATTCAAGACAAAAACCAATATATTCTTCACCAGATACATCTGGTTCGACAAAGGCGTAATCACAATTTTGTAAATAAAGGGCATCTTTGTTCGGATGTGTCCCATAAATGATAAAGTTCCGCTTATCTTCATTGAACCGGATCATATCAATATAATGGGAAACCGTTGTAAACCATCTGTTAAACCAAATCTTCATTTGAATCCTCTTCCTTTTTGTATTAAGACCTCTTTCATTATAGTCATTTATGCTTATTTTTATAAGCAAAATTTGACAAAAAAATCATGCCAAATTGGGATATGTCGAAAAAGTTTATCCGACAGGTTCTTTTTCGGCAATAAAAAAACGTTCTGCAAAAGCAGCAACGTTCACAATATCTCGAAATATTTAGATTTATCCGACCCTTTCTAATGTCTTCCTTTTATTTTCAATTGGTTTCATATTAATTAACAAAATGACAAAAGAACTAAGGCAGCCGATACATAGAATCACCCATAACGGAACTAAATCCATTGCACCTTTGATTCCTGCTTTTTCCTGAACAATCGAACCATAAATCAATATTAGATTATAAACAAACCCCTTAACATTTAACATAACTGTTAGCACATATCCGATTGGCCGCCGCTGCCAAAGAAAATAGGCAGCAACGATACATAGTGGAACCACGAATGTTAAATCTAATGTGGCAACCAGGTTGTTTGAAGAATTTAAATTAATCATGATTTGTGGTGGATTACCTGTGGTAACAAAATTTACCCACTGATAAATCCATGCTCCCCCAAGGGTTATCGCTAATAGGATCATAAAGATGCTAATCCCTTTATAAGAACTTTTCTTCTTAAATGAGTTTCCAACTTTATTGTAATCTAAAAAAACTAATCCGAAAACAATTGAATACATCGACAAAGTGAACAAGGCGGCATATATAAGAAAAAAAGAGTTTAATGCAGCACCAAAAAGATAATAAGAATAATTATATATAGTAAAATTAAGCATTCCTAACCAAACTAACTGCCCTCTTAGTGAACCACGAATCGATAGAAGCAATGCAGTAATCAAAAGTGGCAAGCCGACAGCGAGTAAAATAATATCATTGGCATACCATGCATTCAAAGCAAAGCTGTTGGTATCCTTATACAAGTCTTCAATAAAAAGTCCACCTAATGCGGCAATAAAAGTTAGCACAACAATAATAATGGTCATTTTATAAGATGATTTCATCGTGGATTCCATCAAATATCACTCCTTATCTTCTATAGAAATAGAAGAGGCAGTAACCACTAAACAAGACTATTTATATGATTTAATTTGGACGCAAATTCCTTGATGGCCTCATAATCTAAATTGGATTGATCAATGGTTGCACCGCTCACTTTTTTTACAATTTGTTTTTCTATAAAGTTCATTTCGGATAAGAGAAATTCACCGCCAAATAACCCCATTGCCGTGGAATTCTTGCGCAATTCTTGTGGAAAGGCATGGTTAAATTGCTCGATGGCAGTCTCGCCATCATGCATGCAGCAAAGGAAAAGACCGACGTCTTTTTCCAAAAGTGTTTCTAGGTTGTTTCTTATAAACTGTTTTATTTTTCGTTGAATATTCCCTGCATGAACCGAGCCGCCAATGATAACGGTATCAAAATTTGCCAGATCGAACTCTTCTTTCTCCCTCTTCAAATCCACCGCTAAAACTTCCCCTTCAAGACTTTCACTTAAAAATCTTACTGCTTTTTCTGTAGTCCCATGAGACGAGCAATACACAATTAAACTTTTCATGTCAATTACCCCTCCTTCATATTACATTACTAAAACCAGCCACATTTACTAAATATCTTGCTGGCTATGAAGATTCAATCTTATTATATAACTAATTTAAATTCTCTCCTGTGGTAATATTGGCAATATTATTACAATTCATCGAAGGTACAGCATGGTGTCAGGCACCGACTTCTTAATCACTGCCTACATCAAAAAGGAAGAAGGCTCTCCATTAGAGCCTTCTTCCTTTTTAGTGGTTATGCTATTTGACTCCACTTTTTACCAAATAGACTCGTTCAGGACGACCCACCGTTCCGTAAGCTAAATCTGCTGCAATTTTTTCCTCAGACATGAGATGTTCAAGATACCTTCTAGCCGTTGTTCTGCTAACGCCTATTTCTTTGGCGACGAATTCTGCTGTTAACCCGAAATCGACTTTCGACAGGACATCCAAAACCTTTTCAAGTGTAAGCGGATCAATTCCCTTCGGCAAATAAGCTTTTTCGCTAAGGGAGAGATCTATTTCTTTTCGCAGTAACTTGTCCACCTGTTGTTGGGTGACATGGAGATTTTCATTCCTCAATTCTACTAGCTTCGTGTGAAAATCCTGATACCGCAGCAATGATTGTTTGAATCTCTCGAAAATCACTGGTTTAATAATATAATCAAACACACCTATACTAATTGCCTCTTGAACCTTATGAATCTCTTTTGTGGCGGTAATCATGATTACATCCATTTGTTTATTTTGCTGCTTTGTTTCTTTAAGTAAATCAATTCCATTCATGTCTGGAAAATATACATCCAGCAAGAGAAGGTCTGGCTGTAGTAAATCAATATAGGTCTTTGCTTCTTGATAACTTGCCGCAATTCCTACCGTTTGAAAACCAGCAATCTGTTCAATAAATCGTTTTTGAATTTCTGCAATTCGTAAATCATCCTCAACAATTAACACTTCTATATCCGGGCTCTGCTTCATTCAAACACCCCCTGCTTTTTGGTATCGCTACTGTGAAAATGGTCCCTTCCCCATCATTCGATGAAAAGGTGATATATCCCCCTAAGCTCCTTATGGCTTCCTTAACAAGACTTAACCCAATCCCTGCATTGCTTTGACGGTTTTTCGTTGAAAATCCATCTTGAAAAATTTGTTCACTTAGGCCCGTGTCAATGCCTTTGCCGTTATCTTCTATTTCGATAATCAATTCTTTTCCTAGGTCAGTTAAAAACAAAGAAACCTTTTTTTCTTCCTTATTATTTTCTCTTACAGCATCGAAGGCATTATTGACAAGGTTACCTATAATTGTGACTAACGTATCCCTACTGATTTCCGCTGGAACATCCTTAAAGCTGCTCTCTCGGTCTATTGTAAAATTGATTTTTAACTCGCTTGATAAACTGACCTTACCTAAAATAAAACCGGCAATGATCGGGTCAGGAATTTCCTTCATTAGGAAGCTTATGAAACCTTGCGCGACATCCACTTCCCTTGAAATGAAATCAATCGCTTCTTTATACGAACCAAGTTGAATCAAGCCAAGAAGTGTGTAAAGACGATTGGAATATTCATGTGTCTGTGCTCTTAGTCCTTCAGCATATGCTTTTACATGGGACAATTCCTGAATCAGATTGGAAAGCTCTGACTTGTTTCTGAAGCTAGCAACTGCTCCAATTACTTCTCCCTTTTTATTAAAAATGGGAATACGATTAACCAAAAATACCTCTCCAAAAATGGCAAATTCCCGATCATACTCCGCAAGTCCAGTTCGAACAACTTCATATAGATGCGTATTTTCAAGTACATCTTCAATTCTTTTTCCACGGAGAAGGACCTCTTTCGGTACATTGAGAAATTTATGTGCGGTTTCATTGACAACTGTTATTCGCCCATTCGTATCGACTGCGATAATTCCTTCATGGATGGATTCTAATATGGCATGTTTCTCCTGGTACATCCAAGCTATTTCTTTTGGTTCAAGTCCGAAAATCGCTCTCTTAATATTTAAGGAGATTAATAATGCGGCTAGTAATCCTCCCAGTAAGATAATCATTGTCACCATAAAGATTTTTCTTCTAATCTTTGAAACTTCTTTATCAATATCCGTTTGAAGATATCCTACTGAAACCACTCCAATAACTTCGCCGCCATCACTAAATATGGGTGCTTTTCCTCTCAAGGAAGGACCAAGGGTTCCAATCGATTCTGAGATGACCGATTCTCCTCTAAAGACTCGTTCATTATCTCCACCAACCATTTTCTGTCCTAACCGGTTTGGGTCAGGATGAGAATAGCGAATCTCCTTTCGATTCCCGATAACAATAAATTCCGCTCCAACCTGTTTTCTAATTTTTTCTGCGATCGGTTGTATAATGGCAGCAGGATCGGTACTATAAAAGGCTTTTTGAATCTCTGGCATATTTGAGATGGACTGTGCCACCGATAAGGCCTTCGTCCCTTTTTCGTGCTTAAGATTGGATTCCATTATGTTTTTAAAAGTTATTTCAAAAACCCCGCCAATTAGGATGATTAATATAAAAATACCTAACATTAATTTCGTATGTAATCGCATACAAACACCTCTATCTCTATCATATAGAAAAAAACCCCTTAAAAAAAGGGGTTTTTCCAATAATCAGAACTTTAAAAAGATTATCCTTCTTCGTTAATAACGACATTTTTTCCTCTCATCTTCATTATGACCGGAATAACCAACCAAAGAACGGTCAAAATTAAGAAACTTAATGAGATAGGGCGTGTGAAAAACGGTCCAAAATCTCCATTTGAAATCGTTAAGGCTCTGCGCAGGTTATTCTCAAGCATTGGACCTAGTACCAGTCCTAACACCAATGGTGCAATCGGGTAATCATGTTTATTTAGAAAATAGCCAACTAAACCGCAACCTAGTAGAAGCAAAAGGTCATTAATCGAAACTTGAACCGCATAAACACCGAAAATAGAGATGGCAATAATAATTGGAATCAAATATTTCTTTGGTGTCTGAATGATTTTTGCAAATACCTTAACAAGCGGGAGGTTGAGTATTAACAGCATGATATTTCCAATAAACATACTAGCAATCAATCCCCACGCTACTTGGGGATGATCTTCGAATAATAACGGACCAGGCTGAACGTTATACATCATCAGTGCCCCCATCAGGATGGCGGTTGTGCCCGAGCCCGGAATTCCTAATGTTAATAAGGGTATCATTGCTCCGCCTGAGGCTGCATTGTTCGCCGATTCTGGTGCTGCAACACCCGCAATCGCACCAGTACCAAATTTCGATGGGTCTTTAGAAATCTTCTTTTCTAATATGTAAGAAAAAAAGGAAGCGAGCGTCGCACCTGCTCCAGGTAGAATCCCGATAAAAAAGCCTAAGATGGATCCTCTGGCGATCGGTCCAGCCGATTCTTTCAACTCTTCTTTAGATGGTAGTAAATTATTAATCTTTGACATTTGTGTATCTTCTTCATCTTTTTCTAAGATTGTCTTAAACACCTCACCAAGTGCAAACAAACCTACGGCAATGGTCAAGAATTCAATCCCTTGGTATAACCAGGGAATATCAAAAGTAAAACGGCCAATCCCAGAAACATTGTCAATTCCGATTGTAGCAAGGAGCAGCCCACTTACCGTCATAATTAAGGCTTTCGTAACGGACTTTCCTGCCAATCCGCTCACAGCGCCGAGTCCTAACAGCATCAGAGAGAAATATTCAGAAGGACCGAATTTAAGGGCTAGATTTGACAACGGTTTCGCCAAGGCAATTAGTGCGACCAACGTGACGATTCCTGCCACAAACGACCCAATCGCCGCAATTGACAAGGCACTCCCTGCTCGTCCTTTCTTTGCCATCTGATAACCATCTAATGTGGTCACTACGGACGATGATTCGCCAGGAGTATTTAATAGAATTGAAGTGGTTGATCCACCATACATGGCTCCGTAGTAGACACCAGCAAGGAGAATGATGGCACTAGTTGCGGCTTGTTCAGGAGGAAGTCCTCCCGTAATGGAAGCGGTAACAGGAATAAGCAAAGCTACGCCGCTCATTGGACCAATCCCCGGTAACACCCCAACGGCTGTCCCAATCAAAACTCCAACAAATGCAAAAAGTAAATTATACCAAATAAGTGCCGCACCGAATCCGTGCATCAAATAATCAAGAGTATTCATTACATATCCCCCTTTCCTTCCAAGAAACGTGGTGCCTGACACCGTAACTTAATTGACTAAAACCAAATTGGCCACCCTGGAAGCGTTCCTTTTAATATTTCGACAAATATGAAATAGACAAGTCCAGAAAAACATCCAGCGATTATTAGTGAGGTCAGCCATTTAGCACGTTCCATTGTCTGAAAGCATACAAAAAGAAATAAAAATGTTGTGATCACATAACCAACTGATTCCAGCGTCAAAATATAGATTAATGTGGCTGCCAATATGATTAAAAAAGGCTTATACTGCAATTTTTCTTTTTTCTTTTCCTGCGTTTTTCCATTAAAGGTTTCATAAAATAAGCGAATACTTAAGATCGTCAGCAATACCCCAAGAAAGAATGGAAAAATATCTGGACCGACTACACTTCCATAAGAAGAGCTTGCAATACTTCTGCTTCCGATAATAAATAGGACTCCTACAGCTAGAAACAATATAGCAGCGATGCGATCAAATTTAATGTCCATCCGCAATCCCCCCAATCCGTGCTATGTTTAAAATAAAAGGGAAGGAGAAAGTCGTTCCTTCCCTCTTGGGTTACTTCTACTTCTGCATTCCTAATGCTTCTAATAATTGTTGTACTTGTGATTCCTGATCATCTAAGAACTTTTTAAAATCTGCCCCATTTTTATACTCTAATTCCCAGCCTTGTGTCTCGACTTCTTTTTTCCATTCAGGTGATTGAACTAACTTATCAATAGTTTTTTCCCAATAAGCCTTTGCTTCATCGGACATTTTTTCTGGACCAAATACACCACGCCAAATCGTAAATTCTGCATCGACACCTTGTTCCTTCGCTGTAGGGACATCTTTAAAGTCACCTGATAAGCGTTCAGTGGATGTAATCGCAAGGACTCTTACTTTGCCTGCCTTAAGAAACTCTTTTACGCTAGAGGCATCCGTCCCAATGACATCTGCGTTTCCTCCAAGTAATGCGGTAATCGCTTCGCCACCGCCATCATAGGAAACATATTTAATTTTGGTTGGGTCAACCCCATATTTATAGGCTGGTAGAATGGAAACTAAATGGTCCATCGAACCTGGTGCCGAGCCACCAGCAAAAGTCAACTTACTAGGATCCTTCTTTACTTCTTCCAAAACCGATTTTAAATCTTTAAATTTGGAATCGGCTTTAACAACTATCGCTCCATAGTCTTTCGTAAGTTGTGCTAATGGTGTGGTATTCTTATAACCGTACGGACTGTTTCCTTCTTTCTTTAAATTGTTGATAATAATCGGCGGTGAATTGACAAACAGCATGTCATTATTTTCCACTTGCTGGGTTGCATATTCCGCCATAAAAACTGCTCCACCGCCGCCAGGCTTATTCTCAACTGTCATTGGCTGTTTTACAAGCTTTGTTTCACTTAACACTTTTGTAAACGAGCGGGCTGTTAAATCCCAGCCTCCACCTGCTCCAGACGGTGCTACCACGCTAATGGCCTTTGTTGGATAACCGGTGCCTTCCTCTTTTTTACTTGTACTCGCTGTTTCCTTACTGCTGCAAGCCCCCAAACTTAATGCCAATGCTCCTGCACACATTACTGCTGAAATTCTTTTGATAGAAAACATTTCATTTCCCCCTTTGTAAACGTTTTCTTAATTTTACAAAAATTTTGAGGTTTTCATAGATTATTCATTTAAACAGCATTAAAAACTTAACTACCATTTTGTTCATAAAGTTCATAGGTTTAATTATTGTTATCAACACGTGAAAGAACTCCTGATTCAGTATCTCAGGAGTTCTCAGATTTTCGTTTATAATTTGGACCCAATATCTGGCCAAGGTAAGCTTAAAAAAATTATTGGAAGTTTTTCTTTAGGTAATTCCCTATTTCGCTAACAGCCTTTTTCGCTTCAGGTAAAGTATCACCACTAATTTGCCACACATGCCACATTCCATCCCAAACTTTAAATGTGACATTAACACCTGCATGACGTGCTTGTGTGGCGAGTAATTCTGCATCGCTTTGCAAGATCTCATGATTGCCTGCTTGGATGAATAATGGCGGAAGCCCGGTCAAGTCTGCAAAGACTGGTGATATGAGCGGATGGTTGAGGGAATTCTCATTCCCCGCATACATTAGTGCTGCATCCCTTACACCTTGCACACTTAAATATGGATCAATCTCCTTGTTTTTACGGTAACTTTCCCCGCTGCTTGTTAAATCTACCCAAGGAGAAAGACAAACAATTGCCCCTGGGAGTGGTTCATTTTGATCCCTTAAGACCAAAGTGGCAGCAATGCTTAAGCCACCTCCTGCGGAATCTCCTGCAAAAATAATCTTGGAGGAATCATAACCTTGTCGCAATAGCCAGCGGTACACGGTAACAGCATCCTCGATGGCAGCTGGAAATGGATGTTCCGGTGCAAGACGATACTCCGGAAATAACACCTTTACACCCGCCGCTTTCCCAATTCGAGCCGCTAGTGGGCGGTGAGTATTGGCTGAGCAAAATGCATAACCACCGCCGTGTAAATAAAGGATCACTATATCATCTAAGGCGTCTTCGGAAGTAAGCCACTCAGCATACAAGCCTTCAATTTCAAGTTGCTCAACCTGGCAGTTTTTCGGGAGTTTCCCCAGTTTTCTTGCTGCCGTGTCGAGCATCTGCCGCTTTTCATCCATCGCTCGATCTGATATCCCCTTCTTTAGTGCTCTTTTTACCGAAAGGTTAATTCCTTTTTCAAAAAAATAGCTTCGGATACTTGGCATCTTCATACCTCCATTAATCCAGAATTTGCTAATATCATTATACTAGAAAAACCTTCTATTAAATCAATGCCTTCAACAATATTGTAAATATTCTGTAACCATTCTTCCATTTCCGCCTACCTGTAGTACAATTGTAGTAACTGGCAGATATTTTCGGAGGTTTTCCAATTTATGAAAAGATTGACTGACCATTTAATTATCATTTCATTTGATTGCCTTTCAGCCTTAGATTTTCCTAAGTTAAAAGAACTGCCACACTTTCAAACCCTATTAAAAAATGGGGCCTATGTAGAGAAAGTCGAATCCATTTACCCTTCCGTCACTTATCCTTGTCATGCAACCATTGTCACAGGTAATTATCCGAACCGACACGGTGTAATTAATAACACACTTCTGCAGCCAGGCATGGTTTCTCCTGATTGGAACTGGTTCAGAGATTGTATTCGAGGAACAACCTTGTATGACGAAGTAAGAAAGGCAAATATGACAACAGCTGCACTATTATGGCCAGTCACAGCCAAAGCAAAAATTGACTATAATATGCCCGAAATTTTTGCGAACCGCCCTTGGCATAATCAAATTCTTGTTTCACTGATGAGTGGAAGTCCACGCTTTCAGTGGGATCTTAATAAACGTTACGGTCATATCCGAAAAGGCCTTAATCAACCGGAATTGGATGACTTCGTATTGGAATCGACCGTCGATACCATTAAAACCAAGAAGCCGAATTTATTGATGGTCCACTTTACGGATTTGGATACCCAACGGCATTATCATGGTTTTTCTTCTGAGGAAGCACTCGCGGCAATCGACCGCCACAATAGCCGACTTGGCAGAATTATCGAGGCCTTAAAGGAAAGCGGAATCTATGAGAATTCCACTTTAGTTGCATTAGGTGATCATAGTGCTTTAGATGAAAATAAAGCCGTCAACCTAAATGTTCTTTTCCATGAGCAACATCTGATTACCACTAATGGAAAAGGAAAGATAATTAATTGGAAGGCATATTGTAAAAGTTGTGATGGCTCTGCATATATTTATATTAAAGACAAACAAGATTTAGCCACACATGATAAAGTTAGACGATTGCTAGATTCCTTACAAGTGGATCCTGAAAACGGGATTGAAAACGTTCTCACTGGGGAACAAGCAGCTGAAAAAGGCGCAGATGGAACGTGTTCCTTTATGGTTGAAGCCCAAAGAGGATATTTCTTTTTAGAAGACTTCGAAGGAGAGTTCATCAAAACGATCACAAAGAAGGACGTAAAGGCGGATCATAAATACACCTTGGCCTGTCATGGCTATTCACCTGAGAAAGAAAATTATGGAACCATTTTTATGGCAGCTGGAAAAGGGATAAAATCAATCACCCTGCCTTCGATCCGTCTCATTGATGAAGGTCCAACATTTGCAAGGCTTCTAGGAGTAAATTTAGGCCAGACAGATGGAAGGACGATAGAAGAGATTTTGAAATATTAAAAGGGGGAAAATCTATGAGTCGGATGTCAAAGCAAGAAAAGAGCTGGGCGTTATATGATTGGGCAAACTCTGCTTATTCGATCCTAATCACAACGGCAATCTTCCCGCTTTATTTTAAGGCAGCAGCTACCGAGGCGGGGCTTGAAGCTTCCACTTCCACTGCTTATTGGGGCTATGCTAATTCGTTTGCTACCCTGCTTATATCGCTTTGTGCGCCTATTTTAGGAAGCATAGGGGATTTCAAAGGGTTTAAGAAACGATTTTTCACCTTTTTCTTTGCATTAGGAATTATATTTACCTTACTGCTTTCAGTCGTACCGAGTAACCAATGGCTAATTTTATTAATTTGTTACATGATTACCGTGATTGGTTTTGGCGGAACAAATATTTTCTATGATGCTTTTCTTGTCGATGTAACGACTGAGGAGAGGATGAACGAGATTTCATCAAAAGGCTATGCATTGGGGTATATCGGTAGTACAATTCCCTTTATAATCAGCATTGCTCTGATTATATTATCGCAGCAAAACATCCTTCCATTATCTGTTACGGTTGCAAGTAAAGCGGCTTTTGCGATTACCGCCTTATGGTGGGGCTTATTCACGATTCCAATTCTAAAAAATGTCAAACAAGTTTATTATAAAGAACCTGTATCAAATCCCATTTCCAATGGCTTTAAACAACTATTTGAAACATTTAAGAAGATTAAATTGTACCGTCCATTGTTTCTGTTTTTAATTGCCTATTTCTTTTACATTGACGGAGTTAATACGATTATTACCATGTCTACAGCATACGGTTCTGACCTAGGAATCACTTCTACGAACCTACTTATTATCTTGTTTGCGACACAAGTTGTTGCTGCACCATTCGCGATTTTATTTGGGAAGCTTGCCGATAAATTTAAAGGCAAAACGATGCTGCTAGTTGGAATTTTTGTTTATATAATCATTTGTACGTATGCTTATTTCTTAAAAACTACGTTAGATTTTTGGATTTTGGCGATGCTTGTTGCCTCCTCTCAAGGTGGAATCCAGGCCCTAAGCCGCTCCTACTTTGCGAAACTAGTTCCAAAAGAAAACGCCAATGAGTTCTTTGGCTTTTATAGTATTTTTTATAAATTTGCAGCTATTTTAGGGCCATTCCTTGTCGGATTCACCGCACAGATAACCGGAAATACGAACAGCGGTGTGTTTAGCTTAGTTATTCTCTTTGCCATCGGAGGAATCATTCTCCTTCGCGTACCTGAAACAACTACTATCTCAAAATCAAATTCTATTTCTGAATAAAAATTTATTAGACCTCACCATGAGGTCTAGTTTTTTTGAAAATAATGGTGCCTGACACCAATAATCTTCAATATCCCTTTATAATATACAAACCGATTTTCTTGAAGATTCGTTTATTAATGTAAAGGGATCCGGAATTGACTAGGGGGACTGCCTTTTTTATGAAAAAATTGAGTGATACCGAATTAATGCTTTTAATTAAAGTAAAGCATCGTCCAGCTTTAGAAGAATTATATGACCGCTATATTAAGCTCGTATATTCCTTCGTTTTCAAATCAACAAAAGATGCAGACAAAGCTAGAGTAATTGTCCAAGCTGTTTTTACCCGCGTGTGGACGACAGAAACCGGTTATAACCCGGAAAAAGGACAATTCGTCAATTGGCTTTTAACGATCACTCGTAATATTACGATTGACCATCACCGCAAGGAAAAAAAGGACAACGCATTGATATCAATCGATCAGGAACAATTGGAGCAGATTCCGGAACATCAATCCTCCAATCCAGCGGAGATTTTATCAAGAAAGCTGGTGCGAGAACAAATCCAGAAAGCCTTTCAATTTCTATCAAAAAATCAAATCGAACTGATCCAGTGGCTTTATTGGGAAGGATACACCTTAAGTGAAATTGCCGAAATGAAAAAGGAACCCATCGGTACGATAAAAAGCCGGCTGCATCAGACACTCAAAGTCTTGCGGAAACACGTTGTAATGGAGATGGGGGAATGAAAATATGAGCATAAATAGCAGCTGTTCATTGTCCAGTGAATTGATTTCTTATCTGATTGGTGAATTATCAGAGGAAGAAAGACTTAGAATAGAGAGACACCTTTTGAGTTGTTCGTCTTGTAGTAAGGACATGCAAGAAATGCAGGAGGCGTGGACTATGCTCCCTTATGAATTAGACGATGTAGAAGTACCTACTGATTTAAAAGATGAAGTGTTGAATGCCATTTTCACAACAGAAAATTCCCAGCCTACATTAAAAAGAAAGCATCTGACCAAAAAATCACGCCGTTATCTTTATGGATTTGCAGCCGCCTCTCTCATTTTTAGCTTTGGTGGAGTCATTTGGAACAATATAAATCTAAGAGATCAAGTAACTGAATTAACGGAACAAGCGAAACTTCCGCCCGAGGTCATCCAGGTATATGCTTTAAAAACAGCAAATCCTACAACCGATTCTGCCCAAGGGCAGGCGTTGCTTTACAAACAAGGTGATAAAAAACAGCTCGTTTTTCAGCTTCAAGGACTAACGAATACCAAGGGATCCGAGGCCTACCAGGTTTGGCTTATCGAAGATGGGAATAGAAAAAGTGCGGGAACCTTTCATGTCGATGAGAAAGGAAATGGCTTCCTAACTTACCAGCTTAATGAAGAAATATCTTTTGAGGCGATTGGAATATCACTCGAACCAGATGCTAATGGAACCAAGCCCAGAGGTAAAAAAGTATTAGAAACCTAAATGTTAAAAGCCCACGATTCTCATTCCTGAGATTCATGGGCTTTTTTACTTAAGTATTAATTGATTATTGCTTATTTGTTAATACTTTCGGTTGGTGATGTAATAAGCCAACCTACAGGTGCTGCTCCGATTGGATGGGATAACGTTCTTCCGTCGATCACAGAGGCTGCATTGTTATTAACAATAGTTCCATCCACTTTGAAATTGTAGTAAATACTTCCCTTGTTAATATCCTTATCTTTAAAGCTGAACGTGAGTTGTTTATTATTAAATTTATCTATTATCTGACCGGTCTCTAAATCTATGACTCTAAACGCGAAATTCATGATCACGGTTTCTCCTGCGGGAGCCACCTTTTGGAATTTACTATTATCCCCTTCAAGCACTTGAAACGTGACGTCGTGGGTAAAAGCTCCTTCGGGGATTTGAATTTTAATTCCACTATGACTCAGTTTAGCTGATTCCCCTGCCTCGATCTTCCTTTCTGCAACCACTTTAGAAAATCCCAGTTGTGTAAAATCTGTTGCTGCGAATGCAACTGCACCAAACAAAAACATCGACATAATTGACATCCCAAGTAATACTTTTAAACGCTTTTTCATTTACATGCAACTCCTTCATTCTTATTGGTTCTTCGTTAAAGGTAACGAGGATAAGTCCCAATCGGTTTGAAGGAAATTCATATTTTGACTATTTTTTCTTTCTACTTTTTATAAAGTGAACGATTGTCCCACCAATAATGGAACCAATCGCAACGGATCCAAACATCATAAAATAGATTCTCTCAGCTAGATCAGCCATTCCCTCACCTGGATAAAGTACCGCCTTCGCACCCATTATGAATGCTGCTGCTAAAAAGAATACCGCTGGGATCCAGTTCACCCATCTAGAATCTATTTTCATTAATATGAATGGAATGACCATCCCAATAAGAATTAACCCACCCAAAAACATGTGCACCCACCCTTCCTTGTAAATATTATATTCACCTCTGGAATGGGACGTTCTTTAAAGGTTGTGTAACCCAAATTAAAAAAGCCGGAAAGTTTACTAATATTAGTACCTTTCCAGCAAGGGATTGCTTAGATTAACCTATTTCATATTAATGAAAGTTGGGACATTGACAATTCTCAAATTTTACAATGTCCTAAAACTACCTAACTGTTACCGCCACATTTGTTAACTATCCACCAGAAGTAGAGACTAGAGTGAGAGTTCCCCCTTGAACTATGGACTTGGCTGAATTAATAGTAGTGTAAGTAAAAACCCCTCTGTTATTTACATTCACACTTGTGAGCAAGTTTGCTGGACTGCATCACCAATATAAATGGAAACTTTTATACCTGGCCCAAAATATATCTGACATACCATTAATAGTCCATCTTTTACCAATTTTTCTATATTCAGCTGTGTTGACGGTAAACTTATCTGTTGGGAAAAATCCTTTGAATTTTTATTTATAATAATATATTTATCAGAATATTCCAAATATATTATTCGAGTTTCTTTCAATCTTTCTTATTAAATAGACCTAATTTCCTATAAAAGAAAAAGAACGTACCTGGGTACATTCTCCGTCGAAAAATATTATTTTTTGATTGTCCTTAGAACACCAATAGACTAGATTATTTTTTCATTAATTTTTGGATGGTGACGAGAACTTCATCCAAGACTTCAAAATCACCTTCTTGAATTCTTTCGACAACACAGCTTTTCAAATGACCTTCTAGCAGGATTTTGGCTACGCTATTTAAGGCGGATTGTGTGGCCGATATCTGGTTTATGACATCATCACAATACGTATCTTTCTCAATTAATCCCTTAATGCCTCGAATTTGCCCTTCAATTCGATTAAGTCTCGTAACAAGATTATTTTTCACTTTATCCGGATGATGACTCTTACGATTGCTTCCTTCATCTGAGCAGCAGGTATTTTCAAAAAGTTCATCTACCTTCCCTACTTCATTAGACATTGGTCCGCCTCCTTTTTGGGAATATTATATCATACCTCAGGAAAGTGACAGGAACGGTTTCTACAAAGATTTATGAAAGACATTTAACCTGTACTGTTTCAAGATTTTGTCCTTCAGAGGCTTCTTGAAAGACATTTCTCCTGTACTCTTACCAGGTTTTGTCCTTCATATCCTTAATATGCATTGAAAATGTTTTGAAAAAGAAATTATATTTCTAAAATATCTATCCATGACATCTTTTACCCTTATCATCCATAATCACTAAATGTGTTCATATATAGTATAATTACTAGAGCTGGTGGCCTAAAATATTGCATTCAATCCTTTCGTGACAATAAGAGTAATGATTCCAAGCTTCCATATGGACCCTGACGATTTTTGATGAAGGACTAACCTTACTTACCTTTTCAATGTCACTACATCCATCGTAATCTGATTCAAATGGGTTGGATTAATTGACAGCCCTTGCATGCCAATGCAATACTTGAACTACATTTCATGTTTATGGAATATTCCCTCAATAAAGGAGCAATCGATGAAACCACGCTACTTGATAAATTTCATGACCATCATTATTGTATATTCTGCCATAACATTTTATATCGGTTGGAACGGCTGGGTTTGGCTGCATTCAGTATTTAATTTGCAGGATAAATGGATATACGGTTTAGTCGTTAGTCTCATTTCCTATTCATACATCATCGGACATTTCACAAAAAAAGTGCCTCTATTTAAAATGATCGGCTCTTATTGGTTTGGATTATTCCAATATGCCATCCTTTTCTTGCCTCTTTCCAATCTTGTTGCCTTTGTTCTCATTTTTGCTGATCTTTCCACAACATCAGTCATCAATTGGGTAGGAGGAGGGGTGTTAATATCTTTTGTTATTCTATTTATCATCGGAACGTTTAATGCATATAGCCCTGTCGTTCGGACTTTTTCACTTGTCATTCCAAAACAGGTGGGCAATCTAACTGAGCTTCGAATTGCCATGGCCTCTGATATGCATTTTGGCAGACTTTCAGGCATCCGACATATTCGCCGTCTTGTCCGTAATGTAAACGCTCTAAAGCCGGATATCATTTTACTGCCAGGCGATATCATTGACGACGATCCCGAGCCATTTACTCAAAAGAAAATGGGTGATGTAATGAAGGAGTTATCGGCCCCCTTAGGTGTCTATGGAGTTCTAGGAAATCATGAATATTATGGCGGTGGGATTCCAAAGTTTTTGCAGGAAATGGAACGAATCGGGATAACTATCCTATTGGATCAAGTACTCAAAATAGCTGACAGCTTTTATCTTGCAGGTCGAAAAGACAAAACTGATCGAAATCGGCTACCGATTGAAGCTATTCTAACTGATATTGATCCATCCCTGCCAATTATTATGATGGATCATCAGCCAGCTGAAATAACTCATGCGCAAGAAAATCGTGTCGACTTACTTTTATCAGGCCATACACACAGAGGCCAAATGGCACCGAATCATCTGATTACAAAAAGGATATTTGAAAATGATTGGGGCTATCTTCAGAAAAGTCAGCTTCATTCCATTGTTTCATCCGGTTATGGTTTTTGGGGTCCTCCACTTCGGATTGGCAGTCGTTCTGAAATCATACAAATACATCTTACCTTTTTAAAAAGGGAATAGCGTAAAATACTCACCAATCATTTGCATCCCACATAAGAATAGAAGAAAAATAATTTTTGCGTTCACAAAATGTAAATTTTTTTAACTTTTCTGATAATTTATTCTGGCTTTATTTCCTTATCTTCATATATAATATTTTCATAACTATTTCGAAGGGTGTTGGTTAATTTGGCAAACAAAGCTGAAGCAAAAAAAATCTCTGTTAATTCGACAATTTCATTAAAAGGAATTGTAAAAGCCATTTTCAACGATACCGTTCATGTGCAAATTGGCGGGAAAATCATAACGCTCCCAGCATCTGAACTCCTGCTTGAAAAACCACTTCAATAGTTTAGTCTTACAAAGGTTATTATAATGGAACAATAGGAGTATATTCTTTCCAAAGACAGCCCTTCCCTTTAAAGTGAAGGGCTGTTTCAGTTGCAAGACTATCATTGCCAATCATTAATAATCGTTTCTTGTATGCTGCGAATGACATCTCCCCTGCTAATAACACCAACCACATGATTAGACTCATCAACAACTGGTAGTTTTTTAAAGTGATGCTTAGACAATAGAGAGACAACTTTTTTCATTTCATCTTCAGGATGGACGGTTACGATTCCGTGGGTTTTTGCAATCCGAATGACTTCCCTGTCAGCTAATTCTCTCAAGCGATTCTCCATGTTTTCTTTTGCAACATATGTGATAAGAGAAAAATAATCATGAATCCGACGATCGACTGGACTGATTGCCCGTAAAATGTCACCATCTGTTACAAATCCACGTAGCACACCATTCTCATCGATAATCGGTAAACCGCCAATTTTTTTCCCAACAAACAATGTCATTACATCTTTAATGGAAGCACTTGGACTAGCTGATATAACATCTTTAACCATAAAATCCTTTACCTGAACATTTATCATATCGACACCACTCTCATTGATTGAATTTTCGATTATTCGTTTCATCCGTATTTTGCAATTGCTGTAACACATCTGGTGGAAAAACCATCCGGCAAATTACTTTCGAAATTTCTAGAAAATCCGCTCTTTTCCCAGTTTGTCCTTCTTTCCCATGACTATTTTCCACTAAGACTAAAATTGCCCACGCGACAGTTTCTAAATCGAGATCCTCCCATGTTAATCCTTTTTCTTCCGCTTGTTTCAGCCCTAACAAAATTCTCGAATGAATTTTCCTTCGTGCGCTACCCAAAAATTCAGCAAGACCAGGATCTTTCATCACTAACTCAGGCAACACACGCTGTATCCCTAACTCATTAAGGCGTTTATTATGGGCTTCTAAAAGTGATGCTAATAATGTTACTGGATCACGGGAAATCCAACTAGGTTCAGGTGGGAGAAGCTTGTCTAATTTGTCTTCTAATAATGACATTAAAAGTTGGCGTTTATCTGAAAAATAACGATAAAAGGTACCGGTAGCAACACCTGCATGGGCAGCAATTTCCTTAGCAGTAGTTTGCTCGTACCCCTTCGAAATAAACAAAATTTGTCCACTTTCGAGCAGTGCATTTCTTTTTTGTTGAGCCCGTTCCTGTTTTGGGAGAAAAGGGAATTCACCAATTAATAGGTCATCACTGTCTGGCATTTTATCACCTCAAATATATCATACCACGATTTTAAAATTTGAACCAGAGTTCATGTTTTCGTTGACAGACAACCTCAAAAATGCGATACTTGACCTACGGTTCATGTTAAGTCGCTATTATTGTTTTAACACCCCTTTGCAATATAGATAGATTAAAACATGACCGATTTTTTTTATAAAAATCCCCTTGCCTTAGCAGGAGTTTCTAATATTTTTCCGAATAATTTAATGTATCTTTATTTTTTTGCTATAAGTTCCTATATTTCTACCAATTTTCGAAAGGCGTTGATATTGTGGCAAACCAAGCTGAATCTAAAAAAATCTCTGTCAATTCAACCATCTCCTTAAAGGGAATTGTGAAAGCCATTTTCAACGACACCATTCATGTCCAAATTGGCGGCAAGATCATTACTTTGCCAACATCAGATTTCACGCTTGATAAACCTGCACAGTCATAAGCAAGCTATTTTTCTTGCTAAGAAAGCCCATCACGGTTGTGATGGGCTTTCTTTTTGTAAAATAAGTAGCACCCTTCGATTCATTTCATAATATACAAAAGATATGCTTTGGCTGTAAAGATTTCTATCCTTGTCATTATCGTTTACATGAAGAGTTTAAGTTGAGTAGGTTGTGAAATCGTTGAAAAGTAGTTGTGACTTAGAAAATGGCCTACAAACAGTTATATCTATCCAACGAACTATTGATATTATAACGGCATTTTTATTATTAACAGGTCAAGTGACAGTTGTTAGACTTATTATAGAACCAGGAGGATTTGCCCTATCTGTTGGTGGGCCGCTAACTGGAAGAGCGCGTTTAGAAGGTAAATCAGGAAATAAAACATTGAGTTTGTTATTGGACATTGGGGATATCCTATTAGCCATACTATTGATTAGCGATCAGACAAATGTGTCAGGTATCTTTTTAGGACCAGGCAGGTTTAGCTTTAATATTACAGGACCTATTTTTGGAGTTCCTAAACACGAACCTACACTGCCTGATTTAGAAAAAGTCTTTACGCAATTTCGCTGGATTGTATCTGAACATTTTGAAATCGAACCTGAAATTTTAATCAAATCTAATTAAGAAGGAAGTGGTCATGTTGTCCTTAACAGACCTCCCAACATTCGAGCCCTCTAAAGCAGAAATATTTTTATTTTTACTGTCAATTGCCATCTTTATATTTTTCTTTACACAACCTAAGGAAAGCGATGTCTCTACATTGAGATAGTCGCTTTTTTTCATTAGTTCGTTATTTGATGTGTTTTTTGATAACATTCACAGGTCACGATATGGTCATTCACCATTCCGGTCGCTTGCATGAAGGCATAACAGATGGTCGAGCCAACAAATTTGAAGCCGCGCTTCTTTAAATCTTTACTTAATTGATCACTAATATCCGTGATTGCAGGAACATCTTTCATTTCACGAAAGTGGTTTTGAATCGGCTTACCGCCAACAAAGGACCATATGTACTTACTAAATGAGCCAAACTCCTCCACAACCTTCAAAAACGCATGTGCGTTGGTAATGACTGCATTGATTTTTAGCTTATTTCGGACAATTCCTTCATTATGGATTAATTCTTCGATTTTCTTTTCATCATAGCGGATAATTTTTTTTGCTTCAAAGTTATCAAAAGCTTTCCGGTAGTTCTCTCTCTTTTTTAAAATGGTGTACCAACTCAGTCCTGCCTGGGCCCCTTCGAGATTTAAGTACTCAAATAGCAGGCGATCATCATAGACCGGAACTCCCCATTCATAATCGTGATAATCAATATATAGTGGATCCTGATTTACCCAACCGCATCGATTCATTTTTGAAAAGCCTCCAGTACTTCCGTTGATTACATAACTTACGTTCACTTAAGTATGACATAATTTTATAAAAATAAGAACCTCCCTTTATTATTCGATAACTACGAATTGGATTCAATTGTAAGACGTATTTTCACTAGATTTATAGTAAGATAGTTAGATGACATATGTTTAAAGGAGACTTCAAGAATGCATTATAAAATGATTGTACTTGATTTAGACGATACACTATTGCAGGACGACCACACGATATCTGACCGCACAAAGCGTGCACTTATGGATGCACAAGAATTAGGAGTGAAAGTGGTGTTAGCTTCTGGCCGGCCAACGTCAGCCATGTATGCTATTGCTGAAGAACTGCGGTTGAATGATTTCGGCAGCTTTATTCTTTCTTTTAATGGTGCTAAAATTACTAACTGTCAAACTGGTGAAGAACTGTTTAGCAGCACTTTATCGCCTGATGTCGTTCACTATTTATATGAAGTAAGTCGTCGTGAAAATGTTTGGATTCATACGTATGTTGGGGATCAGATTGTTACCGAGGCTGGAAATCAATTCACAAATATTGAAGGAGAAATTACTGGCCTAGAAATAATTGAAGTCGGTAGTTTCGTGGAGGCTGTATCGGAACCTGTGGTAAAAGTGCTGATGCTTGAAGATGAAACAAAACTTGCGGATGTAGAAGAAAAACTGCAGCAAGAGTTAGCTGGTCATCTAAGTGTCATGCGTTCCAAACCATTCTTTCTAGAATTTACGGAGCATGGCGTCACGAAAGGTACAAGCCTTAGCCATTTGATTCAACAACTGGGGATTAAGCGCGAAGAAGTCATCGCAATTGGAGACAGCTATAATGACCTTGCAATGATTGAGTTTGCAGGCTTAGGTGTTGCTATGGGGAATGCTCCAGACGATATTAAAGAAAAAGCTAACTTTGTCACTGACAGCAATATGAATGATGGTGTTGCAAAGGTTGTAGAAAAATTCGTATTGAAAACACCGACTCTTGTTTGATAATAAAATTTTATCGAAACAACGCATGGAATTTTTCCGAGCGTTGTTTTTTTGCACTCTTTCCTTTCCAACAGCCCAATCATGTCCCCTCTTTAGTTTTTCAAGCATAAAATATTCCAACCAAATACAAAAAAAGGCGGAGAGAGGTATGGGATTATTCATTAATAACAGTGAACATCCGGATGTTTATAAAAACAAACAAAATCCACAAGCGACCAATCAAGTCATATCAAGACAGGATTTCCTGTCTCAATTAATTTCTGAACAGCAAATAGCGAATACTGCACTCAAAAAAGCCTTATCTGAATTAGGTATGCAATCCCAACATCAAGAAGAAACACACTTCAACCAGTGGAACCATGTTGGCAATCAACTAAATGATTTACAAAGAAGGTTGGAGAGGTACGAGGATGCGAATCATGGGCTTGTCCTCCAACTGAATGAACAGCTCGAACTACAAAAAGTGGTTGCAGAAAAAATGGCGAAACAAGAGGCGTTTCAAGGCGGAGTTTTACAGCGCTTAGACAAGCAAGAAGCACTAATGGATAAAATCTCCCGTCAAATCAATCATATCCGGTCCATTCTGTTCGAACGGACGAATTATTTGGCTACAAAAATAGACGACGGCTATAAACTTACTTCTTCCTATGTGTATAAATTAATGACGGGTTCCGACCAGCCATTAACATTTTTCTTGATGAATCATAAGAAAGAAGAAATTCAAAAACAGACTGATTAACTTCACTGATTTAAACGTTACAAAAATAAAACACCCCCACTGCAATACCGGCAAACTCACCAGCTTTTGTCACCACGTTCTTTTTAGCTAAGCTGAATACCAATGCTGGGAACAATTGTGTTACAGGGCTCTCGGTCTGTGGATATCCATAATCGATTGGCTGCCCTTGTTTTACACAGTGAAGGGCTCGATTCGATTATCACTTATTTGAACGAAACCACCGGACACAATGTTTTGTTATATGATGATCTTGGATGAAAACAAATGAGCGGCGGTATTGATTATTTGTGGTTTTCGTCTTTATGATTGGCTCAATCCCTTTTATGGAAGCCATAGTATTCGTTGTATTAACCAAACCAGTGATGACTGCCATCAGAATTAGACCAAAGCTAAAACTAGGTTTCCCCCAAGGAAATAACTGAAAAAGTTCCGTTGATGTACTCGGATTAGTTGGGGTTGATGGAAAAAATAGTGCGTAAACCACCCACCCAGTTACAATCCCAATTAAGATGGAAAAATTCCGAATCACACCAGGCCCCTTAAGATTAATCCATAAAACGAGTATAATTAACAGGACCGATAATCCTGCTGTTGGTATTTCAATCTGAGTTGCTGTTCCCAATCCGAGCATCCCTTTTGTAAAAATGACAATAAGCTGGCTCGCGAGCAGAAAAAGCACGGTACTCATAACTACGGGTGTAAATAACCGCTCTAACACCTGTCCCATTCCTAGAGCTCCGAGAATGATAACTAAAGCGCCTGAAATAATAATACCAAGCGCAAGACCACCCCCTATTTCAGTCAAACTGATTCCCGCTGAAGAAGCTGAAGCACAAAGACTTAGAATGGCACCCCACCACAAGCCAGATTGTCCTTCCATAAGTGGATACTTATGCCCAAAAACAGCTTGCAGGATACAGGCTGTCCCTGTATAGATAAATGATCTTTGCAGTGCACCAGCCACTTCAACAGATGATAAGTCAAAGGCATCCCCGATAGTTAACGGGATGACCACAGTATTTGCAAACATGAAAAATAACCATTGCAGACCAGCCAAGAACATGGTGGTCGAGTGCATTCGTTTCACTGTTCATCCCTCCTTTGTTCATTGTTCCCTTTATACGACTGTAATAATAATACCTAAGATTGTAATCACACAAGCAGTTAGCTTAGCGGCGTTTTAAAGAGTAATTGTTGAGACAGCTCTCGACATTCTTTGTAGCATTTAGACAGGATAAAGCTAGTAATGGAGCATGGAGAGGTCACTTTTAACCAAATCCATTGGATGATGACCGTAATTCCGCGTAAACTTAGATGTTTATGCAGGCTCGGAAACCACACATTTGGACGGTAAACTAGATAGGTAATTAGGGCAATACCGCAGGCTCGATAGAAGTAAAGTGTCACTGGATTTACCCATCCATGAACAAGTAACTGCTGCGAAGGCACCATACTAACTCCAAACACAACTGCTGATGCGATCCCCAATAAATTCCCAGGTTTTTTTAATTCAAGAAATGGAGTCAGCGGGTTCCGACCCTTCAAATTTAAAAACACCGACCATGCATAGAGTGCATTCAATGCATTAAAAAAAGAACTGATCAGTGACAAAAACAGCATCCGTATATTCCTTCCTCTCAATTTAAATATTTGAGAATTTCGATTTTCTAAATATTTAATAGATTACAACAAAAGTCAGTTGATGGAAAGAAGGAATTAATTTTGAGTATTTATAGGGATAGAAAAAACCGTCCATGAAAATGTCCATGGACGGTCTATCTTATAACCCTTTAGTAAAAATATCAGTCAACACAGGTACGATTTGCTTTTTCCGTGATACAACACCCTTAAGGGTAGCTGTGTTATTTGAAAGGGTAACATTATAAGCTTTTTCTACTGCAGCAGTTTTGCTTCCTAAAGCTAAACCAACTGAATCGTTTGTTAAGATATCAGTTACCACAAACAGGAATAAATCTAAGTTCTTTTCTTCGATAATCGTAGAGATCGCCGCTTCTAATTCTTCTTGACGAGCAAGCACATCTGCTGTATCAACCACATTGACTTGAGCAATTTCTACTTTACTTGAGCCCATTTCAAATCCTTTAGCATCTAGGCTTAGCAGTTCGTTAATTGATTTGTCGCGAACATCTGCTCCAGCTTTCAACATTTCAAGTCCATATGCATCTGCATCGACACCAGCAATTTCAGCTAACTCACGTGCTGCTGCCACGTCTTCTGGCGTACAAGTTGGGGACTTAAATAATAATGAATCAGAAATAATCGCAGAAAGCATTAATCCGGCAATTTCTTTGCTTATTTCTTTATTGTTCTCTTTGTACATTTTATTTAAGATTGTTGCTGTACACCCAACAGGCTCGCAGCGGTAATATAACGGATCACTTGTTTCAAAGTTAGCAATCCGGTGGTGATCGATTACTTCTAATACACGAACTTCAGCGATATCATTTGCACTTTGCTGGCGCTCATTGTGATCAACTAGAATGACCGCGTTTACTTCACTTGAAACTGCTTCAACAAGGCGTGGAGCCTCTGCATTAAACTGGTTTAGTGCATATTGTGTTTCTCCATTTACTTGTCCTAAGCGCACTGGTTCAACATCCATACCCAATTGTTTTTTTAAGTCTGCATAGGCAATTGCAGAACAAATCGTATCTGTGTCAGGATTTTTATGACCGAAAATAAGTACTTTTTCCATTTTATTTCTCCTAATCCGATGAATTTATGTAGGTCAAGCCCAATCTACCTGAGAATGGCCCTAACGAAAATTATATAATATTATGAATTAGGATTCAAAAAAATTTTTTTAATTCCATTTTTTTTATCATTTGGACTTGCTCCGTTTTTTTCTCAAAGCCTAAATCTAGTAAGAATGGGATAACAGGATTTGATAATATGGAATTAATTGTCATGAAGTTGACGGGCTTTTGATGTTCTCCAGATATGGAAGTGAAAATAGACTTTATCGTTTCCATTTTAATGTCATTGAATAGTTCAAGCTGATATAAAATTACTTTTTCCAGTTGCCCGTCCTGGTTCCACACTCTCTTATATAATGAATATCCTAATGGCTTTTGATTACTGTCGAAATAGATCTGTGTTTCACCCGACTTAACACTCTGCCACTGACATTGCCATGGAACCTTTTCATTATAAAAATGGAAAGTTGGCAGTTGCTCGGGCCGGATAGATTTAAAGGCAATGGGAGTGTGATCAAACGCTATGGTCCCATTTAGATAAACAAGTGAATTAATTATTTCATAGCCATGACTTTTATATAATCGAATGGCCCTTTCATTTTCCTTAATGGCTTCAAGTGTGGCAATCTCGACCTCTTCTTCGGAGTAAACTTTTATGGCTGCCTCCATTAAAAGATTTGAAACACCCCTTCCACGGTATTTGGGGGCGATTCCTGTCCCGCCATTCCATGCAGTTTTTTTTCCGTCAATTACACGAAATCCATTTAATACAATCGCTACAGGGTCTTCTCCATCAAAAGCAACTAAAGAGTGCTTCAAAGATAATCCTTCATTAACCAATCGGTTAAAAAACAATTCGGCTGTCATTTCCATTTGCACAAAATAACCTTCAAACCCCTGATTCCAAGCCGTTATCGTATCTTGTATGGTGCATTCTGTTAATCTTTTAAATGTAATTTTCATATTTTCAACCCTTTCTGGCGGATGGCTTCTTTTACTGGCGGATGGCCTCTTTTTACTGGCGACTAGGTTCTTCCTTTGGTATGTATAACTAAATTCAGCATTTTATTAAACCCAGCCAGCTTGTCTTCGCGCTGGCTGGGTCACATTAAAAATCTATTTCACCGGCAAGGGAACAACCTTTTGCCCAATTGTCGCAATTAATTCTTTTGGCATTGGGAAGCTTAATGCAGCTGGGTCCTTCATGACCGCTGGAATCGCCATCTGGAGTGCCTCTTCGCCAATGTTGAATTGCTTGAAATCAGCCGGTAATCCTACCTTATATTGAAGCAATTTAATTTTCCCAATCACTTTTGCTAATGCCGTTTGCGGGGTATCACCCTTTACATCCACGTTCAAGGCTTGTGCCAATTCAGCAGCCTTTGGCAGATATAAATCAGGTACCAATTCCATGACCACCGGCAAAAAGACTGCATTTGCTAAGCCATGTGGAATTCGGAACAAGGCCCCGTACGCGTGAGCCATATTGTGAATAGGTATCGCATTTAAGGCGAAACTGAAAGCT
The DNA here is from genome assembly GCF_051842875.1 of Neobacillus sp. C211. Lineage (NCBI taxonomy): Bacteria > Bacillati > Bacillota > Bacilli > Caryophanales > Bacillaceae > Neobacillus > Neobacillus sp. C211. The sequence continues at coordinate 165,380 of NZ_JBPXRO010000003.1, forward strand.
GTGATCCCCATTAAGCTAGCTTGCAATAAATCCATGCGGGCATCAAGGTTCGAACCATCAACAACGGCAACTGGTAGATTTTTTTCAATAAGGCGAATTGCATGCAGAGCATAGGCATCGGTTAGACCTGTTGCGGTTGGTGATGCGAGCGCCTCGATGGCATGCGTTAAGGCATCAAATCCAGTAAATGCCGTAATGACTGGTGGCAGTCCGACGGTTAAATCTGGATCCAAGATCGCCATATCGGCATTAATAAACGGATTGATGATATTCGTCTTCATTTGAATTTCTTCATTAAAAATAACGGCAATCGGTGATACCTCTGAACCGGTTCCCGCGGTAGTCGGAATGGCAATATGGGGAATCGGTATGTAATTTGCTTTTGGGAATGACTCGTACAACAAACCGCCAGGGATCGCCTCTTTTATATCTGTCAATCCTTTGTGGAGCGCATACTTAACCCCTTTTACGGTATCCAGAACACTGCCCCCGCCAACGGCAAGTAAGGAATCTGCACCTATTTCTCTTGCATAGCGGACAGCTTCATTGATGCAGCTGCTTTCGGCATCCTGTTTGATATCAAGAAATTGACCGACAAGTTCTGGGCAAGAGCCATGACCTGTCAGCGAAAAAATATCGGCCACTTTTTCAACAATTCCTGCTGCTTCTAGTCCTCGATCACTTAAAAGGAGCACCCGTTTGGCACCCAGACCAGCAAAAAGACTCGGGACCATCGCCCTTGAGTTTGAACCGCTGTATATACCCGTACGTAACATAAACTGTGATAAGGTTGTTTTCATTTTCATCCTCACCTCTTCATTAGTTTTGGCCAAACAGAATTCCATACCAATTGCGTCGATCTAGTTCAGGCGACATCGATGTGTGGACATGCTTTACCTGGGTATAGGCATCGAGTGATTGCTGTCCCATTTCTCTGCCAATTCCGCTTTGTTTGTACCCGCCAAACGGGGCATCACTTCTGAGCATATGCCAGTCATTAATCCAGACCACGCCCGCCTGCAGTTTTCTAGCCACCGCGTAGGCTTTATTGACATCACGTGTCCAAACTCCTGCAGCTAAGCCATAAATCGTATCATTGGCCATTCGAATCGCATCGTCCAGATCAGAATAACGAATCACACAGAGGACTGGGCCGAAAATTTCTTCCTGGGCAATTTTCATATCATTGGTGACATTTGTAAAAATCGTTGGTTCGATGAAATGTCCTTCCTCACAGCCATCAACCTTAACTTCCTTGCCACCACAGACAAGGGTCGCACCTTCTTGTTTACCTGCTTCAATATAGGAAAGGATGGTTTCCTTTTGCTTTTTCGAGATTACTGGACCAAGATCGGTGGTCGGGTCAAGTGGATTCCCAAGCTTTAATTTACTTGTGAGAGCAACTAAACCTGTAACCACTTGGTCATACAGCTTATCTGGTACAAATAAACGCGTCCCTGATTCACAAAGCTGACCGGAATGGAGAAATACTCCAAATAGACTTCCAGGCAGAGCAATACTAAGATCGGCATCCTCTAAAAGGATATTAGGTGATTTTCCACCTAGTTCTAGTGTGGTTTTCTTAATCGTCCCAGCAGCAATTCCCATAATTCGTCTGCCAACCTCAGTCGAACCAGTGAATGCCACTTTATCGACCTTGGGGTGGTTAACTAAAGCTTCGCCCACTTCCGCACCAGAACCTGAGACAACGTTAATTACACCTGGAGGGACCACGGTTGAAATAATTTCTGCTAACTTCAAAGTGGACAGCGGCGTGTAGCTGGCTGGCTTGATCACAATTGTATTCCCCATCGCCAGTGCCGGAGCAATCTTCCAGGTAGCAATCACCATTGGCAAGTTCCAAGGAGTAATCGCTGCACATACACCGATTGGTTCACGCCAAATAAAATTATGTGCTGGTCCTGGGAATGGCGGCACTGGCAGTGTTTCCGAGAATGGATACTCAACCGTAAAATTGGCCAATGTTTGGAACAAGTCAACCATTTGCAAAATATCACTATTGCCAATTCGGCGTACCGTTCCACCTGAGCTAATCGCTTCTAAGTATGCTAGCTCCTCGGCATGTTCGGCAATTTGATAGGAAATCGCATATAACACCTTGGCTCGGTCTTTTGGCTTCATGTCTTTCCAGTCACCCTGATCAAATGCCTCACGGGCCGCATTTACAGCACGGTCAACATCTTCCGTAGTTCCTTTTGCTGCTCTAGCTACAAGTTCACCATTTGCCGGGTTCAATACATCAAACGTTTCTTGACTGGAAGCTGGCTCCCACTTTCCGTTAATAAAGTGGGGAAATGTTTGAACTTCAACCTTTACTGTCATGAAAATCCTCCTTTTCTAAAATCATTTATAGCACTCCTAAGTCACTATCTGTGTATCTATAAATCTCTTCGATTTTTTTGCCTTGTGCACGCGCTAAGATTTCCATTCGGACTGAGAGTTGTTTTAAGGTAAAGTTCATGATATCTGCAGGATTCCCGCCGAATGCACTTACCTCCCTTCCTGCGATGCCTTCTTGATTTAGCCTAATCGCTAATGGGGTCAGCTCGCCCATCTTGGCTGCCACAAAATCAAAGAGATATGGATGTTCACAAATTAACCGTTGCAAAAGGAAAGTCCCATAGCCGATATGCCTGGACTCATCCTTTTTTAAATTACCAACACCTTCAAGCAATCCTGGCATGATACCCGCGGTTTCTAATGTTTGATAGAAAGAATAATAACCGGTTTCTGCTAATACTCCTTCAACAAACATGTTGTACACTACCGATGCCTCGGCGATCGCTTCTGGGGATTGGTCGGAAATCAGCCGTTCCATTGTTGTTGGGAGAATCTCATAGAAAATCTTCTGATAGGTTTCGGTATGAAAGTGAGATAAGTCCCCTCGCTCCCCGATTGCATTCAAAACTAGACGGAAAAATTCTGTATGTTTCGCTTCCTCGTATAAAAAGGTCGTCAAAAACATTTCTTCCTCAAGGCGCCCTTCTTTCGCAATCGCCATGATCAGTGGAAGAAGATCTAATGTAACCGCTTCCTCGCCAGCTTGAAATTGAGAAATAAGCCGCAAGATATCTTCCTGTTGTTCCGCATTTAGTGTTTTCCAGTCCTTTTGGTCCTGACTGAAATCAATATCAGCTGGGTTCCAGGTTCCTAACCGTTTTGCTTTTTGGAATAAGCGGTACGGGAAAGAATCTTCAAGCAAACCTCGACAGCTAGTTGTTAATATGGTTCTTTTTTCCATATACGTTCTCCTCCTTTTTTCTTTTACGGTTTGATTACAATTTCTGATGCCTGCTTGCGGAGATGCGTCTTTAATATTTTCCCAACACCATTTCTTGGCAGTGCCTCTAGGAAAACGATTCTGCGTGGTGTTTTGTTTTTTGCTAAATGGTCCTGGCAATAGTGAATTAAATCCTCTTCCGTTACTTTTGCACCGGGTTTTTTCACGACACAGGCAACCATTTCTTCGCCCATTCGTTCATCGGGAATACCAACAACCGCTGCCTCAAAAACTTGTTCATGAGCATTTAATATTTCTTCGACATCACGAGGATACACATTAAATCCGCCGCGAATAATTAAATCCTTCTTTCGGTCAACGATATAGACATAGCCCTCATCATCCATCCGGGCCATATCCCCGGTAAATAACCACGAATCTTTTAAGACACGGTTGGTTTCTTCTGCATTTAGATAGTAGCCAGGCGTGACATTATAACCGCGAACGATTAATTCACCCACTTCACCAACAGGAACTTCCTCGCCATTTTCATCGACGATTTTCAACACTACCCCAGGAATCGGGATCCCAACAGAGCCAGGTTTTATTTCGATTCCTTTGCGATGAGCAGTAACAACCGGAGCAGCCTCTGATAACCCATAGCCCTCATACACTTTTGCGCCAAATTTTTGTTCAAAAGCGTGCAATAAGGCAACTGGCAGCGGTGCAGAACCTGATCCGACTGATTCAAGACTGGTGATGTTATATTGGTCGGCATGTGGAGAAGATACTAAGGCATGAATCATCGCGGGAACAGCCGAGAACGTCTTTACCTGATGTCTTTCAATCGCTTTAAATACCTCCTGTGTATCAAAGCTTGAAAAAATAACGATAGAGCTGCCTGTTAGAAAGCAAATATTCGAAATCGTTAAGCCATATACATGAGCAAGCGGCAGGACTCCAAGTGTTGTGCCCCGCTCTGTTTCATTATGTTTTGCTGAATTCTCGGCATTAGAATATAAGTTTTTATGGGTTAATAGCACCCCTTTTGGATTTCCAGTCGTACCTGAGGTATATAGAATGACTGCTGTATCATCTGAGTTCACACCATCGACAAGTTGATTTTCGGCGGGGACAAACACTTCATAAAAGTTTTTCGTACGTTCGTCTGATGGCAGATCAACAACAATTAACTGTGGTTTAGCCGGTAATCCTTCAAATGAACTTTCAACATTATTCCTTACTGCGGAGGAGGTAATTACTGCTTTTGCGCCAGAATTTCGTGCTATGTAGTGAAGCTCCTTTGGATGCAAAGTAAACATAACCGGGACAATCGTTGCTCCTGCTCTGGTAATTCCCTGATAGGCAAAGAGGACCTCAGGACAATTGGGCATACAAACTATTACTCTGTCACCCTTAGCAATTCCAAGATTTCGCAAACCACATGCAAATTGGTCCGAGAATTGCTTCGTTTCAATATTAGTGAACGTCTTTTCTTTGTAAAATAAAAAAGGATACTCACCATACTCGGCGATATTTGTTTCCAGCAGGTCTTTCAACTTCACAACATCCGCTCCCTTTTTAAAAATCTTATAAAACACCCGAAGGTATAGGACTACCACTATTACTAGGTCGAACGATAAATAACAACTGAACCTTTTTGCTCATAACTAACCTGCTGTCTTTCTTCAAGTAAATCCAAATGGCCTTGAATTTGTGATAATCCTAAGAACACGGTATTCCCCTGCAATCGTGGATACATTTGCCTGCAGATTTCATAGATGGATTTTCCGCCTGTTGAAAGAATCGCTAAAATCTGTTCACAGCGCTTTTCCTGTTCTAGTAATCTTGTTTTGATCAAGGATAAATGATCACTAAATGCCTCGCCGTGACCTGGGTAAATCATTTCCAACTGCAGTCGGCTTACTTTTTCAAGTGAGTCTCGGTATTGCATTAACGGCCTCGGACGATTGACCTCGCCTGGATTAGGTGGCTCGATAAAGGCATTCACGGAAAAAGACTTTAATAAATGGTCGCCGGCAAAGGTATCGCCTGTTTCTTGGTTCCATAGTAAAATATCAGATTGGCTGTGGCCGGGAACATGAATTACCTCATACCTCTTTCCACCTAAAGGAATAACATCACCTTCATTTAGATAGGTAATATTCCGCCACTTTTCCTCGTTAAATGGCCGTTCGATGATGTGAATGAATGGATCGGCACCACAGTTCGTTAAAAACTTGTGAAAAAAAGCCTGCACTCGCCGATACTCTTCCACACCAACATTAATCGAACCTCTCGCCTGTTCATGGACATAGATTGGCACATCTATTTCTTCCAAAATGTAAGGAATTGCACCCGCATGGTCGATATGGATGTGAGTAAGGACAATCTGATCAATATCCTTCAATGTAACGTCATGCTTATGTAGTTTACTTTTGAGTTGTTGAAAGGACGCTTTACCTGGGTTACCCGTGTCGATTAACGTAACTGAATCACCAATCGCCAAAAAGGCATTGACCGTACCCTCAGCAAAATGGGTTTCTAATTCAAGCGGTACAATTCTATACAATTTAATACCCCTCCCTACTAAAACATTATTTAACTATCACTTTTTGACAGGAGGAACGACCTAAGCACTATCAAAACTATATTTATCATTTTAATTCATAGATTGCTTTTGTGACGAGGATGGCACCTGTTGCCCCGAGTGGATGTCCGTGGGCAATAGCACCACCGTTTTTATTTACTTTTTCAAGATCCATCCGAAATAAGGGGCCCTGCTCATGCTTTCTGTCCCGCCAGCAATATAGACATCCCCATCCCCGGCACGTATTGCTTGGGCAGCAAGATTGACAGCATTCAGTCCTGACCCGCACTGACGGTCTACTGTTATTCCTGGCAAATCTAGCGATAACCCCGTCTGTAAGGCTGTTAATCTAGCGATATTTCCACCGCCGGACAAGACATTTCTAAAAATAACATCGTCTATGATTTCCGGATTAATTTTGGCGCGATTAACTACTTCTTTAATAACTTCTGCCCCCAATACGTGGGCAGGAACACCTGCAAGAGCACTTCCTTGTCTGCCAATCTCAGTTCTGACGGCTGAAACGATGACCGCATCTCTTTTCATTACGCATTCAACCCTTGGAATATTGAATGTTGAACTTTTTAATTGAATTTCAAGTAATTTTAGGATATTTTACTGTTCTTTCTATCTAAATAACCCTGTTAGGATTCATCCTTTTTGAAAAATAGGATTCTATCAGGAAAATTTCTGGTTTTATCAGCGAATTCCTCAGTTCTATGGGCGAATCCTACAATTCTATGGGCTAATTTCTTAGTTTTATGGGCGAATCCCACGGTTTTATGGGCGAATCTGCTAATTCAATCAGCGAATCTCATTTTGGTGATAATATTTACATCGCATGCGCCCCTCCATCGACAACCACGATATCTCCCGTCACAAAGTCCGAAGCTGGTGCAGCTAGGAATAAGGCAACGCCTTTAAGATCATTATCGGTACCAAATTTCCTTAATGGTGTCCCTTCCAGAATGGCTTCTCCCCCTTGATCAAGCAGCCCTTTTGACATTTTCGTCGGGAAAAAACCTGGGGCAATCGCATTTACATATATGCCACTAGGTCCCCACTTAACAGCTAAATCTTTAGTAAAAGTAATCACAGCCCCTTTACTAGAGTTGTAGCCAATTGCATTCATATACTTTGGATTACTGCCCTTTAAACCAGCCACTGATGCAATGTTAATTATTTTTCCTGATTTTTGTTCGAGCATCACTTTTCCAACCGCCTGTGACATTAAGAAGGTACCAGTAACATTTACATCCATGACCTTTTTCCAAGCTTCGAGCGGCATTTCCTCGACTGGTGCTCCCCAAGTGGCACCGCTATTATTTACGAGAATATCGATTCTCCCAAATCGTTCAATCGTCCGCTTGACGACATTCTTGATATCTTCGGGGCTGGTGACATCACATTTTAAGGCAAAACTCTCCACACCCAGTCTTTTTATGCCTTCGCTTACTTCCTCACAGGCTTCCAATTTTCTTGAACAAACCACTACATTTGCACCTGCTTCCGCAAAGCCTTCAGCGATTTGCTGGCCAAGTCCCCTGCCGCCGCCTGTTACAATAGCTACTTTTCCCGTTAAATCAAACAACTCTTTCACATTCATTGATCTTTCCCCCTATTAATAGCATCATTGAACCCGTTACCACCGAAACCGGTAAAAAGCTTCCTGCACTTCCCTTTATAGACAGTCACTAAATACTAACCAGTTGGTATGTAGATATTTCTTATAATATCAAAATTTTCATAATATTCACATCCGACTTGATAACAATAAACCCAGCAGCAAGAAGGTTTTTTTCTTCTTGGTGCCGGGTCTAAATATACTTCATGTAATCAATATCGGTGATAGACTACCTCACCTTTTAATACTTCATTTCCTTGTTGATTGACTGCTTGGACCGTAAAGCGCAGATTTTGTTCCTGCTTTTCTTTCAGTGTCGCTTTCAGTGTAATCACATCATTTAAAAATACCATTCCTTTAAAACGGATCGAGTAATCCTGTATGAAGCCTTCGTCATAATAAGTAGTAAAAAGCTTTGCAAGGTTCCCCATTGTCCACATTCCATGGGCAATTATTCCTGGTAATCCTGCTTTTTTCGCCTCATCATCAATCGTGTGTATTGGGTTAAAGTCTCCTGAAGCACCCGCATACTTGATTAAGTCAAGACGCGAAACAGGCTCCAATTGAATTTCTTTGACCGATTCTCCAACTTGTAATTCAGTAAGAGTACTCATTGTGCCAACACCTTCCTCACAGCTTCAGAGATGACAATCGTTGAGGATGAGCTAAAAATTAAAGCGCCGGATAGATCCTCACCGTAATTTTCCACAACCAGGAATCCCATTTTCCCAAAGCTCCCTTTTTTCTCAAAGTAGCTTTTTACTTTGGAATAACAGTAAATTGTTTCGCCAACCCTTAATGGCCGCTCGTAATGAAATGTTTGTTCCCCGTGGATTAGACCTTTATTGGGAAGATTTAATCCTTCGGTGACACCATAATCAAAAGTTCTTGGAAAGGTTGGAGGTGCAATGTTGGCTTTGTTTCTTGAATTTCTTCCAGTTTCTTCATCAAAATAAATGGGATGAAGGTCACCAATCGCCTCCGCAAATTTTTTGACGGCTCCTCTTTCAACTTCATTTTTAACCTTGTTTGATTGTTTGCCTATCTGGTCTTTAAACAATTCATCCTCACCTCACCTAATTAACATTTTGGTCCGCCGGCAACATAAATTACTTGGCCATTCACGAAAGACGATTTTTCATCAGCAAAGAAGGCTACTGTATTGGCAATGTCTTCTGGCTTGCCACTTCTGCCGACTGGAATATGTGCCACACTTGCTTGAATTAATTGCTCAAAAGGAATGCCGATTCTGGCAGCGGTTTCCTTTGTCATCTCCGTTTCAATAAATCCTGGCGCCACTGAGTTTGCTGTAATCCCATATCTTCCCAACTCAATTGCGAGTGTTTTTGTAAAGCCCTGCAAGCCGGCCTTTGCCGCCGCATAATTGGCTTGACCGCGATTTCCAAGTGCTGATGTCGAAGAAATATTGATGATACGCCCATATTTATTTTCGACCATATATTTTTGTGCAGCTCGGGCTGCATTGAATGATCCTTTTAAGTGCACATCCATAACGGTCTGCCAATCTGAATCGGTCATTTTAAAAAATAGATTATCGCGGATTACCCCGGCATTGTTCACGAGGATATCTACGGAGCCAAATGCCTCATAAACCTCTTTCATTGCATCTTCAACCTGCTCGGCATCAACGACGTTTGCAACCTTTGAATAAACGTCATAACCTTTTTCTTTTAATTCACTAGTTGTTTCACTTAACGCCTCTTCGTTCAAATCTATTATAGCTACCTTTGCTCCTTCTTGTGCAAAAAGCTCGGCAATCCCTTTGCCTATTCCACGGCTTCCACCCGTAACAAAAGCAACTTTTCCCGTAAATCTGCCTGCCATTTCTATTCCTCCTGAGTTTAATAAATTTATAGATTGCGCTTACATTTAAATTGTGGCTATGTTATAGTTCATTTGATTTAGTTGTCAATAACCCTCATTGGAGACACTTTTCTTTGTTTTTCCCTGATTTCTGTTGCCAATAGCCCTCATTGGAACCACTTTTCTTTGTTTTTCCCTGATTTCTGTTGCCAATAGCCCTCATTGGAACCACTTTTCTTTGTTTTTCCCTGATTTCTGTTGTCAATAAACCTCATTGGAACCACTTTTCTTTGTTTTTCCCTGATTTCTGTTGCCAATAGCCTTCATTGGAGACACTTTTCTTTGTTTTTCCCTGATTTCTGTTGTCAATAACCCTCATTGGAGACACTTTTCTTTGTTTTTCCTGATTTCTGTTGCCAATCGTCTGGACCTTACAAATACAATAAATATGTCTCTTCACGACTTTATTTTGAACATCGAAATATAACAGAGACAATAATTATACGTATTGACCAATCTTCACATGACCTTTAATTAGGTTACGTGCGATAATCATTCGTTGGATTTCGTCTGTGCCGTCGTAAATTCTCCATAGTCTTGCTTCACGATACCAGCGCTCAATTGGTAATTCTCTTGTATACCCCATCCCGCCGTGAATTTGAAGGACACGGTCAACGACGTTGTTGCCCATATTTGCACCATATAATTTTGCCATCGATGCTACGTGTCGATTATCTTCCCCATGATCTAGAGTAAAGGCAGCGTTCAAGACTAGCCATCTTGCTGCTTCAATTTCAACCACAGAATCTGCGATTTGCCATTGGATTGCTTGTCTTTCAGCAATAGGTTTCCCAAATGTAACCCGTTCCTTGGCATAATCAATCGCCATTTGCAGCAAGCGTTCAGCGGCACCGACTGCTCTTGCCCCAACAACCCAGCGTGCAAACCCAATCCACTCGAGACCGAGATTATACCCCTTGTGTAATTCACCCAGAATATTTTCCTCCGGAACACGGACATTATCGAATACTAAGCCGGCTGGACCCCATTCTCCCATTGTATGTATATACTCTGATTTCCAGCCCATATCGCGATCGACAATAAAGCATGTAACCCCTTCGCGGCCTTGTGTTGATTGATGTCGTTCCTTATCCGTAATCGCTATCGCCATAACGAAGTCCGCTTCGTTTCCGCCGGTAATGAACGTTTTTTCACCATTTAGAACCCATTCACTGCCGTCTTTCACAGCTGTCATTTTGATATTTCTGGTATCAGAACCAGCACCTGGCTCTGTCATTGCAAAGCAGGACTTTTTCTCACCATTTATTGTTGGAAGTAAGTATTTTTTCTTTTGTTCTTCGTTGCCATAGTAAAGAATATTATCTGCACCACCGCCGAACTGGAATGGGACAAAGGTTTTTGACACTTCCATTAACACAATTGCCATCATCATTTGACCAAGATCTGCACCACCATATTCCTCTGGAGTGTTAATTCCCCAAAAACCTGCTTCCTTCGCTTTTAGTTGCAGCTCTTTTAGTTTACTTGCAGGAAGACTCGGTTTACCTTCTCGTTCATTACGAAGTACATCGTTTTCAAGAGGAATCAGTTCTTTTTCTACGAATCTTCTAATTGTTTTTTGGACCATTTTTTGTTCATCAGTCAATCGTAAATACATACCATTCACTCCATTCTTATTCTTAACATCAAGTTTAATGCCGTTAATTTATAATATGCTGAACCGATAGCAGGCATACCTACCGGTTGGTATGTTAACTTTATTTTATTCCGAACTTTCAGATAATACAAGTTAATATTTTCCTAATAAAAAAAATTCTCGAGCTATGGCTCCAAAGAATTTTTTGTTAACTATACATGACTAATTACTTTTCTTGCTGCCCGCTCTCTTAAGGTGAAAATGGTAAGTGAACTTCCAAGCCAAAATAGGAGACCTAGAATGATACTAAAAATCCAATTTTCACTGGTTTCCAATGTTATTAAAACTGTTATTACACAAATGATTCCACCAATCATTCCATATACTGAGCCTCTAGCAATATTTGTGGCTTTCTTAGTCCCCGAGGCAATTCCCACCATAATAACGGCTGTCAACATTACGGCTGGAAAAGCGGCAAAAATACCGGCAAGAATCTTCCATGGGGAAATAATAGTTATAAGATAACTTAGGGAGACTGCTGCCCCACCTAGTAAAAACCGAATAAATAAGTCCTTTTTATTCATGTTGTCCACCTTTTTCATTTAATGAGATGTAATGGATACAACAACAATTGATACAGTAAACCAGCAAGCCATTGCATGCAGGATTCCCTTTTTCCAACCTATCTTAGGAAGCAGGTAGCCTTCGAGGATGGAGACAAGAATATTGATTGCCATCCCAAAAATGGCGCCTTTAGATAACATGATCGAATGGGTAATAAGCTGACCTCCGTGAAAATCAAGACCAATGGTGAGTAATGCTGCCAGGTAAACAGCAGGAAATGCAGCAAATATTCCCCCAGCTTTCTCCCCTAACTTCTTTGCTACGACAGTACAGGCAACTACAGCTAGACCTCCCAATAGGAATCGAAGAAGCAGTCCGCCAAGTGATAAACTAACCATTTTAAATTCGCCTCTTTTATTGTTTTGACATGCTGTTAAAAATAATTTGATTTGTGAATTGAATCACAATCATTCGATGTATTCATTTTAACTCATTTCCATGACTATGCATTTGAACGTTTTATTAACGTTTTTAAAGAGATTTCTCATTAAATTTAAGTTTGATGACTAATTTCCTGACAATTTACAAAAGATAATAGTGATATTCATTAGAATATCGTCGTTTCAAATCCTTTGATGAGGTGATTTTAGATGAGTTATAAAGACCATTTAGATCCGCACTCAGAGCTCTTTCACTACCATACGACGCGTCCAAAACGTCAAAATTCACAAGTGAATGGGCAAACTCAAGTGACGCACAACACGATCATCTTAAGGAGTAATGCCAAGGCCCACCGTTGGGTTTAGGCAAAGAAACGAGTAATGGCAGCATAAACATTTACTGTCATTAGAAATGACCTTTTCTCGAACAGCAATTTCGAGAAAAGGTTTTTCTTTTTCTAAGTAATTTGTTATTACAATATTGATAATGTTTGTTCCAAAAGATATCATAAAATCTATTAAGAAAAAAAACGGGAGTGGTACATAACATGTTTGATGACTTTACGATTAGAGATGCCGATATGTGTGATTTGCCTGTAATTGTTGATATATACAATACAACCATAGCAAGTAGGATGGTTACAGCCGATCTTGAACCAATATCAGTAGAAAACAGAGTTCAATGGTTTAACGATCATTCATCAACCTTTCGTCCATTATGGGTTGTAGAAAATCAAGGAGAAATTTGTGCATGGGTTAGTTTCCAATCTTTTTACGGCAGGCCTGCCTATAATGCGACGGCAGAAATTAGTATCTATATTCATCCCGACTTTCGAGGCAGGAAACTTGGTAAATATTTAATCCAAAAAGCAATCGATACCTGTCCAAGTCTACAAATCAAAACCTTACTAGGTTTTATTTTTGGTCATAATGAACCTAGCATTAAACTTTTCTCAAGTTTTGGATTTGAAAAATGGGCACAGCTTCCGAATGTGGCTGAGTTGGATGGCATTGAACGTGATTTAGTTATCCTTGGAAAAAGACTCTTCTAAAAATCTTGAAATCGAAGAACAGATAGCTTATGGAATACACTCCATAAGCCTTTTCCATGTAGGCAATCAGATAATAATGTAGTAAAAGTTTTTATAGTTATTAATATTTCAAGCGTTGCATTATTCCAAAATAATGGATTATCTAGTACTATAGACTAAGGAGTAATAAATACTCACTACTCCTTGTTTTTAATAAACTTTATTCCTTTAAGAGAACTGGAGATTTCCATGAATAAAATAAAGATCATCATCTTCTACTTTTTTACAAGTATTATTTGGATATATGGGTCCAATTATGTAATCGAACAATATGTGCCCTCTTCACTTATTGAGTTGGTGTTAAGGTCAAAAGAGATCTTATATGTTGCCATGACTGGAGGGTTCATTTATTTCTTCATTAGTAAAAAAGAGGAGTTAGATGTTTCCCAGGAAGATCAGAAACGTCTATCTACTTTAATCAATTCAATGGTTGATTTTGTTAACTTTAAAGACGGTGAAGGCAGATGGATTGAAGCAAATGAATTTGGTTTACAATTGTTCCAGCTTGAGAATGTGGATTATCGGGGGAAAAAGGATTCGGAATTAGCCGAGTATACAGACTTTTACGGTGATGCTCTCAGATTTTGTGAAACTTCTGATGAAGAAGCTTGGATTAATCGAGAAATCACTCGCATAGAGGAAGTCCTTCCTGTTCCAGATGGATCAGTAAAAATATTTGACACGATTAAAGTACCACTATTTCACGAAGATGGCAGTCGACAAGGTTTGGTCATCATTGGACGTGATATTACCGAAAAAAAGGAAATGGCCTTAAAATTAGCAGAGAGTCAGCAACAATATAAGTCATTATTTGAATACAGTCCAGATATTGTTTATATGATGGATTTAGGCGGAACTATTACCAATTTAAACCCACAGTATGATGTCATTACAGGCTTCAAACGGGAAGAAGCGATTGGGAAAAATGTAAAACAATTATTACCGAAAAGTTATAAACGATATCTTCCAAAGTTCATTTCCACTGTTGTGGAAGAAATAAAACCGGTCATGTATGAGCTGTATATACCACATGCAAACGGGAATCGGATTATCTTACAATGTACTTCCCTTCCAATGATAATTAATGGAAATATCACTGGGATCATTGGCTATGGCAGTGATGTGACCACCTTAAGGGATGCAGAAGAACGTCTTCGCAGGACAGAAAAGCTATCAATCGTTGGAGAATTATCTGCCAGCGTTGCCCATGAAATTCGGAATCCGCTGACGTCATTAAAAGGATTTGTCCAACTTTTACAAATGGAAGATGAGAAGCATCAATTTTTTTATCAAATTATGCTCGACGAATTAAATCGTATCAATGACATTGTTGGTGAGCTTTTGTTATTGGCAAAGCCTCAGCTTTTAAAATATACCAAAGCAGATCTTCAGAAGCTATTAATGGACGTCATATCATTATTAAACACCGAAGCCAGTTTATATAATGTTCAAATTGAATCTCTTTTTCCAGAAAACAACATATGGATTGAATGCGAACCAAATCAACTCAAGCAATTGTTTATCAATTTGATTAAAAATTCGATTGAAGCAAGCCAAAATGGCGGAACGGTTTCCATTATTCTAGAGCAAATAGAAAATAGTCATGTGTTAATTTTCATTAAAGACAATGGCTGCGGAATTTCAAAAGAAAGATTAGAGAAAATTGGCGAACCTTTCTACTCTTCTAAAGAAAAAGGGACTGGGTTAGGTTTAACGGTTAGTTTCAAGATTGTTCAATCCCATCAAGGCAATATCCATTTTGATAGTCAGAAAAATCAAGGGACTTCGGTTCAAATTTCATTACCGATCAAGCAAAAAGACCCTAAAAACAACCAGCGCTCGATTCCTGAAGGAGTGTAAGACAAATGAGTGATTAGCCCGTCCACTACGACGGGTTTTTCTTTTTCTTCCGATTCCGGAAAAAAGCAATAATTAATAACATGGAAGGAATGATAATTTGAAAGGGCCAATGTAAATAAGTAGGTACTATAACCAGCCCTTCCTTTATATGTTCCGAATAATTAGATGCAATCGTAACTGATGTAAATA
This sequence comes from Neobacillus sp. C211, assembly GCF_051842875.1. Lineage (NCBI taxonomy): Bacteria > Bacillati > Bacillota > Bacilli > Caryophanales > Bacillaceae > Neobacillus > Neobacillus sp. C211. The sequence continues at coordinate 180,460 of NZ_JBPXRO010000003.1, forward strand.
AGACGATAATTCCAAGTGGGAACCCGAGCTTTCGTTGGTTTTTTAATTGAAAGATATCAGCGGCACCAGCCACTGCAGCATAATAGTAGATGGCAATCTTAAAAAAACCTCCAATGATTAGATAGAGCATAAACAAGACATCGAGACGTTCGATAAAATCGGCAATTTGAATTTTCCCAACTGTCGTTAATAGTGGGAAAGTGGAATAACTAAAGAGATTTACCCCTAATACTGAAATATTTACTACTACTGTAATGGTAATATTTATTCCGCTTAATATCATGCCACTTAAACAGACTATTTTAACCTTCTTTTTATCATTTACAAACGGGAGCAGCATTGTAAAGACGACCATTTCTCCAAAAGGAAAGTTTATGGTTTGGGTTAAAAATGTCTTTATTACCGGTTTCAACCCATTCTCTAAAATCGGTTTTAAATTTCCCAAATGAATTAACCCAGAAAAGATAATTAACAGCATTCCTAATATCGCAGTCAGGTAAACAACCCCAAAATAAATTTCTCCAACTCGGGCTATGACCTCAAACCCCTTATGGATTCCATAGATAATAGTAATGATCATCAAGGTATTGATAACAAACAATGGTGTACTATTATAAATAGTGGTTGTTAATAACTCTCCAAAATCTCGCAATACCCTGGCTGCAAGATAAATAAAATAAACAATATATAAGAACCCAATCAACCGTCCAAGCCATTTTCCAGTTATTTCTTGAACATAACTAGTTAAGGGAAGGTCAGGATAGTACAAAAATAATTTGTAATAAATAAAAAAGATCATGATACCGCCAGTTAAACCGAGCAAAATGGCTATCCAAGCATCCTGTTTCGCATCTGATGCAATCCCAACTAGAATCGCACTACCCATTTCAAACAAAATGACTAGGACGAACAATTGGGTTGCACTTATTTTCGCCTTTTCCATGTACGATTAATCCCCCCCTTAAAAAGGGTTATTTATTTAAAACCGGGCTTGTTTGTTTCTTCCTGTTACGAATAAAAGCAATGATTAGTAAGATGGAGGGGATGATGATTTGAAAAGGCCATAGCAAATAAATTGGTACAAAAATCAGCCCTTCCTTTATAAATTCTGCAAAATTTGATGCAATCGTAATTGATGAAAATAAAACGAGCATTCCAATTGGAAACCCAAGCTTGCGTTGATCTTTAAATTGAAAGATATCGGCAGTTCCGGCCACTGCAGCATAATAATAAATGGCAATTTTAAAGAAACCACCAATGATTAAATAGAGCATAAATAATACATCTAAACGCTCGATAAAATCGGCAATTTGGATTCTTCCTACTGTGTTTAATAAGGGGAAAGAGGACCGACGAAAGAGATCCACTCCCAAAACAGAAATATTTACTACCGCTGTAATGGCAATATTTATTCCCGCTAATATCATCCCACCCACACAGACTATTTTGGCCTTTTTTTTATCATTTAAGAACGGGAGCAGCATCGTAAAAACAACCATTTCTCCAAAAGGAAAGTTGATGGTTTGAGTTAAAGAGGTTTTAATAACAGGTTTTAAGCCATTCTCTAAGATCGGTTTTAGATTACTCAAATGAATTAAACCCGAAAAGGTAATTAGCAGCATGCCTAATATCGCTGTCAGGTAAACAACTCCAAAGTAAATTTCTCCAATTCGGGCTATTACTTCAAACCCTTTATGGAGCCCATAGATAATAGTAAGAATCATCAAAGTATTGATCACAAATAGTGGAGTGCTATTATATATCGTTGTGGTTAATAACTCTCCAAAATCTCGTAATACCCTTGATGCAAGATAAATAAAATTGACAATATATAAGAACCCAATCAACCGTCCAAGCCATTTTCCTAAAATTTTTTGAAGATAACTAGTTAAGGGCAGGTCAGGATAGTACATATATAAGCGGTAATAAATAAAAAAGACAATGATTCCCCCAGCTAAACCGAACAATATAGCTATCCAGGCGTCCTGTTTCACTTCTGATCCGAGACCAAGAAGAATGGCACTACCCATTTCAAACAAAACAATCAGCACGAACAATTGGAAACCACTTATTTTTGCTTTTTCCATGTACGATCGTCCCCCCCTCCTTACTTCGCGTTATTTATTAATGCCTGACCAAAATGGATTTGTCCGTACTCCTTCGCGACGCACGTATGAATCTACCTTTACATTCACTTCCAGGTCTGCAAAATAATCGTTCCAATTCCCCTTTAGCTTCTTCCATAATTCAGGGTTAGCTTTATGTACACTATCACCAAACCCGAAGATATCACACTTTAGTTTCTGGACTTCCTTTACTGAAGACTGTATTTCCTTTTTAATCTCTTTTTCCACTAATTTTTCAATTTTTCCAATAATTGTTGGATCCATCAAGTCAATTGCGGTATTCGCTTCACTAATCCAGCCTTCATTCTCAATTTTAATATTTATTACAGGTTTCCCATTTTTAAAGATAGTTGAGACTTTGGTTTTTGATCTAATAGGCACCATACTAATGGCATTTTTCTTACCATTCCACTTTAGAGTTATATCGGTACTCTTCGCTTTATCTAGGACCCAGATCACTCCACGAGCCTTGTTACTTTCAATCCAACCGGTCAATTCACCGTCTTTAATAACCGCTAAGCCATCAGCTGAGAGGTAAGCATCGGTTGTTGTTTTTTGCAAATTAGTTGCTTTATTGGCTTCTTCTTTCTTACCAATTAGTCGATAACCGTTTAGAATAGGTTCTTTTCCACTGCCGACAATTCCATCAATGAGATCATCTATACTTATACTTATATTTTCCCCTTTCATAGCTTCAGTTGATTTGATCTCTTTTGTAATCTTAGTAACAGGCAGTTTATCGAGAATAGTCAGAGTTGTGACTATTTCCTCTGCCGTAGAATCTCTTGCTATAATTAGCTCTGTAGTTGTTCTAAATTCTGGATCCCTTGCAAAGGCATCTAACATATTAAGCATTAGAGTTCTATCACGTGCCACTTCTTCACTAACAACGACTACATTGGTGTGCGCATAATATAAACGGCGCGAAACCTTTTTAGTTGCATTTCTAGATGCTTCAGTAATGGTTCTACCAGTGCTTTTATAAACGGCTATCGGCAGCCCCTGGCCTCCTCCACCTTGCGCAGCTGAAACGTTCGCGGGATTAACAAGCTGAAACGAAATATGGTACAGATCGTCCTCACCCCTATCAATACCAAGTGCCATTACAAAGGCCAAATCAGTCAACTCTTTCTGATTCCAGCAAGCACTCAGGATCGGCAGAGACATGATTAAGATCAAAATAATAATGAACCATTTTTTCATCATTCTTCACCATTTTTAGGTTGATTTTCTGTTGGTTTAGGTGGACCAGGCTTTTGATGATCTCCTGTCCTCTTCATATTGCCTTTGCTAATAAACATCGGTCTATTTTTCATAGCCCAGACTGGAAAGCGAATAAATGCGTCCTGTTGATTATGGATGTTGAAAGGTGCTAGTGGCATCATGTATGGAATTCCAAACGAGCGAAGCGAACATAAATGAAGTGACATGAACATCAGCCCTAACATGATTCCATAAAAGCCTAACATCGTAGCTAATCCCATCAGGACAAACCGGACTAATCTTGCCGCAATCGCCATAGCAAATACGGGTGTGGAAAAATTTGCGATTGCAGTAATTGAAACGACAATAACCATTACAGGAGAGACGAAACCAGCCTGTACGGCTGCCTGACCAATTACGAGGGCCCCGACAATGGAAACGGCCTGACCAACAGCCCTTGGAAGCCTAAGCCCCGCCTCCCTTAAAATTTCAAATGTAACCTCCATGATTAATGCCTCAACAAAAGCAGGAAAGGGAACATTTTCCCGTTGAGCGGCAATAGCAATCGCCATCGTCGTCGGGATCATCTCCTGATGAAAGGTGGTCGCAGCAATATAAACAGAAGGTCCAATAACTGCGATAAGGAATGCTAAAATTCTTAACAATCGAATTCCTGTTGATATGTCAAATCGTGAATAGTAATCATCCGGTGCTTGGAAAAATTGAATAAAAATAGCTGGAACTGTAACAACAAACGGGGTCCCATCGACTATTATGGCAATTCTCCCTTCTAGTAAATGTGATGTCACGACATCTGGCCTTTCTGAGTGGTACGTGGTTGGAAATGTTGTCCAAGTTTGATCTTCAATCAATTGCTCTATATATCCAGAAGCAAGGATGGAATCGATATTGATTTGTTGAAGCCTTTCTTTGACCTCTCCAACAATTTTTTCATTGGCAATTCCTTCCAAATATATAATGGCGATATCAGTTTGGGAAACAGACCCTAGTTTCATGGAATCCACCCGTAAATTTGGACTTTTTATACGGCGGCGAATTAAAGCCGTATTCGTACGGAGTGTTTCCGTAAACGAATCTTTTGGACCACGAATTGATAATTGTGTGGAAGGCTCCGTAATCGAACGCCTTTCCCATCCTTTTGTTTCACCACTGATAGCTTTATTGCATCCCTGTAAAAAGATGACCGTATCTCCTGAGAACAATGAATCAAATACCTGATTCCAATTATCAATTGTCTTGACACTTCCAAGTGCCATAGTTTTATCCAGCATGTATTGTATTAGATCGACTGGTTCATCCGGTACCTTTGTTTCGATTACTGTTTCTAATATATAGTCGGCTATTGCATCAGAACTAGCCATTCCGTCAACGTAAACAAGAGCACCTTTATGTGGCCCAATTTTAAACTCGCGAAAGTTAATATCGCTACTATTGCCAACTTCCTCTTTTAGACGAGATATATTCTCTTGATAGTCTCTTAAAATCGGCAAGTCCTCCGGTTTTTGCGGATCTTGTTTTTGCCTATAATTATCATCCTGTCTCTTTTTTTGTTTATTTTTAAGCATCTTAGACAAAATCGACACAATACCGGCCTCCTTAAAAATTATTTGAACACTTTTCTCCCAATACTGGATATATTGCCCAAGGTATATCACTTTATCCCATTGAAAGTGGTTTTTATACAACCATAATTAAAATATACGAGTTAGAATAAGGAACAGCTTAGAAAAGAACAATAAAAACAAGATATTCCTAAGGGTGTGGTGAGGTTGAAAATATTGTTTGTTACGACCCTGCTGGCATTTGGCAGCTTAATACTAATTATTTCGTTGGATCTTTTGATGGGCGCAAGTATTTCAGGAATTATTTGGAAGGCAATTAACCCTTTTAGGGTAATGGAGGCAGCCGAATATATCATTGTTTTATTATTTATATTGTTTTTCGTCATTGATTCCTTCGGTGCTTATTTAAATAAGAAAAAAGGGAATTCATCTAACTAAAACGTAAAAATAATACGGTTTTCATTTTTCTTGGAAATATAAAAAAAGATAAGAGCTTACCTTATAATGGCAAGCCCTTATCTGAATTAGTATTTGATCTTTCTTTTTCTCTTTTATGGAACAACCGTTTATATATAGCACCTACAGCAGACAGACTACCCCACCATCTCCTCTTTCTTTCATAATTTGCACCATACACATAACGGTTCCAAAAAAAGTAGATGAATTCCTCTACAATCAGCAATAGGACGAAACATAAAGCAGAAATAGTAATCCAAAACCACATTTTAAGGACCCCTTTCCCAATGGATCATTAATTCTATTCCAAAAACAACAAAGAAGTACTACCAAGGGTCAAACCTAAATATCCTCTTACCATATCTCTCATCCTTATTTTAACAAACATTTAGCAAATTGTAGACATTATGGTAATAAATGTAGAATTTGGGTCAACAGTCCTAGAATTGAAGATATGAAAAATGCCTCTGGTTTTCATCACCAAAGGCATTTTTTTATCTTTCTGGGTATCCAGGTAGCCAGTTTTCATTAGATTAATTTGGGTCCTTGTATTTTAATGCCCGTTCACTGTCCCCATAGCCCTTGGTGGTTGGATCCTGTACGATTCCTAACATAGACAGCAATACAAATACAGCATTTAAAAAGGTTAACACAGAATTTTGAATAGCATCAGTGAGTTGAAAATCAATGATCCCAAAGGAATTTAAACATGCAAACACCATTTGAGCAACAATCATAATTTGAGATACAAACGCGATAACCCAGTTCCGGTTTCTTAATCGTACCTTCCAGTTAATCATCTTCCCCAGCCCTTTCCTTTATGTTAAACAATCTTTCTATTAACATATGCTTGGACTAGGAATTGGTTGTCCGCGAATGGTGCGGAATTTCATTGGATAACCTCGTAACTAAACTTCTCTCCGCATTGCTTTTAATACATCAACTTTTGTTGCCCGCTGTGCTGGTCGAAATCCTGAGATAATCGTAACACCATAACAAATTACAATACAAATGATTGGTAAAATAAGCGGGATGTCGCTAAATATTAAGTCTAAGTCCGATTCTTGACCAAATGCCTGTTTGATAATTAATGGAATCGCAAAATTCACCGCATAGCTAATCCCATAGGAAACGACTGTACCAATGAGTGCACCGATCAACCCAATATAACTGCTTTCAAGCAGAAAGATTCGTTTAATTGTTTTTGGACTCGCCCCGATTGCTTTCATAATTCCAATGTCAGGAGCCCGCTCGGTCACCGCCATCGTCATCGTATTATAAATTCCGATAGAAGCGATTAAAATAGCGATCGTTCCAATAAATATGAGTCCTGCTTTTGCAATCATAAACACCATATTTACCTCTTTTAATTCATTTACCACTGAATACGAAGCATAATTCTTGTCTTTTAATTGATCAGAGATACTTTGGACGGCTTCCATGTTTTTAGCATAGATTTTAACTTCATCATACGAGTTTTTATTGACATTCAGGTCGACAGGTACTTCACCATTGGCATCGAGCTGGTACCCTTTTGGTGTTCCTGTAAACGTCTCAATTTCCGTTAGCATATCATCCGAAATAAACACACTTCGATCTTCGGCCCATTCTTTCGTTGGCTTTTTAGAGATGCCAACAACCTTCAATGGAATCGTTTTTTCTACTTGTTTGCCCTCTTTAAACTGCCTGATCGTTAACTTAATTTCCTTGCTTAGTAATTCGCCTTTATAGAGATACTCCTCTTTAACCTGACCCTTTTCATCGTACAAATCATCGCCAGCATCCTTTTCTGCGAGATTATTTAGGAAATTGTACCCTACGGCCACTTCATCTTTTCCCTTTGGCAGCCTGCCCTCAGATAATTCAAAACCGGATTTTATTTCTGCAGGAAAATTCGCCACAAAAGTTTGCGTTGCTTCTTGATAATTCCCAATCGAATAGGTGCTTTCCTGTTGCAACATTTTCCTTCTTGTGACAGCTTTGACATCTTTAACTTTTTCAAAAACTTGAATATCTTTATCATTTAAAGGACGAAAAACCCCTTGATCTTTTGTTTCTTTGCCGTGAACATCAATTTGGGTGATGACCCTGCGTTCAGTAATTTCCTTTACCACTGATTTCTGTAAACCAAACCCGACAGAGGCGAGAACAATTAGGAAAGCACATCCCATTGCTGTCGCTAGAATCGTCATAAATACTCTCGTTCTATTTTTCTTCATATTCTGGCGGACGAAGCCGAATTGATCTTTTAACTTCATAACAGCACCCCCTCGACAATGCGGCCATCTTTTAACTCAATCTTTCGGCTGCCGATATCGGCCACCTTGTCATCATGGGTGATTATCAAAAAGGTGATTCCTAAATCTGTATTTAATTCCTTAATGAATTTCAATAACTCTTCCTCTGTTTCGCTATCAAGGCTGCCGGTCGGTTCATCGGCAAGTATAATCGGGGGATTAACAATTAAGGCACGGGCGATACTTACCCGCTGCTGCTGCCCGCCTGATAATTCTCCTGGATAATGATCCTGGTAATCTAGCAGCCCAACTTTTTTAAGCATTTCTTCCGTTTGGATTTTTCGTTCCTTTTCGTTAATACCTTTTAATATAAGCGGCAGCTCCACGTTTTGAAAGGCAGTCATGCTCGGAATCAATTGAAAGCTTTGAAAAATAAATCCTAGATTATTAATCCGGAAATCTGCAAATTTCGTTTCATTCAGATCTGATACCTTTTCCCCGCTGATCCAAATCTCACCCTCTTTCGGATGAATGAAACCACTCACTAAATTAAGAAGCGTCGATTTCCCCGATCCGCTTCTACCAACAATCGTAACAATTTCACCTTTTTCGACCGTCAAAGTAATATCTCTAAGTACCGGAATAATCGTTTGACTTCCTTTTTTTCCAATCACAAAATCATGGCTTAATTTTTTTATCGTAATCATTATTTCCTCCTGTTTCCCATTCATTACACCTAATAGACGAAGGTTTTTTTAATGAACCCTACACAAATTTAAAATATTTTTTAACTACTTTGTAGACGTGACTAAGTTTTATTTGTTACAAGAGGGAATAATAATAGCCAAATGGCTTTTGCTAGTCTTTTTATTCGATAAAATTTATAATAAAAGAATTAAAAATTACTTTTTTAAAGTAAGGAGATCACATGGAGAAATTGCATCCATTTTGGGAAAAAATCGTTCGTTTCTGGAAAAAGAAACATTTAACACAAATATTCTTATTAATTATTCTAGTGGTTGTTTTAGCGACCATCCTCTATTTTGGCTGGCTCGCGATGAGAGCAAATGTCCAATCTTTGAAGCAGGGTCTCAGCCAGCCGACAGTTATTTATGATAAAAATGGAAAAGTGGCTAGCAATGTCGCTACCAATCGGACGAAAGGCGTAAAAATCGAAGACTTGCCAAAGTATGTACCCAATGCGGTCGTTGCCATTGAGGACGAACGCTTTTATCAGCATGGCGGTTTTGATATCAAAGGGATTGCCCGTGCCTTTTTCAGTAATTTGTTTGCGGGAAGAATTACAGGCGGTGGCAGTACTTTAACACAGCAGCTAACGAAGAACGCCCTTCTCTCACCAGAACGGACCTATAAGCGAAAAGCTGAGGAATTATTTTTAGCGGTAAAAATCGAAAAGGTTTATACCAAAAACGAGATTCTGCAAATGTATATCAATCAGGTTTACTTCGGGAGCGGTGCCTGGGGTATTAGCAATGCATCAAAAAAGTATTTTAATAAAAATATCGAGGATGTAACGGTCAGTGAGGCAGCGATGCTAGCCGGACTATTGCATTCACCGAATTATCTTGACCCTTATAAAAACTATAATTTAGCGATGAAAAGACGAAATACAGTGTTAGCAAAAATGAAAGAACTCGGGATGATAAATAATTCACAGTATACGAAGGCTAAGAAAGAAAAGATCCGCCTTCACGATGGCGGCGGGAGCTTTGTTGAACGAAAATACCCTTATTATGTGGATGCTGTTTTAAATGAAGCTATCAATAAATATGGCATAACACAGGAGGAAATTTTAACAAGGGGATATAGAATTTACACTGCTTTGGATCAAGATCTTCAGACTGGCCTTGAAAAGGTCTATAGTAAAAACTACTTGTTCCCAAGGAGCCAAGGGGGGAAATTAGTTCAAAGTGGTTCCGTCCTAATGGACCCAGTATCAGGGGGAGTCTTAGCCCTTGTTGGCGGCCGCGGCGAGCATGTATTCCGAGGCTTTAACCGAGCAACACAATTACGGGCACAGCCAGGGTCAACGATCAAACCATTGGCAGTATATACACCTGCTCTTGAAGAAGGATACAACTATTCATCCAAGCTTGTCGATGAACCAACCACCTTCGGAAATTACAAACCAGAGAATTTTTCAAAAACATATTCTGGAAAGGTTGAAATGTATAAGGCACTTGAGAAATCGCTGAATATCCCGGCTGTGTGGCTGTTAAATAAGATTGGCCTAGATAGAGGGATCGATTCATTAAAAAGGTTTGGCATCCCTGTTACAAAAGAAGATAAAAACCTGGCAATCGCACTGGGCGGGATGAGTCAAGGGGTCTCCCCCCTTCAAATGGCAAACGCTTTTTCAGCTTTTCCAAATGGCGGGAAGCGTGAAGATAGCCACTTAATTACTAAAATTGTTGGGCCGACTGGAAATGTTTTAGCAGAGAGGGAAGCGAAAACCACAAAAGTGACGTCAGTAGAGGTCACGGATGAAATGACTTCGATGCTTTTAAATGTAGTAGAAACCGGGACGGGTAGACGCGCCCGTATTCCTGGAGTGCAACTTGCAGGAAAAACAGGATCGACCCAGTTACCATTTAAGGATGTCAGTGGAACGAAGGATCAATGGATGGTTGGATATACTCCAAATCTTGTCGGGGCAATCTGGTTAGGATTTGACCAAACCGACCGAGAGCATTACCTGCCAAGTGCGAGTTCGGCCAATGTGGTGCCAATTTTTAAAGAGATGATGAAGGAGTCTATTCAGCATCTTCCGAAAGAAGAATTCGAAGTTTCTTCAATTAATGCACAGCTCGCCGGAGAAGCTCCCCCAAATCTAAGAATCAATGAACAGGCGAAGAAGATAAGCAAAGAATTAAATGAAAATGCTCAAAAACTAGGTGAAACCATAAAAGAACAAGCCCCTGGATGGAAAAAGGGCTTGGATAAGGCTTTATATAAGCTCGGCGAGGCCGTAAATTTATTAGTTGAAAAGGTTAAGAATAGAGGTGAATAGCACGCAATTGATGCGTGCTATTTTTTTATTTCCAATAGGTTGAAAAATCTTCCTGCTGTTTTTATAACTGTTTCTTCCTGTCCTGGATCATACACAGCCAGAAAGCAGGTAGCTGGTCCAGCCGATTTTAAAATATCCACGTTTGTGATGACCATTTCCTTTGACACTTCTTCATTAGGGAACATCTGATTGATCTCATATAAAATCCCTCTGGAACCAACCGGCCAGACCATGACATCTTGAATCTTGCTGATCATCTGAAAAACGGACAGAGGGGCAACTTGATCCTTTTGTTCGATCACTTCGTTTCCAACAAGAGGCCTGCCTACCACTGCAAATTTCAATTGGTTAGAGTAAGCTAGCTCTGTCGTTCGAGCAATGGACTTTTTCCCAAGAACGATTAAACCAACAGCAGATTGCATGAGTGAAAAATTACTTTCAGTACTACCAGTTATCCGTACATCCGATAAATTTAGTTCACGCAGCCCTTTTTGTATTCCCGAAACTAACTCATCCCAGGGTTCAATTCCGCAGAAGTTGTGGAGCACCACTGAAATGGGCTCCCCCCCTGCTGCTATACATTCCATAACGGCAACTCTAAACGAAAAATAAGCTACCGTTTCGTATGGGACATGAACTAGATCTTGTTCCTTCTTCCCGATGGATCCGCTATTGTCGCATGCAATAATGAGCGAGTCCATATTGTTAAAAGGAATGGTTATAATATCTCTCATAATTTTTCTTCACGCTTCGCTAAGTCAAAAGTGACCAATGAAGAAAGCCTTGGAATTGCAACCAGTGCGATTACTGTATTGATGACCGAGCCGATTAGCAGTGAAGGGACAATTCCTAAATAAAAACCGACATTCATTAAAAAAATAAATGGTAAGGGAGCAACAAATGCATTCCCAATAATGAAGAGCGCACTTGCTAAAACCTTATTGTTTTTATAAAGACGTCCAAACATCCAAACGAGCACTGCCATTTCGACAGCAATTAAAAAGTGCATTGGCCCCAATGGGAAACCACCTATTAGAGCGGATAGCAGATGACCAAATGCTGCCACAACCGCTCCAGCCCTCGCTCCAAACAGGACTGCTGCCAATAGCGCAGGAAAAACATCCAATGCGACACTGCCGACAATGGCTGGAATTTTAATCATTGCTCCGACAACTGACAATGCCGTTAACATGGCCAGCCCGCTCACCACTTTTCCCTTCATACTACTTTTCCTCCTTACGCTTCCCATCCCTGAATACTTTTGCACTGCGCAAATACTCAACGTCGCTGACATTTAATCGGAAGTTTATAACTCTAGCCAATGCAAAGAAATAATCTGATAAGCGGTTTAGATACATTAAGGCTAATTCAGGTGTTTTCGAATCAGCTTTGACTAGCTTAACAACTAATCTTTCCGCTCTTCTTGTCACCGTTCTAGCAATATGAATCGATGCCGCGGGCTTAGATCCTCCTGGTAAAATAAACCTTTCTAATTCTGGTGCCTCTTTAATGTATTCATCTATTTTCTTTTCAAGGTAATCAATCGATTCTTGCTGAAGCTTTATTACTCGCTTCTCAGTCACATTAGCAAGGTCGCCTCCACAATCAAATAATTCATGTTGAATTTTCTCCAGATCATCAAGCACGTCCTTGAATAATTTGGGGTCAAGCTCTTGTATGGCCTGACCGACAAAACAATTCACTTCATCGACCGTTCCATAGGCTTCCACACGGGTATCATCTTTGTCTACCCTGCCACCAATTATACTTGTTTTTCCTTTGTCACCTGTTCTTGTGTAAATTCTCATTGAAACTTCTCCCCTTTACTTAATCGTTTGATTTAATCCATACCAAATGACGTCAACCTTAGCTGATTTTACGGCGATATCTTGATAGGCCCATCCTGTTACATCCCGCCACAGTCTATTTTCTACTTCCAATGGCACAATTCCTTTTGTAATATCAGTCCCAATTACAATTAATTGGCGATGTAGAGCTTCCTGCTCCCAAGAAAGCCAATTCTCGAGACATTTATTCCAAATCTCTCGACACTTGTCGCCATCATATGTCACAGTTAAATCTTTCAACCATATTTCTACACCCTCAAGGATCATCACATCCTTGCCAAAATCAATTAAATTTAACGGGAGAGAATGGTTATCATAAGCTGAGACCCAATGTTTATTCTCGTAAACAGTGTAGGTATTCTTTACCCAAGCCCGTTTGCCGTTAAAGGCACCTCCAATAATAAAGTGCACCGCATCCTCCTCCTTAAAGATTCTTTTTCAAATATGAGTTCAAACCCCTGATCATGATTAACCTGCCACTCCCAAAATTCTTTTTGGTGTGGGGCAAATTTTGATAAAAGATATCTGATGACTCCCCCATGAGTAATTACTGCTGCGTTCTGCAAACTAGAATCGAGAATCTCTCCAATCAGCCTGGCCCAGCCAGCATCAACTCTCTTGGTGAACTTATCAAATGATTCACCGTCGGGCGGACAATGCGTAACAGGATCTGCCAGCCATTGACGATAGAGTCTATTTTCTTTCAAGTCTTCGTACGTATTCCCTTCCCATTGACCGAAATTTATTTCTCGTAATTCTTTTAATAGGGATAGATTAGAGTTTGGAAATAATATTTCCGCTGTATCAGTACATCTTTGCAAATCACTTGAAAAATAGCGCTGATAGCTTTTTGTTACCGATATAGGTTTTGATTCCGGACATAACGGCGAATCGTTCCACCCTAGATAGGCTTTTCGTCTATTTTCTTCAGTTATACCATGACGAAATAATGCAATAACCACACGGTCATCCACAGGATTAACTCAGTCCCTTCAACAGCCGCACCTAATACATCCCCCGTAATTCCACCGAACCATTTCACAGCTTTCCGACGAAAAAGGAATAAACAGCAGGCTGCAGCGAAAATCAATAAACCTATTAAGAAGAATTCTTTTATGAATAAACTAACTAGAATTAGAACACCAACTAAATAAATGGGATACAGCCATAATGCCTGCGGTTTCGCCGCACTTTGGAATAACGTGCCCAGCCCTTCATTCTTGGCTGATTTTACCGTTAACAACAGAACACCCATGACAGTTTTACTTAAAAAAGGGATGACAGCAATCATGATAAATAGTATATTTCCGACCTTTGCTGTACTCTCATACATAAATAGAAACCGACAGCTTAATAAAACAAGAATGGAGAGAACGCCAAATGCACCCGTTCTTGGATCCTTCATAATTTCTAGCCTTTTCCCTTGATCTTGATAGGAAAAATAAGCATCACTTGCATCCATCCAGCCATCCAGATGAATTCCTCCGGTCAGGAGAATCGTTGCCAGCCAAAGCATGAATGCACAGGCAAGATGGGAAAAAGGAGTATATTCAAGACACAGATAAAATACCGCTGAATAAATGATCCCTTGTATTAATCCAACGAGTGGGAAGGCTTGGACTGCCTTTTTAAGATGGTCTTTATCCATTGGTAACTCGAGTGTGATAGGGATTGCTGTAAAGAATTGAATATTAATCAAGAAACCTTTCAAGAACGTCATGTTTTTGAACCCCATTGATTGATAATCTTTTTAATCAGATCCCATTTTAGATGACTTTTCATTTCGTCTGCGATAGAATCAAATCGTTTGTCTTTATAGTCGCTAATTGAACGGATTTCTTCTGCAGGGAGTCCTTTCCTTGTCCGAATCATGTTTAACCAGTGATTTCTCCATTCATCATTATGAAATAGATGGTGAAGGTACGTTCCAATGATTTGACCGTCATTTGCGAAATAGCCTTCTTCTTCCCCGTTTGCTAATGTTAAAAACGGACAGACCTCTTTAGAAAATATCGTCTTTCCTAAATGGATTTCATATCCTACGATTGGGTGGTGAATGGGTAATTCTATCCTCTTGTGATACTGGGCAGTGACTCGATTTGTTTCTTTTTCTTTATAAAAAGTGGTAGCAGCAGGAATCACTCCTAACCCTTCCACCTTGTAGTTCCGTATCCCAGTGTCGGAACCAACTTCATCGATCAAATATCCGCCAAGGATTTGATACCCGCCACAAATCCCAACAACATAACCGCCATTTTCTACGTGGTTTTGGACTAAGATATCTAACTGTTTATCTTTTAAATTTTTTAAGTCGCTAATCGTACTTTTTGTACCCGGAAGAATAACGGCATCTGGCTGTCCAAACTCACTAGCATGATTCACCAAACGGAGCGAAACATCTTTTTCAAATAAAAATGGTTCCAGATCACTGTAATTTGAAATAAACGGCAGGTTGATGACGGCAATATCAATTGTCCCTTCATTCCGATTAGAAAATTGGCTGCGAATCGATAATGAGTCCTCACCATCAATCATATGATTTTCCACAAACGGCAATACACCTAATACAGGTACACCCGTTTTCTCTTCCAGCCACTGAACTCCGTCCTCAAATAGGGTAATATCACCGCGGAATTTATTGATAATCACACCGACAACTCGTTGCCTTTCGTAAGGCTCCAATAGTTCAAGTGTGCCAACAATACTAGCAAATACTCCGCCGCGGTCAATATCGGCTACCAGCACAACTGGTACATCCGCCAATTCGGCTACCTTCATATTGACCAACTCGCGGTCCTTTAAATTGATTTCAACCGGGCTCCCTGCTCCCTCAATCACCACTACATCATATTCATCGGCAAGCTGATGTAGAGAATTCTTAATTACCTCTACCCCTTTTTCATAAAAATGATCCCGATATCCTTGTCCCGAAAGGGTTTCGATCGCTTTTCCTAGATAAACAATTTCTGCATGCTGATCTGACCGTGGCTTTAATAGAATAGGGTTCATCCAAACGGTTGGCTCCACTCTAGCTGCTTCCGCCTGAATCCCTTGTGCTCTGCCAATTTCTTTACCGTCTTGTGTCACGTACGAGTTATTGGACATGTTTTGAGATTTAAATGGGGCGACCTTTACTCCCTCATTGGCAAGTATTCGGCACATCGCCGTTACGATTAGACTTTTTCCCACATCTGAAGCCGTACCCTGAATCATGATTCCTTTCATTGCGTTACTCCCTTCATTACGATAGGAATCCCTGCCTCCACTAAAAACACTAACTTCGCTTCCTTGACTAAATATTGATGGATTTCGCCCAGCAAGCGGCCATAAGTAAAAACCATTTCATTGCCAAGTAACGGCTCGTTTAAGACTTCATTACTGACAACAATTATTGTCCGAGCACGATTTTTTATCGAAGTAATCCCTGTAATCACATTTTCTTTAACCGTTTCTAAAAAATGTTCATCCCACGCTTGCTCAGAAGAAAACAATTCATTATTTAATAGAGTTGTGACACAATCCAACAAAATAACATCCTCGCCATTAAAGTCATCAGCTATTTTCCCGATTTGAACTGACTGTTCATACGTTTTCCACCGGTAAGTCGCTGAAACTCGATCGCGTTGGTGCTTTTCAATTCGTTCCTTCATTTCTGAGTCAGAAGGAACGCCGGTTGCCAGATAGTTAAGCTGGCAGCCTGTCTTACGAGCGATCTCTACTGCTTTCCTCTCAGCAAAGCTGCTCTTCCCACTTCTTACTCCGCCTGTTATGAAGATTAATGATGATGACGCCATTTCGCCAACACTTCCATTAGTTGATTATTTTCTTGATTACTTTTTATGGCAAACCGAAGCCATCTTCCCTCTAAACCAGGAAAGTTAAAGGTATGCCTTGGTATGATGCCTTGATTTAGAAGGAACTCAAACAACGCAAACTGATCTTTCAAATGCGGATCCTTCAATAAATAGAAATTCACGTTGGAAGACGAAACCACAAATTCTTCCTGTGTAAAAAAGGCAAACAGCCTTTTCCGCTCATGACTAATATATGCCTGTGTCTCTTTAATAAAAAATTTATTTTGCAGACAAAGTTCCCCTGCTAATAACGCAATGGTATTGGTACTCCAATGTGATTGTAACTGGCTAAGACCCGAAACAATCGCTGGCTGAGCGATTAAATATCCCAAGCGTATTCCTGGAATTGCAAACATCTTTGTCAGCGAGCGAATAATAATTAAATTTGAAAACTTGTTTATGTATGGAACCAATGATTCATATTCTATTAAAAAATCAAAAAATGCTTCATCCAAAACGACCAAGCAATCTCGCTTTTCACATTCCTCTATGATCGAAATAACCGTAGAGGCCGGATAGTAAATACCTGTTGGATTGTTTGGATTACACAGAAACACCGCATCTGCATCCATCAGACTCGAGTGAAAATCGACTGGATTCAATTCAAAGTTTGGCTCCACAAGTTGATGGTAGACAATTTCACATTTGTTTGCCCGACATGCTTGTTCATATTCCGAAAATGTTGGTTCCACGATGACTACTTTTTTGCCGGCAAGCATACGGGCAAGCAGCGTAATAAGCTCTGCTCCTCCATTTCCAATTAGGATTGTATCAATCGGGGTCTGCTCCGATTTTGCAATCCTTCCCTTCAGCTGTGTTGCATAAGGATCTGGATAAACATTAATTTCTTGAAAAAAATCCAGCCATTTTTCTTTCAAAGCAGATGGCGGGCCAATTGGGTTGATATTTGCGCTAAAATCAATAAACTGCAACGGGAGTGCAAGGCCCATTGCCTCATATAAATATTGAGGATTCGAGCCATGTGACGGCCAATTCAAGGACCATTCCCCCTATCCATAAAAATAATAAAAATAAAAAGACCGTTTTGCTAAGAATTTGATTGGCCTTGATGATATGTTCCGCTTGGATGGACTGAATGGGTTCACTCATTTTTGCCCGGTTCGATATCAATCCTTTATAATAATTGATTCCGCCAAGCTGTATCCCTAAAATAGCTGCGACAGCCGCTTCACCCCAGCCGCTGTTTGGGCTCGGATGCTTTTTCGCATCACGGAATAAAATTGTCCAAGCTTTTCTATAAGGCATCCTTACGGGACGTTTTCCTATTAGCATGATGATCCCTGTTACTCGACTCGGAATCCAGTTCATCACATCATCCCATTTTGCAGACGCCCAGCCAAACTCTTTATATCTATCGTTCAAGTGGCCTACCATCGAATCACATGTATTGGCTGCGCGATAAACCATCGCCAGCGGGGCTCCACCTATTAGTGCCCAAAATAAGGGGGCCGTCACCCCATCACTAGTATTTTCGGCCACTGTCTCAATCGTACCGCGAGCGATTTCACTCTCATCCAAGGAATCTGTATCACGGCCAACAATATAGGATAGTTTTTTCCTTGCTTCAGGAAGGTCCCCTTCAATTAATGGACGATAGACTTCTAGAGAAGCCGCCTTTAAGCTTTTTTGAGCAATGGTTGTAGAAATAATTATACCTTCTACTAAAATTCCAACAACAGGATGAATCCAATATCCTATTAAAACTAATATCAAAACGACGAAAAAAACTAAGACTAAGATAAAAAGGAGCATGGCCAGCCCTTTCCACCGCTTAGAATTGCCATTATTCCAACGTTTTTCAAGAAATGTTATCATCTTTCCAATCCATCTTACAGGGTGGGGCCAATCGGGTGGATCCCCAATAAACAGGTCAATAATATAGGCAACTGTGATTGAGATTAAATGATGGACGATCATTTGCATTTCCTCTTGCTGGATTTTTGAATCGCTTCGATCGTGCACTGATAAACTGCCTTGCTAATAAGCTTGCCTAACGGGGTAATCGTACCCGCAAATTCTAATACTTCACCCGTTTGAGTAGCAGCAATTAAGATACTATCTGTCGATGTACCGGTGGCGATCGTTCCGGTGACTTCATCGATTACCTTTAGATCATTCAATGCCTTAACCTTCGCTTCAGTTGCGGTCATGATACTTTGTATAAAAGCTTCCTCTGTCAGCTCGCCGCTCACAAAAATCCAGGTATTGATTGTTCCTGGTGTCATTTCAAATGTATGCTGTTCACTTTTCGAAGCATCAATCGCATTTCCTACTCCAGCTGTCACAACAGCAAATATCGAGAAGCTATTATGTTCAAACCGCTTGTATACTACATCTTCGAGGACAACTGCGGTCATCATGCCAACAGTTTCCGATGGTTCAAACCCGTTTGATTTTAAAAATGAACTCATTTCTATACGATGATCACTACAGTTGTAATCCTTGTTAACATGGCGGTTCACAAATGTTAGGTGCCATCCGGTTCCCGAACCAATCACCCCAGATGACATCGTCCTTAATGGCATAGGGGATGTTAACTCGATTAATTCTTCTGAGATATGCAGCATCGACTCATCTAGGTCAAAATCGACAACTTTGTTTTTCACTTTTGGCAGTAAAACCATTTGCGGTGCAGCGACTTTAGGATGGGGATGTTTTTGAATGTCTGTATGATACACATCTCTTATTCGTTCTTCCCGGAGCACCTCATTAGGAATATGATCGATATTAATTCTTCCATTTTCGAGAAGGAGCAATCGATCACAATAAAGCCCCGCAAGGTTTAAATCGTGAAAAATAGAGATGACTGTTAATCCACTTTCTGACGTCCATTGTTTTAAGAAATCTAATAATTCCTTTTGGTACGACAAATCCAAATGGTTGGTGGGTTCATCTAACAAAAGTATTTCAGGCTCTTGAGCCAAAGCTTGGGCAAGAAATACTCGTTGCTTTTCACCGCCTGATAATTCTTGAATATTTTTATTTTGGAATCTGGAAACACCAATTTGCTTCATTACTCGCTGGACAACCTCTTCATCGGCATTACTCCAGGTTTGAAATAACCCCTTTTGATGTGCATAACGGCCAAGCGAGACAGTTTCTTTTACGGTGTATGAGAATGATTGTGTTGAATGTTGTGAAAGAACGGCAATCATTTGGGCCAGTTGTTTTGTTTTGTATTCCTGCAGCCGTTTCCGATTGATAAAAATCTCACCTTTTTGGATGGGCAAAATTCCACTAAGCATTTTCAAAAGGGTTGTCTTTCCACTTCCATTCGGCCCCAATATCCCGAATAATTCTCCCTTTTCCACATCAAAAGAAATGTCTTTCAGAACCGCTTCACTCGAGTATCCTCCGGAAATCTGTTGAACACTAAGCATCCCTAACCACTTCTTTCCGTCCTTTTTCTTTGGAGCAGGATTATTGCAAATACCGGTGCACCAATTAAAGCTGTGATTACACCAATGGGTAATTCTGTAGGAGATATGATTGTTCTTGAAATTAGGTCAGCTAAAATTAAAAAACCGCTTCCTGTTATGATCGATAACGGAAGGAGATGCCGGTGATCGGGACCCCATAATAATCTTGATAAATGAGGAATCACTAGCCCGACAAAACCAATGGTGCCTGACACCGCAACTGCCGCTCCTGTTAAAATAGAGCCAGCTGTTAAAATAATTAGCTTTCTTTTTTGAACATTGACCCCTAAATGCTGTGCCCGCTCTTCCCCAAACGACATGGCGTTTAGTTCCTTTGCATTAAAAATCAGCAGGCCTGAGCCAATGATAAAAAATGGCAAAATGATTTTTATGTACTCCCAGCCTCTCATCGATACACTTCCTAATAGCCAGCCAATAATTTGCCTCAACTCATCTCCAGTCAGCGCAATCATCAGCGAAATAATTGCCCCTAAGAAGGAGCTAAAAATTATCCCTGTTAAAATAATCGTTTCCACTCTCATGGAACGCTCTATTTTACTGGCGAAAGTAAGGACTAAAAAGATGGTTAAAAAGGAAAATAAAATACTTAGCAATGGTAATGTGAAGGAACCTATAAAAGGAATCGATAGATGGAAAAACAGTGTCAACACCGCTCCAACTGACGCCCCGGAGGATACACCCAATGTATAAGGATCTGCTAACGGATTTCTTAGCAGACCTTGGAAGGCTGCCCCTGCAATAGCAAGAGAAGCCCCGACAAGACCAGATAAAATCACTCTAGGTAAGCGAATGTTAAGGACAATACTTGAATACATAGGGTCAATTGTCTCCAATGAAATAACCCCAAAAACTTTCGCACTGAAAATCTTAATAATGGTTAAGATTGGCACCGAAACTGTTCCAATTGAAATCCCTAATAAAAAAGCTAGAACAAGGAACATTCCAGCTATTATATAGGCTAAATACTTATTATTTAAAAATCTCAGGATAGACAGCCTTTGCAAGATCTTCTACTCCTTCAACGATCCGAGGGCCTGAGCGAGTCACGCGATCAGAATCCACATCGACTACATGCTTATTTTTTACAGCGTTGACCGTTTCCCAGCCCTTTCTAGTTAAAACTTGTTCCGCCGGATTTTTGACATAGTATCCATAGGTAGTCAGGATTACATCTGGATTGCGTTTAATCATCGCCTCTTGATCAATTTTAATCCAGCCTTCTTGATCATTTGCGATGTTTTCCGCATTAATTATACTTAGCATTTGATCCATAAAGGTATTCTTGCCAGGTGTATAAATTTCTGGAGCGGGCGAAACTTCAACTAATACCTTTTTCTTTTCTTTTATTTCCCCAGCCTTTGCTTTAATTTCGGCCAATTTATCCTTCATCCCTTTAATCATCTCATCGGCTTTCGCTGTTTCACCGGTAGCTTTCCCAATCATATCAATGGAATCATAAACTTGGTCAAAATTTTGCGCATCATTAACAACCAAAACGGTAATTCCAGCATCTTTAAGCTGCTGAAGCCCTGCTTCAGAATTATGAGCTGAAGATGCATGTGCTAACACTAAATCCGGTTTTAAGGAAATGATTTTTTCTAAGTTTATTTCCTGTCCGCCGATTTTTTCTTTTTTCGTCGCTGCTTCCGGGTAATTATCGAAATCAGACACGCCCACCACTTCTTTGTCAAGTCCTAATGCAAATGCAATTTCTGTATTACTTGGAATTAGTGAAACGATCTTTTCAGGTTTCTTTTCGATAATAACTTTAGTTTTGGTAGCATCTGTAAGTGTAACTGGATAGGTTATTTCCGCTGTTTTCTTCTCAACGCTGGATTTATTCTCTTCCTTAACTTGGTCTTTCTTTTCAACACAACCTGTTAAAACTCCTACTGTTAATAATACTACTAACAGCAATGAATACAACTTCTTCATTTTTCTCCCTACTTTCAGTTAATAAATATTATGTAACAAAAAATAAATCTTCTTGTGCAAAAACAAAATGGCTTGGATAAAAACAAAAAACATCTCCACTATGTAATGGAGATGTTGGTATGATTAGATTCAGGTTACTAGCAATAAGTAAAGGGAGTCTAGCCTTCAACACCGTCCCATCCTCGTAGGTTTTATTGGCGCACAAGAATTAGGCAGGTTTCCTGGCTCATGATCATCGCTTCCTATGCCTTCCCATCTTAGTCGACAGTGGCACCATATAGGTTGCTCTCATTTACAGTGGCGGGACCGCGTTGGCTTTTACCAAACTTCTCTTTTAAGCCGAAAATCTTACAATAAGATTTTAGCACCTAATAATAAAAAATATTTTTTGTTAAATTCATTATAGAAAAGATGAAATGAATTGTACATGTATTTTTGCAATAATTTTAAAGTTCAATCGTTCTGCACAAATTAGCCATTTCAATTGCAGCCGAAGCGGCATCCCATCCCTTATTACCAGCCTTTGTCCCAGCACGCTCAATCGCTTGTTCAATAGAATCTGTGGTTAGTACTCCAAAAATAACAGGAATGCCACTACTTAAATTGATTGCGGAAACACCTTTTGCCACTTCATTACAAACAAAGTCAAAATGTGGAGTAGAGCCGCGAATGACCGTACCAAGCGTGATAACTGCATCATATTTTTTGCTATTAGCCATTTTTTGGGCGATTAATGAAATTTCAAATGCACCAGGTACCCAGGCAATATCTACGTCTGTCTCACTGACGCCATGTCTTTTAAGTGCATCCTGTGCACCGCCTAATAGTTTACTTGTAATGAATTCATTAAAACGTCCAACCACGATTCCAACTTTTAATCCTGAGCCAACTAAATTTCCTTCAAAAATATTACCCATGAGTATGCCTCCTAAATTTGTTTTAAACTTCCCGCTTAACTAAATTTTCCTTGTTGCTTCGGTATTCTACTAAATCTTTAATCGTAATCATTTTAATGTTTAGCTTATCAGCAATTTTGCGCAGCTGTGGGACACGTGCCATCGTGCCATCGTCATTCATGATTTCACAAATGACACCAGCAGGCTTGGCACCGCATAAAATTGCAAGGTCTACAGCTGCTTCTGTATGCCCCGTTCTGCTCAAGACTCCGTCTTTTTTAGCAATCAACGGAAACATATGCCCTGGTCTTAAAAAATCGGATGCTTTTGATTCCGGGTCAACCATACTCAACACCGTTGCTGATCGTTCAAATGCAGAAATTCCAGTTGTAGAAAATTTATGGTCAATGCTTACGGTAAAAGCTGTTCGATTTGGATCCGTATTCTTGGAAACCATTGGATGTAAGTCGAGCTTTTGAGCTAATGCCTCGTCAATAGGAACACAGATTAGACCTCTTCCGTGAGTGGCCATAAGATTTATGACCTCCGGCGTTGCTTTTTCAGCAAGAGAAATAAAGTCCCCTTCATTTTCCCTGTTTTCATCATCGCAGACAATAACAACCTTTCCTTCTTTTAAATCAGCAAGAGCTTCGTTAATCGTATTAAACACGCAACATCTCTCCTTTCAAAATGACAAACCCTTTAAGATTGGACTTTTCCAAACTATAATTTAATTAAAACCATTGTCTGCTAAAAATTGTGCCGTTATCCCTGTCTTATGATTTTGCGCAGTATCACCTGAAAGGTTTTTCATAAAATGACCAACGTATTTACCAATCATATCGCATTCTAGATTAACGATATCCCCTGACCCCTTTATTCCCAAAATCGTTTCCGACAATGTATGGGGGATGATCGATAGTGTAAAACTATTTTCAGTTACCGCAAAAACAGTCAAACTTGTCCCATCTACCGTTATAGACCCTCTTAAGATTACATATTTTAATATGTCTTGCTCTGCTTCAATCTCATAGTAGACAGCATTTTCGAAGGACTGTTTACTTTTAATTATGCCTGTTCCATCGATATGTCCTGAGACAAAATGGCCGCCAAACCTTCCACCTGCTGCCATCGCCCGCTCAAGATTTACTCTGGAACCTCGCTTTACCATATTTAAACTTGAAGCTTTGACCGTTTCGGGCATAACATCTACCGTAAACAGCTTACCCGTAAAGGATGTCACCGTTAGACATACCCCGTTGACAGCAATACTGTCGCCAAGGTGAACATCATTAAGTATTTTATTTGCCTCAATGGCTAAAACAAACGACTCGCCAGTCCGCTGGATGTTCGCGACTACCCCAATTTCTTCAATAATTCCAGTAAACATAATTTCCTTCTCCTTACTATGGTTCCACTTAAATTCTTACCCTAAAATGAAAAAGACCCTGAAGACAATAAGTCCTCAGGGTCCTGTAAAAGACAATAGAAAATAAAGGGTTAAAAATAGGTACACTACACCCTACAATTAATCCTGTCTTTTCCTTCTCCCATCCAGACTTTAACTGTCGGCTCTGGAGTTTCACCAGATCCACCGTTTAACAATAATATGTTAACCGGGTCACGGACTAAGAAGCAACGCTTCATCACCGCCGGTTAGGAATTTCACCTGACCCCGAAGGAAATATACAATTCTTATTTTAATGATAGTATACTCTATTGGATCAGTAAAGGGAAACGCACTAAAAAGTATTTTCATACTAAAATCATTTGATCATTATTTCACATAAAATCCATAAGCTAAGGTGATTTCTTCTCCCCTTAGCTTGCTTCCATTGAAAGAATTAGTTTACTCTTTATAAGTCTTTACTGGTAAATAAATATCAAAGTGAAGCTCCCCAGAAGTATACAGATGTTTATGCTCTTCTTTATATACTTCAATACTTAATGCGTTGTGATCCTGTTCATAGCCATATTCTTTCATCCAAGCATATATTTGTTGATATGTATTTTCGACTTCCTCTTGCTTTCCTTTATGGGTAGCAAAAACATAATTTTTACTCGGAATCGTAAATCCAACCATACCATCAGGAATTTCGTCAATTTTTTCGACGGGAGTTGTAACATAATAGGTGAACTCTGTTTCCCTGCTATGAAAAGGTGCAATCAAGACAGGTTCTTTCGTTTGATAGGATACTTCTTCTAGTCGATTAACCATTTCTTGAAAAAGACGTGGAAGTGTATTGATTTGTGAGTAAGTTCCATTCCATGAAATCCCAACAACTTTCATTTCTTCTTTTTCTATTACCTGGATACTCATGCTAATCCCCCTTTTAAATCATCATATTAATATAATTCTAATCATTGCCCTTAAATTCCTGCAAAAATAGTTCGACTAATCATTTAAAAAACTGACGAGATCTCAGCTCCTGTTACCATGAAAAAAGACCGTCCATCTTAATGAACGGCCTTTTACTAGTTTAATAGTCACTTTACCTCTTGAGGAATAGCTAGATTTAACCCTTTGGCTACTTTCTCACCATATTCTGGGTCTGCTTTGTAGAAATGTTGAATTTGACGTAGCTTTATGTCATTCCTCTCAACTGGTTTCATTGCGCCTACCACTGTTTCAATTAAGCGGGCCCGCTCTTCTGCTGACATTAAGCGATATAAATCACCGGCTTGTGTGTAGTGGTCATTTTGATCATAGGCTACTTGTTCAGCAAGTCCATTAACCTGGAAGGCAGTTTGTTTATGTTCAGGTTCTTCCTTTGGTCCTCCAAAACTGTTTGGCTCATAGTAAACCGAACCACCACCATTATGATCGGAACGCATCGCCCCATCACGTTGATAGTTATTTACTTCTACCTTTGGACGATTAATTGGGAGCAAATTATGATTTGGTCCGACACGATAGCGGTGGGCATCCGAATAAGCAAATAGTCGGCCTTGAAGCATTTTATCCGGCGAAGCCTCAACACCAGGGACCATTGTTCCAGGAGAGAATGTGGCCTGCTCGACTTCTGCAAAATAGTTTTCCGGATTACGGTTGAGCACCATACGTCCAACCTCGATTAATGGGTAGTCCTTATGTGACCATATCTTTGTGACATCAAACGGATCGAAGCGATACGATTGAGCATCTTCAAAAGGCATGATTTGAACATGGAGTCTCCATGCTGGGAAGTCACCCTTGTCAATTGCATGAAATAAGTCTTCCGTATGGTAATCAGGATTATCTCCAGCTAACTTACCAGCAAGCTCTGGTGCCATATTCTTCACACCTTGTTCGGATTTAAAGTGATATTTGATCCAAACTGCTTCTCCATCCGCATTAACCCATTTAAAGGTATGGCTGCCATAGCCATTCATGTGTCTAAGTGTTGCTGGAAGTCCTCGGTCACCCATTAAATAGGTAACTTGGTGTAAGGATTCAGGTGACAGTGACCAGAAGTCCCAAACTGCAGTTGGATTTTTCAAATGGGTTTTAGGATCTCTTTTTTGAGTATGAATGAAATCAGGAAATTTAATCGCATCGCGAATGAAGAAGACTGGCGTGTTGTTCCCTACTAAATCATAGTTTCCTTCTTCCGTATAAAACTTAACAGCAAACCCACGCGGATCACGAACTGTATCAGCTGAACCAAGTTCACCTGCTACAGTTGAGAAGCGAATAAACATAGGTGTGCGTTTTCCAACGCTATTAAACAATTTTGCTTTTGTATATTTTGACATATCATTGGTCACTTCGAAATAGCCATGTGCTCCGGCACCTTTGGCGTGGACAACACGCTCAGGAACTCTCTCACGGTTAAAGTGTGCCAATTTCTCTAGTAAATGTACATCTTGAATCAATGTTGGTCCACGTGATCCAGCCGTCATAGAATTTTGATTATCACCGACTGGTGCTCCATTTCCTGTTGTTAAGTGTTTGTTACCATTACCCATTTGATCACCTCGTAAACTATTTTTTAAAGCTTAAACAAATTATAATATAAATCTTATTAAAATCAATACTAAATTATAATTAATATAAATTAATATTGATTATCATCAGAATAACATGTACCCACTATTACATAGCTATTAAAAATAAAGGACGTTATTCCAAAAATGAGAAATATCGTCCAAAAAATTTTTATTTGGACGAAAATAGCTTATAATGTGGTTAACACTTTATTAGGAGGATTTTTTATGAGTGATTCAAACCAAACCAATCCACAGGAAGAACCGAAGAAGAAAATAAGTCTGCAAGAAGCGATGAAACAACAGCTGGAAAATAAGAAAAACAAGTCAGCCGCTGGGAATTCAAGCTCGAATAGCTCACAGGCAACTAAAAAGCTGCAAAGCCAGCAGACTAAAAAAGTAAGTAATTCACGGAGAAAAATGGGTGTCTAGTGGTCAAAATAGAGTAGACATAGTCCCAGGGGCTTTAGTCAAAATAGTCCTAAAAGCAGATCAAAGAAGCGGGAAACTCACTGAGGGGACTGTTAAGGATATATTGACAAAGTCAAGTTTTCACCCTCATGGCATTAAAGTGCGGTTGACGGATGGTCAAGTTGGCAGAGTCAAGGAAATCAATCGTTAAACCAATCCTCTACATTTATGTAGAGGCAGACTGTCGACAAATCCGAAAAACTTGGGTTTGCCGGCAGTCTTTTTTATGTCTTTGTTAATTTGTTTGTTGATTTACGCTCCAGGCGCTCCAATCAACATGTGCCAAAATCAACAATGAGCTTTAACATAGTCTTTCAATAAAAAACAGACCCAAATGCTTGGGCCTGTTTTATCGGCGGGTCATTATGCTTTACGGACGTTTACTGCTTGTGGTCCACGTTGACCACTTTCAATTTCAAACGTAACCTCTTGACCTTCATCTAATGTTTTGTATCCTTCGCCTTGAATAGCCGAGAAGTGAACAAATACATCTTCTCCACCTTCACGCTCAATGAATCCAAAACCTTTTTCACCGTTAAACCATTTTACTTTACCTTGTTCCATTTTTGTAGCCTCCTAGCATGTAACAATTACATGTAAATTGCAAATTCAATTGACTTGCCTAATTATTTTTACCCATTTCCTGTTTGCATATACCATACTAATTCTTAAATAAATTTTTTCGTCCAAATTTTATTTTGAAAGCACCCATTTATGGATAGCTTGCGCCACACCATCTTCTTCGTTGGTTGCTGTTATCCAGTCCGCGGACTCCTTTACCTTATCCTGTGCATTTCCCATCGCTACACCCAAACCAGCTGCTTTGATCATCGCTAAATCATTGAGGCTGTCGCCGACGGCCATAACATTCTTCATATCCAAACCCAGCCGGCTGCAAACAATCCCAAGTCCTTTCGCTTTATTAATTCCAGATGGATTTACTTCAATGTTCTTCAGTGTTGAATTGCTTAATTCAAATTCACCTTTAGCCTGTAATTCATTAAAGATTAGTGCTCTTGTTGCGTCATCATCGATGTTAAAGCCAAATTTCATCCATTCCAGTGTATGCAGGTCAGCCGGCATTTCATTATGCCAATTACGCTCGGTACTAATCGCCCAAAATTTTGTGTTATGCTGTTGAGATAACCCCCACATCCACTCAACCAGATCCGATTTGACCAAATTCCTTTCCACTAACTCCCGTTTCTCATCCCAAATTTCACTTCCATTTACCGTTACCAAATATGAATTCAGCTCCAATGAATCAGCATGCTCTCGACTAGTAATCACAGAACGTCCAGTACTTAGAACGACAAAAATCCCTTTGTCCTTTGCAGCTCTGATTGCCTGCCGATTTGCTTCCGATATCTGGCCTTTATTATTTAAAAGTGTGCCATCCATATCCAGTGCTACTAATTTGATTTCAACATCATTTTTAAAATTATCCATATGTATTAACGTGCTCCCTTCTAACTTTTTCCATTATAAGATTAACACCATTACTAAAAACTAATCAAACAATTAAGTATAACTAATATATTTACGTTAAACAAAGAAGAACCCTGCGAATTTACATCCATTCATAATACATGAGTATCATAAAGTAACAGATAGGCACTCTTTTGCATATAGTACCCATAAGCCAAAGGATAGAAAGGTGTTTAAAGATGCCATCGGTTGTAATCAATTTATATTATTTAAAAATCAATAGTATTTCGGGTAATGGTTCCATCACTATAGGGGAAGCAGCTCATAATAGTCCCACTTCCAATACTAAATCACAAGGAATTAATGCTTCATATGGAGACACTTCACCGACTGAGGCAATGATGGAAAACCTATTAAATGATCCTGACGTCAATGATCAAACTTCAATTGGAACTACTGATGTTGCCAATGTAAATAAGCCCATTCAACCTGTACTACCAATCTAACATTATAGGGGTTATATGATATGCCATTTCAAATAAATATTTTAAATTTTAAGATTAATGGAGCTACGCAAAACGGAAATGTTGATATAGGTCCAACTGTGCATAACAGCCATACTGCTAATAGTAAATTTGTCGGTGCAAATTTTTCTTTGGGTGATTTTTCACCGGCATCTTCCCTTATGAACTCAGGCAATGTAGATCCAGATGTTAGTGATCAAGATCAAATAGCTAACCCTTCTATGCCTATCGCCAATCAACTTTAAAGGAGTAGTAAGATGGATATAGAAAAAATGAGAAAATGGCTAGAGATTACAAATGAGTATAGAGAGAGCAATTTTTGGTCTAGCGTACTTAAGCAAAAACATCCTGATGAATTTTTTAGAGAAGCGGTATGTAATCCAAAATTTGATATATATCTAAATGAAAATTATTACTTTATTATTTTTGAAATACCTGGAGTAAATCGAGAAGATCTTTCAATTAACTTAATCACAAATACACATTTAAAAATTAATGGCAAAATAAAGCCGGTTCTACCATTTGAAATGGGAATGAAAAGAGAGCGAATCTATGGTGATTTTGAACGCGTCATTGAACTTCCAGAACCAACTTATGCTCATTTAATGCAAACACAAATTTATAATGGACTACTTCATATATCCTATCCTCGAAAAAGTGTGTTGGAATAATTTTTAATAGAAAGAAAAGAATATATTCAAAAAAAAAACGCAGTGAACTCACAAGCGTTTTTTCTTGTTTTATTAATGGTGATGATGTATGCCCATTGTTGGGTTGGTAATTAGCCATTCTTCTTTTGGTAATTGGAAATATTGAATCCAGATATTATTTAAGGTCGGATCATTTTTATCAAGAATAAAGTCAATTTCTTTATCACTTGTAACCACTACATCGTTTTCTGTTGGTGTATCAAGCTTTAAATCATAATGGGCGTGGTCCCCGTGGATACTTGTCACATATACTCGAAACAATTTCCCTAGTGCCTCTTCTTGTTCCATCATTTTCTTCAATGCTTTTGCTGCATTCCGATTAACTTTTACCTTCATTTTGTACTCTCCTCTAACTATGTATTCCTTCGTATTATCCCACTTTTTAGCTAAAATAGACAATTAAAAGGTTTGTGACAACAAAAGACAAATTAAATTTTTGTATAAAATCAACTTACCTTATTCCCCCTTATAATGGATATTAAATCCTTAACAAATTTGTCACAATTTAATTCAAAAAGCTATATTAACATCACGGCAAAGTTGTTAATATAAGTCTTAGGAAAAAACATAAAGACTAATTAATATTAAATAATAATTAATATAACCATGTTTGTTTCAGTAAAAAATAGAAAGGAAATAGTTTTTCTTGTTTGTGAATGATTTCACGATTATAATCTTAAAAGTGTACATTATGGAAGGGAGAAATATTCATGTCTAAAAAAAGCTACATAATTCCACTGTTAGCTTTATTACCGATTCTACTTTTAAGCGGCTGTTCGAATATGGTCGTGTTTGATCCAAAAGGACCTGCAGCACGTGATATTCTTGATTTGATTAACTGGTCACTTATTTTTATGCTGCTAGTGGTCGTCGTTGTATTTGGTTTATTTGGATATATCATTTGGAAATATCGTGCGAAACCTGAAAATGCAGATTACGAACCGCCTGAAGAACACGGCAGTACAAAATTAGAGATTATTTGGACTGTCATTCCTATTCTGATTGTCATTGCTTTAACGATTCCTACTGTTAAAACAATCTATAAATTAGAGAAAGTACCTGCCGGGTATGAAAATAAAAAACCTATTACCATTAATGTAACATCAGCTGATTGGAAGTGGATTTTTAGCTATCCGGAACAAGGGATAGAGACAGTGAACTATGTGAATATTCCAGCTGGCACTCCGGTACAGTTTAAGTTAACCTCTGCTGGTACAATGCAATCCTTCTGGGTTCCTGCTTTAGGTGGTCAAAAGTATACCATGAACAAGATGGAGACAGAGTTGTATCTCACAGCAGACAAGCCTGGAGAATTTCTAGGTAGAAATACAAACTTTAACGGCAAGGGATATGCTGATATGGAATTTACAGTTGAAGCGAAATCCCCGCAGGCCTTTGAAAAATGGGTAAAGGAAGTCAAAGATACTGCACCAAAGTTAACAGAAAAGAAATACTATCAACTTCTTAAGCCTACACACTTGGGTCGTGAAACATTTCTTGGAACTCATCTAGCCTGGGTAAACCATGCTGATATGAATTCTAAAACTTATACAAATCCTGAATTGTACGAAGTACATGGCGTAAAAGGAAAGATTTTTAAAGAGAAAGAAACAAATGGTCATTCTATGGACATGGGCGAAAAATCAGATGGAGGTGAGCACAATGGGCATTAATTGGCATGACTTTTTTATCGTCGGCAACCCATTAATACTAGGTTCTCAGATTGCTATTCTATTAACAATGATAGGAATAGTAGCAGGGGTTACCTATTTAAAGAAATGGAAATGGCTGTGGAGAGAATGGTTGACAACGGTTGATCATAAACGGATTGGGATTATGTACATCCTTTCTGGTGTGCTGATGTTTTTCCGGGGAGGCGTAGATGGTCTTTTAATGAAGGCTCAAACCTCTCGTCCAGAGATGAAATTTTTAGATGCGCAGCATTACAATGAAATTTTTACAACACATGGTGTTATCATGATTTTGTTTGCAGCGATGCCATTATTAATTGGTTTAATGAACGTGGTGATCCCGTTGCAAATAGGTGCCCGTGACGTGGCATTCCCTCAACTTAACGCGTTAAGCTTCTGGTTGTTCTTTAGTGGTGCGATGTTGTTTAATATTTCATTTGTTATTGGCGGTTCACCAGATGCCGGATGGACTGCTTACTTCCCTCTTGCAGGTAAAGAATTTACTCCTGGAATCGGGAATAACTATTACGCTATTGCCCTGCAAATTGCCGGGATTGGTACCCTAATGACGGGAATTAATTTTATTGTCACTATTTTAAAAATGAGAACAAAAGGCATGACACTAATGAAAATGCCAATGTTTACTTGGACTTCATTCATTGCATCGGTTATTATTGTAGCTTCATTTCCAATTTTCACTGTTGCACTTGCATTGATGACCTTTGACCGGATCTTTGGAACGCACTTTTTCACCTTAAGTGGTGGCGGTATGGATATGATGTGGGCAAACTTATTCTGGTTATGGGGTCACCCTGAAGTATATATTGTTGTCCTTCCCGCATTTGGGATGTTCTCTGAGGTTATTTCAACCTTTTCTAGAAAAATGCTGTTTGGATATAAATCAATGGTATTCTCCATTGTTGGCATTGCGTTATTAAGTATGCTTGTTTGGGTTCACCACTTCTTTACTATGGGTGCCGGACCAGGAGTTAACTCTGTTTTCTCCATTACGACGATGATGATTGCCATTCCAACGGGTGTCAAAATGTTTAACTGGTTATTCACGATGAGAAAAGGTCGAATCGAGTTTACAACGGCGATGCTGTGGGCGCTTGCGTTCATTCCTTGCTTTATCATCGGCGGTGTAACAGGGGTAATGCTCGCCATGGGTGCTGCAGATTATCAATACCACAATACCCTATTCCTTGTCGCTCACTTCCACTATGTGTTAATTCCTGGTGTTGTGTTTGCGGTATTTGCTGGTCTTTATTATTGGTGGCCAAAAATGTTCGGCCATATGCTAAATGAAAAAATCGGTAAAATTCATTTCTGGTTCTTTACAATTGGATTTAACTTAACGTTTATGCCGATGTTCTTCCTAGGCTTAGACGGTGCTGTCCGCCGTTCATACACGTATTCAGCTGAATCAGGCTATGCACCATTATTCATGTTATCTACCATTGGCGCAGTGATTTTAGCTATCGGCTTTGGTGCTCTTTGCTATAACATTTATTGGAGTGCACGCTATGCGGACCGTAATATTTCAAATGACCCTTGGAATGCAAGAACCTTAGAATGGGCTACTGCTTCACCGCCTCCATTCTATAATTTTGCAAAACTACCAGAAGTGAAATCTGTTGATACCTTTTGGTATATGAAAAAGAATAACGAAGGATTGACCCTGAAAGACGACGAAATTAAAGAAATCCATATGCCAAGTAATTCCGGCTTGCCAATCTATATGGGAGTGATCTTTGGAATCGCAGGATTCTTCCTTGTTTTCGAATGGAAAATAGCTGCACTTGTAGCC
The DNA here is from genome assembly GCF_051842875.1 of Neobacillus sp. C211. Taxonomy (NCBI): domain Bacteria; kingdom Bacillati; phylum Bacillota; class Bacilli; order Caryophanales; family Bacillaceae; genus Neobacillus; species Neobacillus sp. C211. The sequence continues at coordinate 213,689 of NZ_JBPXRO010000003.1, forward strand.
TCAGTTGGAATAATTATTGGATTAATCATTCGTTCGTTCGATTATAACGATGGCTTCCATGTTACTGTTGACGAAATAAAGGAAACGGAAAAAGCGTGGCGTAACGTCGATAAAGGGGGGAACAGCCATGTCAGCTAATGTAAATACAGCTTTACCACTCGAATATCAAACAGAACAGAACCGGATGAATATTCTAGGATTCTGGATTTTCTTAGGAGCTGAGATTGTCCTCTTTGGAACTCTCTTTGCCGTCTTTTCTGTACTCAATGCACGGTATGCTGGTGGTCCTACACCAAAAGACCTTTTTGAAATAAAAGATGTGATGATTGAAACCATACTGCTATTAACAAGTAGTTTTACTTGCGGTCTTGCGATCTATGAGATGCGTCGCAATAACCGTAATGGTCTATTATTATGGTTTATTATTACCCTTCTACTTGGTGCTGGCTTCGTGTTCATGGAGATTACGGAATTCATCCATTATGTCCACGAAGGTGCAACGATGCAAACTAGTGCTTTTCTATCTAGCTTCTTTGTATTACTTGGGACACATGGACTGCACGTAAGCATGGGGATTGGCTGGGCAATTATGGTGATTACCCAAATTTTAAAAAGAGGGTTAACACCTGTTACTGCCCGTAAAACATTTATTATCGGTCTATATTGGCACTTTTTAGATCTTGTATGGATTTTTATTTTCACATTTGTGTATTTAGCAAGGATGGTGGCATAAATGGCTAAAAATACAAAAGGGTTTCCGCTTACGCACGTGTTAGGTTTTATCATGTCATTATTGCTAACCTTTGCTGCACTTGGTGTGGCACTGAAAACCAATCTTCCTTTTAAAACAATACTCTGGATTATAGGTTCCTTAGCTGTAATCCAGGCTTCTCTTCAACTTTATATGTTCATGCATATGAACGAAGGTGAAGACGGAAAATCCCAGATCATCAACGTCATCTACGGCTTCTTCATTGCCTTCGTAACCGTTGCTGGATCCATTTGGGTCATGTCGTTTGGAATGTAAGTAAGGAAATATAAATAGGGTGTCAGGCACCATGTGAAAATTTCACATGGTGCCTGACACCCTTCTTTATTTTGGACTATTTTTTCTTTTGTTCCGAACTAATTGGTAGCCGATAAAAGCTATATAAAGCGGTATTGCTACGTATATGAAGTACGGAAAGCGATGCTGTTCTTTTTTAAAGACAAGGTATATGGCGTATCCCAAAAATAGTGTGACGATAATTCCGTATTTTGGCAGCGGGATATCCTTTAGGCTAGGAATTTTAATGGTACTAACCATCAAGTAGCACAGAATAAAAAAGGCAAAAGGAAGGATAATCGCTGGCATTTTCCCGTGGAACAAGGTAAGAAGCGTTAACAATCCCCCTGCTGCCGTTATTGGGACACCAGTAAAATACTTTTTGGATGATTTGACCGCATTAATATTAAACCGTGCTAACCGATAGGCACCGAATAAAGGAAATAGGCCAGAAATGGCCATACCAGCTACCCCAAACTCTGAGAAATACGAATAATATGCCATCATTGCTGGTGCCACCCCAAAGGTAACCACATCTGCTAAGGAGTCCAATTCTTTCCCCAATTCACTATCCACCCGTAACATTCTTGCAATTCGGCCATCCATACTATCGAGCATCATCCCTATCAAAATTAATATAGCTGCGTTTTTGTAATCCCCTTGCGCAGAATACATAATTGATAAAAATCCAAAAAATAAATTAGAAATCGTAAATAAATTAGGAATACTGTTTCTGATGATATGTATCACTCCATACTAATTAAGATAATCATGCAATACCCTTTTCTCGTTGTTTCTTCTTATTATAACGTTTCTCTTGGTAATATTGAAAAAACAAAATCGCCGTTGTAATCCAGAACCCACTTGCAAAATAGCCGCCGATTATATCGCTTGGATAATGGACACCTAAATAGATTCGGCTGATTCCGATTGCTAAAATCATTATAATGCTTACGGAGATTAACACACCTCTGCCAAACCTGCTTGGAATATGACGCCATAATAAAAACGAAAGAATACCATAAACCGTAAAAGCATTCATCGCATGTCCACTTGGAAAACTATAGCCTTCAATATCAATTAAACGATGGAAATCAGGACGGACTCTTTGAAAAAACTGCTTTAAGATACCATTTAATATCGCCGATCCGGTGATTGCCGCAGCAAACAATATTAATTCCAAGCGATGATGAAGTACTTTATAGAGAAAAAATAACAGAAAAAGACTAAGAACAATGACAAAAGGGGCAGAACCAATAAACGTAAAAAATTTCATCACATTTGTAAGAACCAATGTTTCAGACCCTTGGACCATATCAATTACCGTACGGTCAAAATAGATGATTTTCTGATCACTTATCAATAAGGATATCAAACTAAATCCAATTATGGAAACAGCACTAATGCTAAAGGCAATAACAAGATACGTTTTTAAATTCATCAACTCAAACCTCTCAGGCAAATTGGAATTGTGATTGTACGATAATAAGGTGCTCTTAGTTTAAGCCTTTACTGTCTATACTATCACTGAGACTTTGAAAAGTATCTCAAAAATGCATTTTCTTAGTTAGGAATAATAATAAAAGGCAGAACTTTTTAGTCTGCCTTTTATTAGGCTAAAATGAATTAATAATTATAAAGTCTCTGGTTCTTTTCTTACTGGTTCTGTGCTGTTGTCTTTTGAGAAAAGCCAGCCTGCGGCAGCAATACCTACCAAAACAACATAAAAGGTTACTTTCCATCCCATTGAATGCGCAAATTCCTCACTTAAAATAGCCAATGCTGGATGTGATAAGGTGTAAACTGCAAGTTTCACGCCAACCCAGCCAACAATCGTAAAGGCTGCAATCTCTAGACCCGGACGTTTTTCTAAAAGTTTTACAAACTGATTTGCTGCAAACCTCATAATAATTAGACCAATAATCCCGCCGGCGAAAATAACTAAGAATTTACCACCATCCAGACCGCCGATATTAGGCAGTGGAGTGTCTGGTAAAGCAACCGCCATCGCGACAGCAGCAAGAATCGAATCAACCGCAAAAGCAATGTCAGCCACTTCGACTTTTAATACAGTCATCCAAAAGCTGCTTTTTTTTGATTCTTCCTTCTCCTCTTTATCCTCTGCTGCCTTCCCTTTGATTACCTTACGGAATATATGATTTCCAGCCATAAACAGTAAATAAAGAGCCCCAATTGCTTGAACCTGCCATACATCAACAAGAAATGAAATCACGAACAAGGAAGCAAAGCGGAACACAAAGGCTCCGGCTAAACCATAAAATAAGGCCTTCTTACGTTTTTCCTCGGGTAATTGCTTAACCATAATTGCGAGTACTAAAGCGTTGTCTGCAGCTAACAGACCTTCTAATGCCACCAAGATCATTAACACCCAGCCGTATTCGAGTAACAGAGTTAAGTCCATGAATGTTTCCTCCTCAAAAGTTTGTTTTTTTTAATATACTCCCTTACGCCATAAAAATAGGCCTTTACTGGATACAGTAAAGGCCTAAAAAAACACAAAAAGACCTTTACAGTAAAGTAAAGGTCTTGCTAACAACGCAAATGTTGCCAATAAAGCCGGAGAATTGAATTCTCGGAATGACGACTTTATTGTAGCAGCTACTCCCCTTTAAAAAGGAAATATTTAATTACTCATACTATAATATAATTCAAGTTTATTGTCAATGTGAGTTTACATGTTTAATAAACTTAAATAGTTACAATTCGTAAACCTCTGCATATTTTTTCTCAAGGTATTCGACAAGGTATTCGGCGTTTAATTCCTCACCCGTTACCCTTACAATCAATTCATTTGGGGTGTAAAGCTTACCGTACTGATGAATATTTTCTTTTAACCAATCTTGAATCAGGTCAAATCTCCCGTTTTCGATATGGCTGTAAAAATCAGGAAGGTCTTTTTGAATCGTACGCAGAATTTGAGCTGCATAGAGATTTCCTAATGAATAGGACGGAAAATAACCAATACCGCCAAATGACCAATGAACATCTTGGAGTACGCCTTCTGAGTCAGAACTTGGTGTTACACCAAGGTAATCCTGCATTTTCTGGTTCCAGACTGTCGGAAGGTCTTTCGCTTCAATCTCTCCGCTTATTAATGCCTTTTCGATTTCATAACGAAGCATAATATGCAAATTATACGTTAACTCATCCGCTTCTACACGGATAAATGAGGGTTTCACCGTATTAACCGCCCGATAAAATTCATCCACAGAAATAGTTTCGAGCTGTTTCGGAAAATACTCCTGCAGTTTAGGGTAAAAGTATGTCCAGAAAGCCTTGCTGCGGCCGACCATATTTTCTAAAAACCTCGATTGCGATTCATGGATTCCGAAAGATGCTCCGCTTTGGAGAACTGATTCCTCATAATCAGGGTTGATATGCTGTTCATAGATTCCATGACCCGCTTCATGTATTGTACCGAATAGTGCGGACCGAACGTTTCTTTCTAAATAACGAGTGGTTAACCGTACATCTCCAGTATTAACGGTTTGGGCAAACGGATGGACTGTTTCATCCAACCTGCCGGCCTCCAGGTCAAAACCAATGATAGGCAAGATAAAGCGATTAAATTCTTTTTGTTTTTCAATTGCAAACGATTGATCAAAAATTTCCGCCTGTGTCCGGTTTCCATTTTGTTGAATACGTTCTAATAGTCTAACACTAGAATCTCTTAACTTGGCAAATAGCGGGTCCAGTCTCTTAACCGTTAATCCCGGTTCAAATTCATCCAGGAGCGCATCGTATGGGTGGTCAACATATCCATATATTTCAGCAAATTTTCGTTTGTACTCAACGATTTTTTCTAAATAGGGCAGGAAGCAGGCAAAATCATTGTTTTCCCTAGCCTCTTCCCAGGCATCATTTGCCTGTGCTGTTAGAATGCTATATTCTTGAAAAAGGTCAGCAGGAATGCTCTTCGATTTTTGGTAGTACGCTCTATATTCTCTAACTTTTGCTTTTGTTACTTCATCTAATAAATCAAAGTTGTCAGGAAGAGTTAGTTCAGCTAGCAAGTCGCCCATTTCCTGAGAGACAGAGAGTTTAAAAATTTCCGTCCTTAGTGTGCCAGTTGCCTTGGCAAAGATACTTCTCCCTTTTTTCGGTGCCATGACCTTTTGATCCCAATCAGCCAAACCGATGATACTTGAAAAATGTGTGATTTTTTCATCCAAACCCTTAAATTGAGCTATTGCCCTTTTTACAGCTGGATCGATCACTTTCTGTTCCATAATATACAGACCTCCTAATCAATCTCTTTTTCTGTTTCTAAAGATGTTCGTTCAAGAAAACAACCATATCCCAATTTATTATAAATTAAAATTTCAAATATGGGAAAAAATTAGAAATTTTTTTATAGACAAAAAATTCATAGAAACATAAATACTGTCGATAAATGATCCCATCACTTAAAGAATTTGAAAGAATTTGAACAATTTTCATACCACTATTTACAAATGGGCAGGATATATATGTAAACATTTTTGTTCTGTAAAAGGGATGTGCAGGCAATTTGGATAAACAGAAAAAGAAGAAGTCACACTTCCCCTTTCGTTTAAATATCATTTTTTTTAGTGTTTTTTTACTATTTTCTGTTTTAATCCTCCGGCTTGGCTTTGTGCAAATCGTGTATGGCGAAAATTTTAAAAGAGATTTAGAAAGAAAAGAAGATGTAACGGTCAGTAATCCTGTCCCAAGAGGAAAAATACTTGATCGAGATTACAGAATCATCGTTGATAATGTCCCAAAGAATGCGATCAGTTACACGAACGAGGGATTTAGCCAACCACAAATGCTTGAAACGGCTGAAAAATTAGCAAAACTAATCAATAAAAAAACAGACAAGGTATCCGAAAGGGATAAACTTGATTTCTGGATTATGAATAATCCTGAGCGTGCTAATGCCAAAATCACAAAAAATGAAATGGAATTATTTTATGCCAAAAAATTAACAGACAGGGATATTTATCAATTAAAATTAGAGCGCATAACACCTGAAGAATTAAAGGAAATAGATAACGATAGACTTGAGGTACTTGCACTTTTTAAAGAGTTCAATAGTGGATACAAATTTACAACACAAATTATTAAAAATGAAGGGGTCACCGCTAAAGAATTGGCCGTTGTGAGCGAAAATCTTCAATCCCTTCCAGGGGTGGATACTACTACCGACTGGGAGAGGTGCTATGCTTTTGACGGAACCTTAAAGTCTGTGTTAGGAAAAGTCACCAAATCAGATGAAGGGCTGCCAGCTGAACAATTGGAATATTTCTTGGCTCGGGATTACAGCCGTAATGATCGTGTTGGCAAAAGCCAACTTGAATGGCAGTATGAAGATGTTCTTCACGGCTATAAATCAAAATTAAAAAATGTTACTGATAAAACAGGCAATATAATTGAAAATCATCCCGTATCAAAGGGAAAAAGGGGAAAAGACCTTGTCTTAAGCATTGATATGGATTTGCAAATGAAAGTTGATCGGATCATAGAGGAGGAGCTTTGGGCAGCTAAAAGATATCCTGGTACTTTCTTAATTGACCGTGGCTATGTTGTCTTAATGAACCCAAAAACAGGTGAAGTTTTAGCCATGTCAGGTAAAAAAATAGTCAGGAACAAACAAACTGGCAGCGTTGAAATGGAAGATGATGCCCTCGGGACCTTTACCACCACGTATAACGTGGGTTCGACTGTCAAGGGTGCCACGATTTTGACTGGTTATAAAACAGGTGCGATTGGCCCCGGGACTGTTTTTGATGATAAAGGTTTAAAAATTCAAGCTACTCCTCTAAAAAAATCATATGCCTACTTAGGTAAATTAAACGAAATTAATGCCCTAAAATTATCTTCCAACGTTTATATGTTTCATACGGCTATTAGAATTGGAAAAGGGCATTATGAATATGATAAACCCTTAAATATTAGCGCGAAGGCTTTTGACACGATTAGAAACTCATTTGCTTCGTTTGGTCTTGGATCAAGAACTGGAATTGATTTACCAAATGAACAAACTGGATTTAAAGGTCAGAGCCACCTGCCTGGATATTTGCTTGACCTTGTGATTGGACAATATGATACCTATTCCGCCATGCAGTTGGCACAATATGTTTCAACAATTGCGAATGGTGGATATCGAATGCAGCCCCATGTGGTCAAACAAATGCTCGAACCACAGGAAGGGAAAGATGAACTAGGTCCTGTTATACAAGAAATCTCTCCAACCGTCCTTAACACGATTGATGTGAAACCAGATTGGATGTACCGTGTCCGATTAGGTTTTAAAAAGGTCATGCAAGAACGTGGAGGTACGGCCTATAAGTACTTCAGCACTGCACCCTACTCACCTGCTGGTAAAACAGGTACAGCTGAAGCCTTTTATGACGGACCGGAGCGATATAGGTTTGGTAAGGAACCTCCTCCAGTAATGAACCTAAGCCTGATTAGCTACGCCCCTAGTTCGAATCCAGAAATCGCCATGGCCGTTATTGTTCCATGGGCATATCAGGGAAAAAAAGACAACCGAGCAAACCTGAAAATTGGCCGCCGTGTACTGGACACCTATTTTGAAATAAAAAAAAATAAATCATGGTCGAGGGTGCCATAAAATGGCATCCTTTTTCGTTAGATCGTTCTCCTTTTTGTCACTTCTTCTTGAGCACTGATTTCAATGCCCTTTCAATTTCAGCATAGCCGGTACATCTGCAGATATTCGACTCCAGCCATTCTTTAATCATTTGATCATCTGCTTCTGGATGCTTTAGTATTAACGAATGGCAATTCATAATAAATCCGGGGGTGCAGTAACCGCATTGAAAAGCAAAGTTTTCCACAAAAGCACGCTGGATGGGTGTATTCTCCAACCCCTCAATAGTTGTTACTTTTTTTCCCACCGCTTCAACAGCAAGCATTAAACAGGACTTCATCGGCCAACCTTCCACATTAACTGTACATGCGCCGCAATCTCCGTTTAAACAGCCCGGTTTTGCACCTGTCAAACCAAGTTTATCCCGGATCGCATATAAAAGTGTATCGGCAGACCGAACGGTTACACTTCGATTTTCTCCATTTATATTCATCGTAATTATGTGAGATTTCAAGTTACTCTCCCCTCCTTTTTTTATTTTATGAATCTGACTTCAAGTTCCATCCAAAACTGCTAACACATCCATCAATAGATTCCGCAAAACAAATAGCCTATATTTTGCTGACCCTTCTACATCATCTAAAATAGGCTTTGGTAACTTGGAAAGCCCCTCATCAATCCTTGAAACTACTGGCAGATCTCTTTTATTTAACGAAGCTTCAAGTTCCTTTGACCGAAATGGAAAAGGGCAAAAGCCACTGATTGCGACACGTACTTCCTGACCTATTTTTAATGCCGCTACCGTGATCAATGGGTAGCCCGTATCCCACTGCTGACGACGCTTGAAACTAAAGAACGGTGCTTTGATAAACCGTGTTTCTGTTACTAATTGAACGAGAAATTCCCCTTTTTTCAGTTGAAGCTTTTCTAAAAATATCTCATTAATTGGCACCATCTTTTTTCCTTCTGGACCGACAATTAAAACTTGGCTATCAGAAAGTAAAAATGGCAAAACAGCTTCCCGGTAAAAAATTCGAGCACAGATATTCCCGCCTAAAGAAATCTTCCCTCGAGCCGTATGATCAGCGACTTGACTGGCAGTTTTCGTTAATAATGGGAAAAGATTTGCTTCTTCTATTTTTGTAAGTGAGAGGGTACTGCCAAGCAGCAAATGCTCACCACTTTCCTGCATTGCATTACATTCGGGGATATCCTTGATATCAATAACAGCTTCGGTATAGGCTAAATCTATTCTTCCAAGTGTAATTAATTCGGTTCCTCCCGAAAAGAACATCGGCTGCTTGCCCTGCTGATCTAAATAGTGATGTAAATCGGCTGCTTCTTTCAATGTGGCCGGCTTATAATAATCAAAATCAAAGGGAAGCATTATTTTTGCGCCTCCTTTGCTTTCCAAATCAACTCTGGAATGAGCGGCAAATGGTGGAGCGAAACTCCTGCCGCTGTCGACAAAGCATTCCCGAGTGCAGCAGGCATGCCCATAAGACCATGCTCTCCAACGCCACGGGCCCCATAGGGACCATCCAGCAGCGGCGTTTCCACAAATTCTACTAAATATTCTGGATTCTCTCCGTAGCGAAGTGGCCGATACGTTCGAAGTTGGGGATTCAGAACCCTGCCAAGCTCGTCAAAATAAAACGTTTCCCTTCCTGCAAAGGCCAATCCCATGCTCATGGCACCCATAACCTGACCCAAGGCTGCTTTTTCATTTAAGACTCTGCCAAGATCAACAACGGTACAAGCCTTCAGCAGCCGATAGGTAAGATCCCTTTTATCCAACTCGATTTCCACTCCATAGGCTGCTACCGTCCATTCGGGTCCCGGTTTTCCAGCCCCAGTCTCAGGATCTAAATGGGTTAGATGCCGCAAAATATAATTACCACGACCTATTATTTGTCCACCAATAGAATTACCATTTGGATATTGATATCCATAGCAAATATCTTTAAAAGGGACTCCGATTGATGGGTCATCCCGTAAATAGACTCGACTATTTGCTACTACAAGATCTTCTATTGGTGCCCTTAAGACCGTTGATGCGATATCTTTCAATTGGATAATGATATCCTCTGCTGCCTCCAATAGAGCTCTACCCGCCATAAATGTTCCCCTGCTGGCGACTGTTTTCCAATGCTCTGGTGTTGTTTGAGTATCTACTTCCATACGTACATAAATTTTATCAACATCCATTTTCAGCCTTTCAGCAAGCATTTGAGCAAGGACTGTCTTCGTCCCTGTTCCAATTTCAATCACACCGGATAGCAAATTAATACTACCGTCACGATTAAACGTTAGAATGACCCCCGATGGTGCGTTGGGATCAATGGTCGATGTTTTCCAGCTGCAGCTAACTCCTTTTACCCTGATCATCCGTTCACTTATTTCTTTGATTGGACCTTCGTCCCATTTCATTAAATCTCTAACTCGCTCAATACATTTTGATAAGTTACCTACATTACTTTTATTTAGGCGGACCCTTGTAGGGGTGGTATTCCCCGGTTTTATGGCATTAATTTTGCGTAGTTCCAGCGGGTCTATCTTTAATTTTTGCGCCAGTAAATCCACTGTCCGCTCAATGGCAAAGGAAAGTTCCGAATGACTAAATCCTCTAAATGGGGCTGCATAGGGGTGGTTCGTATACATGCAGTACGAATCGCACCAGACATTTTCAATATTATACGGACCAGTGCAATCGGCTGCACCTGCTCTTGTTAGATCAATTGCTTTATCAGAATAGGCCCCGCCATCCCACAAAAAGCGAATGTCTGCTGCTTTAATTTTGCCACTACTGTCTGCTCCAAGTTTAACTTTTGCATCTAAACCTATGTGACAGGGAGAGGTTAATATATCTTCTTCTCTCGTATTCAATATCTCTACTGGTTTTCCGCCAACTGCCTTTGAAGCTAGATAGGCCAAAACTTCAAGCTGTACGGCTGCCTTCCCGCCATAGGCTCCACCTACGAGTGGAGTACGGACAATAATTTTCCCCATATCCTCACCAAAGTAATCAGCGATAAGCCTTTTGGTCATAAAAGGTGCTTGTGATGAAGTGGTAATAATGATAGTCCCCTCAGGTAATATCTCAGCAGACGAACATCTAGTTTCCATTGCGACATGATCAGAAGGGGAAAAGGAAAAACTCGCTTCCACCACTGTTTCACTTTCGCTCCAGCCCTTTTCCCTATTGCCCTTGCGGATTTTAATATGGGTAGCAATATTGGTGTCAGGCACCGGGTGAGAATCTTCTTCTTTTTTATAATCACCTAATCGTTCATGGACTAATGGTGCCCCTTTTTCAAACGCTTGTGACGGTGAATTAACCACCGGCAGCAATTCATATTGGACCTTAATAAGATCAGCAGCCATTTTAGCCTGCGCAGGTGAATCGGCAACAACAAGCGCAACCGTTTCCCCATGATAACGAACCTTGTCAACTGCGATTGGAGGTCGATCTCGGATTGCTTCCCCTGTTAATGGATAGTGCTTCCCAGCGAGGATTGCCCTTACCCCGGGAATCTTTGAAGCCTCCGTTGTGTCTATTTTCACAATTTTGGCATGGCCATAAGGACTAATGACCATTTTGCCAGACAGCATCGGAATCGTATGATAGTCATGAGTATATTTCGCCCTTCCAGACACCTTATCAAACGCCTCTTTGCGAATGACACTTTTCCCAATAACCTCCAAATCCTGGCCTCCCCCCATGTATAAGTGGATTTTATACTTAGTAAATCCAACTTATAACTGCCTATAACACTGTTATTGCCAACTGAAGAACAATCTCCGCTTACTCGGGAATGGTCCACAGAAGTTGCACTCTTTCATGGACTGGCTTTCTCCACACCTCAATCAATTGAGCAACGATACTAACAGCGATTTCCTCAGGACCCTTTGCTCCAATATTCTTACCCATAGGTGAATAAATCCAGGTTGGGACATTTTCATATTTAAGCAGCCTTTTGGTTCTTTCCCGCGGCCCTAGTACACCTAAGTACTTTATATGCTCCTTGCGTACCACCTCTAATATTTCTTGATCCCTCTCAAAATGATGTGTCATGATGACCAAAAGATCATAGGGAGAGAAGGAAATTTGCTTCAAAAGCTTTTTAGGAAAGCCCAATAGGAGCTGCTCAGCTTTGGGAAAATATTTTCTTTGACAAAGCTCTTCCCGCCAATCACATACGGTAACTAAAAATCCTGTTTCCGCGGCCAGGTGAACAAGCGGTTTTGCGTCTGGTCCTGCCCCGAAGACTATGAGCCTTGGCTTAGGTTGATACGTATGTTGATAAATGGAATCAGTTCCAGGTATGATTCCACTTTTAGATGTAAAGGCAATTTTAGGAATATCCCCTGACCAATTGCCAAACGGATCCCCTTCCTCCTCAATAAACAGATACTCCCCCAATTCATCGAGCTTTTTTAACACGATTACAGGTTTACAGTTATCTAGGGATCTTTTTACAACAAAGAAATCCTCTGTTAATTTTTCAGAGACTGGCTCTAGTAAAATATCAATTGTTCCATTGCAGCCATTCCCTTGACCCCAACTCATATCGTCTTCATCTGCCAAATTATAATGGAACATTTTTGCTTCTTGCTTGATGAAAACCTCTTGAGCTTTAATGGTTAAATCTGTTTCCAAGCAACCTGCAGTTAACATGCCAAATTGCTTCCCATCTTCACAAAAAAGCATGGAAGAACCTTCTCTTTTATATGCTGATCCTTGAACACGAACAATGGTTGCTAATACCTTTTGGCCTGGTTGATCAATGACTTCTAAAATTGGATAAATATCATCCATAAGACTCCTCCACTTCATACTCAAAAATCCCTATCTTATTTATATTAGTTTGGAGGCTATTCCTAGAATGATAAATTTTCAATGTGGCACTCATAGAAATAAATATATTGCAAAAAATAAACTGAATCTAAATCCAGCAAAGGATGAAGACATGAAGAAAAATCGTGCATTATTTTTAACAGCTGTCGCCTCTGGAACGATGTTAAATCCACTTAATTCATCAATGATCGCCTTAGCATTACACAGTATACAGAAGGATTTTCAGCTTTCCTTTACAACCGTTTCGTGGTTGATATCCAGCTTTTATTTAGCAAGTGCAGTAGCACAGCCGGTTACAGGAAAAATTGGTGATATTTTTGGGAGAAAAAAAACCTTTTTAACGGGACTCATTTTAGTTGCATTGTCAGCGTTTGGTGCACCTATGTCACATACCTTTCTCATATTGCTTGTCATGAGACTGTTTCAATCGATTGGGAGCAGTGCCATTTATCCAGCAGGGATGTCGTTAATTCGAGACCATGTCAAAGAAAGACAGGCCTCAGCCCTTGCCGTATTATCGATTTTCGCTTCGGCAATGGTAGCACTAGGGCCTACTATTGGAGGTTTCTTAATTGTTTGGGGCAATTGGCCAGCCATCTTCTGGGTAAATTTCCCCTTTATTATCCTCAGTTTTCTGCTGGGGTGGTATATGTTTCCGAAGGACATCAAACAAGATAAGGCTCATATGAAGAAATTATTCTCCAACCTGGATTTTCTCGGAATCGGGTACTTCGCTGCCGGAATGGTATTCTTTTTATGGTTTTTGTTATCTTTTGAAGGAAAAATTCACTATCTGTCGGGGTTTGTTGGAATCATCTTTTTCGGTTTATTTGTTCTGAGGGAGTTAAGAGTCAAGGAGCCATTTATTGATATTCGTATTTTTAAAACACATCCAAAGCTTTCAATGGTTTACATCCAGTTCATCTTTTTGAATATCTTTTTTTATTGTTTATTTTTCGGGCTGCCCAGTTATTTTCAAGAAGGATTGGGCTTAAGCGTGGAAATGAGTGGCTTGTTAATGTTATTTATGTCTGGAATCAGCATTATTATTTCATCTGTAACGGGAAAATGGATCGACCGGGCCGGTGTAAACCTGCCGATTATGGTTGGCTCTTTTATATCAATTATTGGTGCACTGGCTTTTATCCTGTTTTTTGTAAATACTTCCTATTTGGGTATCGGGATTATTTTATCAATCATGGGCTTAAGCTATGGAATTGGAAATGTTGTGCTCCAAGTGGCCATGGTTAAGGAGAGTCCAAAAGAGATTATTGGGACAACATCCGGCTTATTTCAAACCTGCCGATATTTGGGCTCCATTTTATCCTCAATCATTTTAGGATTAATCTTTGGGAAAGAAGTCACTGCGGAAAATATGAAAATCATCGGGGAAGTTTTACTGTTCACGGGCATCATTAGCTTTTTAATGAGCCTATGGTTTTCTCGGGAGACATTTAACTTTAGAAAAATGCGGCATATTTGATCACACACTATTCGAATTTCTATCCACATGACTCCCATGAGGACAAAGTTTGCTCTTCGAAACAGACTTTTGTCCTCATGAACAACTTAAGAATGAATCGGCAAGACATAAAACAACACACAAAAAAAGTGAGCAACACTGGCTGCTAATACAAATAGGTGCCAGACTGCGTGGTGATATTTAAACCCACGCCAAACATAGAAAATGGCTCCGATTGTATACAGTGCGCCCCCAATAGCTAAATAGGTCATCCCTTCCAAGGATAGATTATTCACTAATGGTTTCCATGCGAAGACAATTAACCAGCCCATGACCACATAAAGCGCCGTTGATGAAAAAAGGTACTTTTTCACAAAAAAGCATTTAAAGACGGTACCCGCAATCGCAAGTCCCCAAACGATTCCAAAAAGTGACCAACCTAGTGTTCCTTTGATTACGATTAATAAAAATGGTGTGTAGGTCCCGGCAATAAAAAAGTAAATAGACGAATGATCAAAAATTTCAAAAATGTCCTTTGCCTTTCCTTCAGGAAAACTATGAAGCAAGGTAGATGACATATAAAGTATAAACATTGTTACTCCAAAGATCGTGAAGCTAACCACATGCCACACCGTTCCATATAGGGATGCATATACAATTAAAATAACTAAGGCAGAAATACTTAATAGTGCCCCCACTCCGTGTGTGATGGAATTAGCTAGTTCCTCTTTTTTTGAAAAAGTATGTGTAACTGCCAATAGGATTTCCTCCTTTCAAGTAAAGCACGATTCAATTAAATAGAAATGATATTCATGAAAATAACATGATTATCAAAGAAGGACAATGGACATTTGTCATCTACCAAAACTAAAAAAAGTGAAACTTATCGTTAAGTATCACTTTCCTTTCTAACCTTATTAACATTATCGATTATTTTCTTAATATTTTCTCTCGGACTCCAGCAATTAAATTGGTAGTCCGTTTTTGTCTCAAAGCCTAAACGACTACAAAAGTAGTGCATCCCCTCTGGCTTTTTTTCTGCTTTAAAATGCCTGCATGTCGCACAACAATGGAAATCTTTCATTTACTCTCCTTTTCTTTCTTAAACTATTAATCTTTCGTTCATAATTTATTAATAATTTTCCATTAAGATTTAAATAGGTTCACGGAAGAACCTTAAACCTCCGCCCCCTTAAAATATAGATTAGTTTGAATACCCGGCCCCATGGCCGGGTAATTTTTTTTATAGAAATTTCCACACCTGGATAAGTATACTTCTCCTAAACCCTGTCAATAACAATACCAATCAAGGAAATAGATGAGGTGTTGAATATGAAGGGAATTTATTTTATCAATGATCGTATTTGTTTAAATGGTCTAACTAAGGAAGAAAGTATTTCAGTTCAAGAACAATCCTTAAAGAAGATGATCCACGACCAAAAAATTCAAGTAGTAAAGTTCAACCCCTACCAGTTGAATGACTATTACACCATTCCACATGCACTTTTATACGATTTAAAAAAAGAAAAAGTTTCTATCGATTGTTTTTTATATTACTCCTCACAGGTGATCGAAGATTTTATTTACAGCTATCCAGCTAAATGGCTTATTTTAAAAAGCTTCTTTAAGAAACTAATCTCCGTTGAGGAACAAAATGATTTAAATATTCAAGAAGTTGTTTAATCAAGAGAATTCTTTGCCTGCTTTCGATAAACAATAACAAAGTTAATCAGGATAATGATGACCATATAGGCGCCGTAAAGTCCGAAAGAATAAAGCTTGTTGTTACTAAATGAAGCACCTGCATACGACAAAAGCAGAATGTTTGGAACTTTTCCGATTATGGATGCGATAAAAAATGTTAGCCATCTGACATGACTTAATCCACAAATGATATTGACAACCGGAGCTGGAATGATAGGAATTAATCGACAGGTTAATATCGCTACAAAGGAATTTCTGTTTAAAAACTCATCGTATTCCTGAACTTTTGGATATTTCATCAGTTTATCCTGGGCAAAATCGCGAAAACCATACCTGGATAAGAAGAAGAAAGCCATCGTCCCAGCCATGGCCCCTGTTAAGGATACAAGCATCCCTTGGGCCGTTCCAAATACGGCTCCGATCATTCCTGCTAAAACTGGAAACGGGATGACAGGAAAAAAGACACATATCGACACTAATAACATACTAATGAAAATCGATAAGGCTCCGCCTTGTTTAACAAGATGCAGTAATTCATCCTTTTGAAAAAAACCAATCGCAATAATTACAAGCAATATCCCTATACTAAAAATTCTTTTATACATCCGACAACTCCATTCACTTCAATTTTTTTATTAGTCTTATCATACTATATTTTTAATTTTGAAAAAATAAAAAGAGCCTTTCAGTGTTGAAAGACCCTTCTACTTATCTATTAAAATGCAGTCCTTGCACCAAGGTACCTTGGTTTCCAGTAGGAATTTGTCATATCTGCAATCGATACACCTTTTGATCCCGCTTGAATGAATTGGTTGTTTCCCAAATAAATCCCTACATGTGTTGGACCTGGAGCGTATGTTTCAAAGAATACCAGATCTCCGGGATTTGGGCTGCTGACAGCCTTCAGTCCAGACCATTGTGTTGCTGCCGTTCGTGGAATGGTTACTCCAACTTTATTAAATACATAACTTGTCATACCACTGCAATCAAAACCTGCCGGCGTATTGCCACCCCATAAATACGGTGTTCCTATGTATTTTTTTGCTTCATCCATCACCAGTTGCGCCTTTGATACTGTTGGTGCAGGTACTGGATTTGATGTACCACCCACAGTTACCTTTAAGACTTGTCCTACATAGATCATATCTGATGTGAGGTTATTCAATGATTTAAGCTGGGCAATGGAAAGTTTGTAGCGCACTGAAATAAGGTAAAGTGTGTCCCCTTTTTGGACCGTATAGGTAGGTGCAACTAGTTCGTGGCTGTGTGGTGCTAATAATGATAGCTTCTGATTTACATAGAGATTATCACTTGTTAGGTGATTCCAAGTTTTCAAGTCTGCAACCGTGACTTTGTTTGCTTGTGAAATCTTCCAAAGTGTATCTCCCGATTGGACAGTATAAATATTTTCATGTGCACTAGCAGAACCAACAAATGTAGAAAACAGGATCCCCGCCGTTGCTGCGAATGATAATAGATGTTTTTTCATCGTAGTACCCTTTCAATTCGTTTGTGTACCTACATCATAAACGAACATTAAGGATGGAATAAACCCCAAGGATATGGCTTACAAGGTAAAAAAATCCAATACTAGCAAAGAAAACCGAAAATATTACAAACACAACTAAGAAACTATCCACTATATATCATGCTTTTCATGGAATCTTACATTATTTATTAATATTTTTGTAACATAAATGTAATACAAAAGAAGTTAATGATCTTTATAGATCTCACATAATTCTCACTAGGATGTAGAAATATTGTAACAATACTCCCATCCACTGTGGGCTGATAAACCTATAATAAACCTATAGTTTATAAATATTAATGAATTTGGGTGATGATTATGCAAGGAATAGGAAAAGGACATCCACATGCTATGGGGCACCCTCATGGAATGAGAAATGTAATAGATTATGATAAAAATCCATTTATCGTTATTTGGGAAGTAACGAGAGCCTGTCAGCTTAAGTGCATTCACTGTCGTGCTGATGCGCAGCTTACTCCAGACCCACGGGAACTTTCACATAAAGAAGGAATCAATTTAATTGATCAAATTTATGAGATGGATAATCCAATGCTCGTTTTTACAGGCGGGGATTGTATGATGAGAGAAGACCTTTATGAACTTGCTGATTATGCAATTAAAAAAGGGATGCGCGTTTCGATGACACCTAGTGCCACAGCGAATGTAACAAAAGAAAAAATGAAACAGTTCAAAGATGTCGGACTCTCACGCTGGGGCTTTAGTTTAGACGGCCCAACACCAGAGATTCATGATCATTTCCGCGGGACCCCTGGATCATTTGATTTAACCGTTGAAAAAATTAAATACTTAAATGAATTAGACATGCCGCTCCAAATCAATACAGTAATCTCTCTTTATAATTATGACTCGCTTGAACAAATGGCAAAACTAGTTGGCGGACTAGGCGCTGTTATGTGGTACATCTTCCTACTTGTACCAACTGGCAGGGGTCAAATGAACGCATGTATTTCTCCTGCTGAGCATGAAAAGGTGTTTCGTTGGTTGTATGAATTAAGCAAAACTGCACCATATGATATTAAAACTACCGCAGCACAACATTACCGCAGGGTTGTTTTACAGCAAAAGACGCGCGACCAGTTAATTGAAAAAGGTGAAATTCATTACGAAGACTCGATTACAACTGATTTTGCTTCCATGCATGATGGCTTGAAGCGTGCACCAAAAGGGGTAAATGATGGCAACGGCTTCGCCTTTGTCTCCCATATTGGAGATGTTATGCCAAGTGGATTACTTCCTATTGTCGGTGGTAACATCCGTGATACCCCGCTTGCAGAAATTTATCGTGAGGCAAAAGTATTTAAAGAACTACGTCAACCTGATAACTATAAAGGCAAATGCGGCGTCTGTGAATACAACAAAATGTGCGGCGGTTCCCGCTCACGAACTTATGCCGTAACAGGCAATTATCTGGAAAGTGAACCGTTCTGTGTTTATATACCACAAGCGATGCGGAATAAAGAAACTTCACCAATCGTATAACCATTATTAATTAGTAAAGAGGCATTCTCCTATATAGAATGCCTCCTTTTTCCCTTTAAATCTCTCAATAAATAAATGGACAATAAAGATAGGAAAACTCCTTATATAATTTTGAAAATTGAACAATAAAAGTTATGATAAGGTTATACATAATATCTTTTTATGGAATGATAATCGAACGAACTAAGGAGTTAACATGATTAGAACAATTGCGATATCCCAAACTAACCAATTGAAAATGGATCTTTCCATTGAGGAACTGATAAGAGGAGATTTTCAATGGTATTGGATTGATTTTAATCAGCCATCCACCGAAGAAATCGAATTCCTAAGAACCCCTCTTTCCTTTCACCCACTAGCCATTGAGGATTGTATCCATACTTTACAGCGACCAAAGCTTGATTATTATGAAGATCACACTTTTTTAGTTACACAAGCACTAAATCAACAGATGATTACTCGGGAAGAAATTGATTTCTTTCTTAGCAGGAACTATATAATTACTTTTCATCATAAATTTTCAACTGAAATTGAGGAAGTATGGAAACGTTGTAATTTGTCGACTAACATAGAAACGTGGAATCCATCCCATGTTTTTTACCTTGTACTTGATAAAATGGTTGATAATTATTTCCCACTTGTCTATCAAATTGAAGATCGGTTAAATGAAATTGACGAGAATTCTAAAGGAAGATCCATGGAGGCATTGCTCGAGGATTTATTTGACACTAGACACCACCTCCTATCCTTGAGGCATACCATTACACCGATGCGCGATCTAATTTACAGGATCCTAAATTCTCAGCGAATGACTTCCATACAGAGGAAAAGGGAATACTATTCTGATATTCATGACCATTTATTAAAATTAACAGAGATGATTGAGGCAAACCGTGAACTTACCACAGACATCAGGGATAGTTATATTTCGATAAATTCACATCAAACAAATCATGTAATGAAGGTCCTTACCGTTATTACCACGATTTTCATGCCGCTCACCTTTATTGCAGGTCTATATGGGATGAACTTTCATTATATGCCTGAGTTAACATGGAAATATGGATATTTCGCAACCATTGGGCTGATGATTATCGTAGCGATCGGCATGTCAGTTTGGTTTAAGAAAAAGGGATGGTTTAAATAAAAAGACTAGCTGCCGCTAGTCTTTCTTGACCTCTACTTATTTCCACTCTTCAAAGTCAACTGTTCCCCCTGTTAAATCAATCGTGTTGCGCTCACCCTTATAATAGGTTTTCCCATCTTTTTCAAAAATTAGATTCTCATACGTATAGACCTTTTGTCCGTTTAGAAGATGGATAACCACCTTTGGTCCCGGGTTTTCAATTGGTGCTTCAATTTGAATTGTGTTTTGATAGAAATAACGAAAAACAAAAAAACCGGCGGTCAATACAATACAAGCTAAAATGAAAAAAAATAGACCCTTAAAGGATGATTGCTTCGGCTTAGAGTGGTATAATTCGGCTCTGGTCAACTTTTTCTCCTCCCATTGGTATATATTCAATTAGTTTTTTAAATAGTTAGAATAGTTCCATTCATGCCCATACCGTCATTTTTTATTCCTATTTAAAAAAATTTAATACTTGTTAACCTATGCATCACCCAAGGAAAAGTTGATAATAATCGTATCTAAACACATCATTTTCGTAATTATGTATAATATTAGTGAAAGAAAACGAAAGGGGTATTTGCTTTGTCAACTATAAATCCACAAGAAACGTTAAAATTAATTACTGACTTGGTATCCATTCCAAGCCCATCAGGAAACACAAATGAAGTGATTTCCTTTGTTGAAAATTACCTTGCTGACTTACAAATCAAATCCTATAGAAACCGTAAAGGCGGTTTAATCGCCACAATTGAGGGGAAAGACTCAAGTAAACATCGGATGTTGACGGCCCATGTGGATACTCTTGGTGCGATGGTAAAGGAAGTAAAGTCAAATGGTCGATTGAAAATTGACTTGATTGGCGGATTTAAATATAACTCGATTGAAGGAGAATATTGCCAAATTGAAACCAGCAGCAGCAAAAAATATTCTGGAACCATTTTGATGCACCAAACATCAGTCCATGTTTATAAAGATGCTGGGAAAGCTGAGCGAAACCAGGAAAATATCGAAATTAGAATTGATGAGAAAGTACATACTGCTGAGGAAGTTCGTGCATTGGGAATTGAGGTCGGTGATTTTGTTTCCTTTGACCCACGTGTAGAAGTAACACCAAGCGGATACATTAAATCCCGCCATTTGGACGATAAAGCAAGTGTGGCCATTCTTCTGCAATTAATAAAGAAAATTAAGACTGAAAATATTACCTTACCCTATACAACCCATTTCTTAATTTCTAATAATGAGGAAATCGGATACGGTGGAAACTCTAATATCACCCCTGAAACGGTGGAATATTTAGCGGTCGATATGGGAGCAATGGGCGACGGACAATCGACAGATGAGTATACTGTTTCGATCTGTGTGAAGGATGCAAGTGGACCCTATCATTATGAGTTGAGAAAAAACTTAGTTCGACTAGCAGAAGAAAACAATATCCAATACAAATTAGATATCTATCCTTTTTATGGCTCAGATGCCTCAGCAGCGATCCGCTCTGGTCATGATATTATCCATGGTCTAATCGGACCTGGCATCGATTCATCACATGCATTCGAGCGTACACACGAATCTTCCATTGATAACACGTCCAAACTACTGTATCATTACATTCAATCTGATTTAATCCGATAGGACTATTAAAAGCTGGTGGCGAGTCCACCGGTTTTTTTTTTACAAATTACATTTAGATTTTGAATAATTGATGATAAAAAGGTATAATAGACACTAGTTTAACTAGCATTCATCACTAGGAGATGAAAATATGTTTTCTAATATTGGTGTACCAGGGTTAATTTTGATTTTAATCGTAGCCTTAGTTGTCTTCGGTCCAAACAAGCTGCCTGAAATTGGCCGTGCTTTCGGCAGATCAATTCGCGAATTTAAAAGAGCAACTGATGGAATTGCTGACGATATAAAGGAAGAGATAAAAGAGGAAATCAAAGAGACTAAACAAGAAACAATTAGTTTAAAAAAATAAGTTTTATGACTTCTTGTCGTTAAAAACATCAAAAAAAACATCCCCATCAACTGATTGAAGAGGATGTTTTTTTGAATTATTTTTTAGTAAATGCTTGAAATTGCTTCATTAATTTTTGCCTGGATTTTGGATTACGAAGTAAATATGCAGCACCTAGTGCAACGGTGGTCATCATTAAATTTTTCCTTCTCATTTCAAACCTCCTCGGAATTAATCATTCTTAAATATTCCCTTTAATAAGTTATTTTAACAGCAGTAATTATTGACATCTTGTCGTCATGAAGAGGTTGAATAATTGAAGATTGAACTGTTTAATCAAAGAAAAAACTAATCCCTTTGAATTAGTTTTTCGACAGAAGCTTATTACTTTTTCAGTAATTCTTTGATTTTTTGATTATGCTGTTTTGTGTGATCTAACAGTTGATTTAGAAGTAACACGGCCTGTTTGTTGTCTTTCTTTTCAATGGCATTCCTTAATTCATGGAATGTCCTCCAATGTGACATTTCTTTTCCGCCATGTGCCTGTTTTATAAATTCCTCTTTTGTTAACTTACCTGCATCAAATTGTTTTTTTAGTTCTTCTATTTTCGCCATTTTTTCTTTTTTCCATTGCTCACGTTTTCCAGCATTTTCAGGACTCATCCATTGGTTACTTAGTGTTTTCTTTTCCGCAAGGACTGTTGTCCACTCGCCTTTTTTATCCGGAGTATACTGGTCTACCCATGAAAGAATCATTTTCTCTCTTTCTGCCATCTTTGCTTGCCAATCTTTATGCATCATATGATGCTCTCTGCCCTCTTTACAATCACAAGGTGCTTTTTCCCTTTGCCCCCCATTATTCGTGTCAGGCACCGTTTGGTTTGCTCCAGCCATTCCAGGCACAGACAATAATAATCCTAATGATAAAAGTATCATTTTAAACTTCATAATGATCTCCTTCCGATTCATATAATTAGTAAAATAAACCTTTTTTTAACGGTACGGAATTATCATTCCCAATTGGTCAAAAAAAACTTACCATTTTGACAAATATTTAGTTATAAAACACTTGAGATTTTATTTGTATTATCGTATTCTAAAAACAGAGAGTATATGTGAAATAATTCACAATATAAGAAGAGTGTTTGCTCTATTTCTCCCCCTGCTGGAAATTGAATAGAATCATCCCTAAGAAATTATGCCTTCAATCCCCCAATTTAAGGCATTCAGCCCCAATCCAAATTCTGGAGTGGGGCTGTATTTATATCTCAACGTAATTTCTAGAGCCATTCTAATAATTCAAGTCGATTGCCAAACGGATCATGTAAATGAATTCTGCTCGCTCCTGGAAGTAGATCGTCCTCTGTATATAAAACTCCCTTTTCACGTAGATGACATTTTAATTCCTCGATATTTTCTACCACTAATGCAGGATGTGCTTTTTTAGCTGGCGAAAATGGTTCCTCTACCCCAATGTGAAGTTGAAAGGTCCCGAATCCAAACCAAACCCCGCCGCGTTTCTTTAATTCTGCTGGCTTTTCTACTTCATTTAATCCCAGAATCCCATTGAAAAACTCCCTCGCGGTTTCTTCACAGCCCTTTGGGCCAGCAAGTTGAATATGATCGATCTTTTTTATTGCAAATGACATAGACACTCCTCCATTTGTCAATTATCCTCTATATTTTATTAATTTTATAATATTCTTTCAAGTTTGAACTTTCGTTATTAGGTATAAATAAAAAGACTATTCCCGACGATACGGAAATAGCTTTTTTTCTAGCTCCGGCGCCTAGGGGCTGGAGCTTTTCTTAATAAACATCTCTTCTAGTAAAAACAAAAAATGAAACGAATAAGGCAACTGCCCACCACACAAAGAGGATTTGGATGGAAAATGAAAGATTCATTCCTTCAATTGGAGGTGCTGTTCCTTTCATATAATCGGTTAACCGTAAATTAACCATAAAAAAGTACTTGGCAGATTCCCAGGAGGATACCATGTTCGTTAATATAGCTCCTGAGATTAAGGAGGCAAGCATGACACCCATGCCGGCAGCCGTACTACGAATCAAAACCGACAGCATAAAGGATAAGGTACCGACGACAATAGAGACAAACCAGACCAGTCCAAAGTCCATTAATAAAAATTTCCATTGCCCCATAAGTTTGACTTCTGAAGTATTTAAGCCTGTTTCGGTCACATTAAATCCTGTTAAAATGGGTGCTCCCCAGCCTTTGTATCCAAACACCAACCCAGAAATCAAATAAGAAAGGATTCCTGCGATCGCAATGATTAAAGAAATAGCTAAGCAAAGCGTCAAATATTTACTTAAGAGTACTTTCCATCGTTTGACCGGCCTCGTCAATAGCAGTTTAATTGATCCTAAACTGTGCTCGGATGAAACCAAATCACTGGCAATGACCATGACCATTAATGGAATAAAGAGATCAATCGAGTTTTCTAAGAAAATCCTCATAAACGTTGGTGCACCAGGCTCAGAAGGATTAATATCATGATCCAGATAATATTGTTGCTGCTGCAGGGATATTTGCAGTTGTTTCTTCCATTCATCGGTGATCCGACTGCTGCTCAAACGATTGGTCGTATCAACAATTTGCTGTTGTAAAATTGTTCGCCAATCACTAGTTCCCAATTTTTCTCGTTGTGTTTGAACTTGTTTATATTGTGCATATGTAAATAACATGACTAGAACGCCAATAATGATAGCAATAACAATAAGCCGCTTTTTGGCAATCAGTTTCATCATTTCATTTTGAATCAATTTATTCAATCGTATCACCCCCCGTAAGTTCGAGGAATAAATCTTCCAGGACTGGCATTTTTCGATTCATTTCAGTCACAGCAATTCCTGCTTCGACCAACTGCTTATTCCATAGAGGTATCTTTTGTTCATTAAATTCTGTCAGTATGGTACCATCTTCTGTTACATCAATTTTGGTTAACGAACTTAATACTTCCTTACCCCTCTCAAGCGGATGAACCTGCCAAACGACTCTCTCGCGATTTGCCAGCAGATGATGGACAGTATCCGTTCGTATAATCGTCCCTTTTGAAATAATCGCGACACGGTCACACAAAAGTTGAATTTCACTTAGCAAATGACTGGAAACTAAGACGCTTAAGCCTTCATCCTCTGCAAGAAACCTGATAAATTGTCTCATTTCACGGATTCCTGCCGGATCCAACCCATTGGTTGGCTCATCAAGAATCAGCACTTTTGGTCTCCCTAATAAGGCTTGAGCAATCCCAAGACGTTGTCTCATCCCTAAGGAATAGGTTTTTACCTTATCATGAATTCTTTCTGTTAAACCAACAAGTTCAGTAACCTCTTTAATTCGTTGTTCTCCGATTCCTTCGAGCATTCTGGCAAAATGAAGGAGGTTATTATACCCGGAAAGATAGGGATACAATTCCGGATTCTCGACAATACAACCAAGATTGGTCATTGCTTCTTGAAAATTCTCTTCTATATTCGCGCCACAAATGTGAATGCTGCCGGATGTGGGTTTTATTAATCCAACAAGCATGCGGATCGTCGTTGTTTTCCCTGCTCCATTTGGGCCTAGGAAGCCAAATACCTCTCCTTCCCATAAATCGAAAGTCAATCCCTTGATAATTTCCTTTTTGCCAATTACTTTTTTAAGATTTTTTACAGATAGTGTAATTTTTTTCTCCATCGAATTCCTCTCCTTACCAGGTAAGCAATGAGGCTACCCGTTCGGCAATTAAACGATACCCTTTTGAGTTTGGATGAAACTTGTCGGAATATAAGTAGTCATTCACCTTTAACTCAAACAAGTCGAAGGTTGGTACAAACACGATTTTTGGAAAAGAGGCACTGACTTCTGCACTATCGTAATTCCAGTGGCGGACCACTTTCGACATCTCTTTTCCCTGCTCTAATTCAATAAATGGATTATACAAACCAATGAAAAACACATTGGCATTCGTATTGTTTTTACGTATTTGCTCAAAAACAAACTTCAAATTATCCAGGTATTTCTTCTCAATCGCTGCAATATCATTAGTTTCAAAATCGCTTAAGCCTTGCCCCCCGCGGAACAAGTCGTTTCCGCCAATCGTCACTAGGACAATATCAGCCTTTTGAATTTGGCGCCCTACTTCTGTTTCCTGTACTTGCTTCCTAAGAGATCCAGATCTTTGTCCATTGATGCCAAGATTGGTCAACTGTACCGGACGCTTTGTTTTTCCCTTGATTTCATCAATCAAGACACCCACATATCCTTTTCCTGTTTCATCGCCTGTTCCTCGAGTTAACGAATCACCTAACGCCACGATGGTAAACCCCTTTTTATTCTCCACCTTGGAAACGGTTTTTGCTTCTGGAACCTTTTCTGGTTTTCCAGCATAAAATTCCCCTACCGCCCAGCCAAGCCCGATCAGCCAGAGGAGGCAAAATAATACAGCTATGCCCGTGATCGAACGAATGACATTTTTATTCATTAAATAACATCCTTTCTGGCCATTTCTCTATTTAATTTAAACATAGTTGAGATATGAATCAAACTTTCAAGGACCATCTATCGTATAAAATACATAAAGTTCGAAAATTGTTAAATTCTACAACTATTTTCTCTAAATAAAAATCAAAGGAACCGTTGAGAGGACTCCTTTGATCTTAATTTGTTCTCCTATTTGGTTCCTGTTTCTATAACTACATTCCTTAATTTCCTAATCCCATAAATAATTACAATTAAAATGACAATAACTACGCTAGTTAAACTTAAATATTTCCTGATGAGCTCAAAAAAAACTTCCCATTGAGGACCAAGTATTTTTCCTAAAGAGATAAAACTAGAAACCCAAATCGCTGACCCAAGCCCTGTATACAAGGTATAAACTCTAATTGGTAAATGTGTGATCCCTGAAAAATAACCGATAAAATGCCTAAATACTGGAATAAATAAAGCAATGATTAATACTTTATTGCCATATTTTCTTAACCAGTTTGAAATTGAATTCAAACGATCTGGCTCTAAATGTAGCCGCTTCCCATGCTTTTCAAAAAAATGAATACCAAGCTTACAGCCTACCCAATAGGAAAGCAACATTCCTAGTGTACAACCAGCTGCAGAAGCGAGTATACTTCCAAACCAATTAAGCTTTCCAAGAAAGGATAAAAATCCTGCATATGCCAACATTGCTTCCATTGGAATCGGAAGTGCAAAAATACCTAGAGTAATGGAAAGAAAAAGAACAACATACCCGTACTCGTTCATGATCGTCGTTAAAAAATGCAATAATGTTAGCTCCTTTCCTAAAAGGGATATTTGGCATTGAAATGGCATTCATTCTTATTGGTATTTTAACCAAACTTCTCTAATATAGTTATCGACTTATAGATTTCAAATTTATATTTTTTGAAAGGCTGTACGTAAGTTCACTACAAAAATAAAGCCGACTTCTATTAGAAATCGGCTTGTTTCTCTGTTATTCTTCTAAATTCCCCATAGGACCAAAAAATTCAAAGTGAATTCTTTCTTGATTTACCCCTAATTCTTTTAATGAACGATTAATAGCTTTCATAAATGGAACAGGCCCACAGAAATAAAAATCGGCGTCCTTAGTTGTGATATTTTCTTTCAGCCACTCACGGGTTACATAGCCTTCAACATCAAAGCGATTATTCTTGCGATCCTCTTCTGTTGGTGAATCGTAAAAGAAATAGGAATGTACGTTTTCAAGCTTTGATACCTCTTCTACTTCGTCTCTTAGTGCATGTACATTCCCATTCACAGCTGCATGGACAAATGTTACCTTACGTTCTGGCTGGACTTCAACGACTGTTTTTAACATACTCATCATTGGTGTTAAACCAACGCCGCCACTTAGTAACACAACAGGAGTATTTTTCTCAGTATCAAGAACAAAATCCCCCGCTGGAGCACTTACTTTTAAAATATCTCCTTGGCTCACTCCATTGTGTAAGTAATTAGATACCATGCCGTCTGGGTTTGCAGTTCCCGCTTCGCGTTTAACACTGATTCGGTAATAGTCTTTTCCTGGAGCATCTGAAAGGCTGTATTGACGAATATGTGTGAACTTTTTACCAGCCATTTCTAGCTTGATACTAATATACTGACCAGGGGTAAAAACGGCAATTCCTTTGTTGTCTTCTGGTTTTAAGTAAAACGAGGTAATCACTTCACTCTCAACTACTTTACGGTCAACAATAAAGTTGCGAAAACCCTTCCAACCACCATGTTGATTTTCAGTTTCATCATATAATTCTGCTTCTACACTGATAAAAACATCTGCAATTACATTATACGCTTGGGCCCATGCCTCAATAATCTCGTCTGTTGCTGCATCACCTAATACATCCTTAATCGCTAGCAGTAGATGTTTGCCGACAATCGGGTAATGTTCAGGCAAGATACCAAGGCTTCTATGTTTTTGTGCAATTTGCTTCACTACTGGAAGAATAGCTTCCAGATTATCGATATACATGGCTGCGGCATATACCGTTCCTGCCAAGGCTTTTTGCTGTCTGCCTTGTTTTTGATTAGCATGATTAAATATATTTAATAATTCAGGATGGTTGCCAAACATCAATTGGTAAAATCGAGTTGTAATTTTTTCCCCATGTTTTTCTAAAACAGGTACAGTTGATTTGATTATTTCAATCGTTTTTTGATCTAACATATTAACACTCCCTATATATTTCACTGTTTCCATAGTGATTATATGATATTTAACGCACGAAATAAGTGATTTAAATCACAGACTACTATTTTTAATAATTAGAACTAGGTACTTTTCGTGTTTCTCGCCTAAAAACTTCACAAAGTTTTCATATTTTAACATGACAAATATAACTTGTTGGTTAATATTCCTTCTTGTAATGTTGAATCTAGTTATCAAAAACAAATGGAATAAAACTAACATGTGTAATGATCAATATTTGATCAATAGAAATAAGAGATTTCACTGGAGGAAGAGGATTAACATGAATGCAGCAAAAATTGCATGGATTACTGACACAACGGCTTCGCTAAGCAAAGAGTTTATCGAGCAAAATAATATACATGTAGTTCCACTTAACATTGTAATTAACCAAGAATCCTACAAGGAAACAATAGATATTACACAAAAAGAGTTTTATGAGCGAATGAAACATGAGGATTCGAAATTTCAAACCTCCCAGCCTGCCCTGGGTGATTTTGTGGAACTTTATACAAGGTTAAAGGAAGACTATGACTACGGAATAGCCTTTCATGCTTCCAGTCTCTTATCAGGGACGTTTCAAACTTCAGTAATGGCAGCAGAAATGGCTGATTTTAAACTGTTTCCCATTGACTCCCTGACAGGTTCCTACCCTCTTTCTTTTTTAATAAAAAAAGGGATCGAACTTGTGGAAAAAGGACGTGAGAGCGGTGAGGTTGTCGCAGAATTAAATGCACTACGCGACAATACACGCTTATATTTAGTTCCCTCAAATCTGGACCAACTCAAAAAAAGCGGCAGAGTATCCGGCGGCCAAGCAATACTAGCTTCATTATTTAATATAAAGCCGATTTTAGCGATTGAAGACGGTGGCGCAAAGATTAAAGATAAGGTTCGCACCGAAAAAAGAGCGATTTCATGGTTGATTAATCATTTACAAACAGACTTAGAAACAAAGAATGTTAGAAAAGTTGCTATCGTTCATGCTAATGATATCGAGAGAGCTGCCGTGCTTGAACAATTAGTCAACGAAACATTCCCTGATATCCAAACCGAATTAATGATGCTGATTACTGTGGCAGGTGTGCACACTGGGGTAGGAACGCTTGGACTTTCGTGGGTTTGTGAATAATGAAAAATAAGAAAAAAGTGTTATTGTTGTTGGGAGTTTTTGCGGCCTTAGGTTTAATTTACATTGGCATATTACAAATTAAAATTAGTCAATATAGTCATAAAGAAGTACCTAAAAATGCAGACTATTTGATTGTTCTAGGGGCAAGGGTTAAAGGAACCGTCCCTTCCTTGGCGTTTGCGAGTAGAATAAATACAGCTGCGAAATATTTAAAGAAAAACAAAGATACTCTTGTCATTGCTTCTGGCGGAAAAGGATCTGGTGAAGATATTTCCGAAGCGGAATCCATCAGGAGAGAACTTGTGAATCAAGGAATTAATGAGACTCGGATTATCTTAGAAGATCAATCAACTGATACATATGAAAATATTAATTTTTCGAAAAAGCTTATTCCCGAAGGTGCCAAGATTGGTCTTGTCGTTACAAATAATTTTCATCTCTACCGGGCAGTCTCAATTGCCCGTGATTATGGTCTACAGGTGCAGGGACTCCCCGCAGAAACACCATGGATTGCTGTGGTAAAATCCTATTCCCGTGAATATTTGGCGATTACTAAATTCTATCTTAAAAGATATTTCCTTGATTAATTTCGAGATTTGATATCAAGTGTGAAAGAATTGATCGGTTTTTCATAATAAAAAAGAGTACTGAAATTAATATGGTACCTATAGATAGGACACTTGAAAAAGAGTGTTTTATCTGTAGGTATTTTTTTATATACTTGAATCTTAAAGATATGGGGATTGGGGGACGATCATGAGCAAAACAACATTTTCAGATAAAGAAATAAAAATACTTCAAAAAAATCCAAATGTGCTTCGTGTCAGCAGTTTAGCAATTACCTATTCGGATGATTTTAAAAATAAATTTATGAATGAATATCTGGTAGGTAAACTCCCAAGGCAGATCTTTGAGGAGAATGGTTTTGACATAGACATTATTGGTATGAAGAGGATAGAGACGTCTGCATCTAGGTGGAAAAGAGCATATGAAAAAAATGGGTTAATTGGGCTTTCAGACACACGGAAAACAGAATCCGGCAGGCCCTTAAAGCGAGAACTTTCTCAAGCTGAAATTATTGAGAGGCAGGATGCAAGAATTAAGCTGCTGGAAGGTCAGGTAGAGTTGTTAAAAAAGCTAGAAATGACAGAAAGGAGGCTGCTAAGCAAAAGTCAAAACCTAGAAACGAGTAAGATATTTCAGTTGATTTATGAAACCGTGGAGCAAAATCAGTTTAAACAGATGACAAAGTATTTTTGTAAGCTTTTAGGGGTCTCTCGTTCTGGATATTATAGTTACCTTAAAGCAGCCGATAGCCGATTTGAAAGAGAACAAAAGGACCTAGAAGCGAAAGAGATTATACTGAAAGCGTTTAATCGACGTGGATATAAGAAAGGTTCACGTTCCATCAAAATGATATTGAACAATGAATACGACCATAAAATTAGCAGAAAAAAAATACAAAGAATTATGAACAAGTATCAGATCATTTGCCCCCACAGAAAGTCAAACCCGTATAAAAAAATAGCCAAAGCAACAAAAGAACATCAGGTCGTTCCAAACAAGTTAAATAGAGAATTTAAGCAAGGAATTCCAGGGAAGGTATTATTAACGGATATTACATATTTGCCATTTAACGGACAGAATATGGCCTATTTGTCAGCCATAAAAGATGCCTCCACCAACGAGGTCTTAGCTTATCATGTTTCAGATCGGATCACTTTAGAAATCGCAACAAATACGATCGATAAATTAATGAAAAATAAGAAAACTAATTTACATTCGAAGGCATATATCCATTCGGATCAGGGAAGCCATTATACAAGCCCAAGATATCAAAAATTATTAAAAAAATCTGGTTTAGGCCAGTCTATGTCAAGGCGAGGGAACTGTTGGGACAATGCCCCGATGGAGTCTTTCTTTGGTCATTTAAAGGATGAGGTAGACTATCAATCATGTAAAACATTAGACGAACTAAAGGCGAAAATAAATCATTACATGGTTTACTATAACAATTATCGTTATCAATGGAATTTAGAAAAGATGACCCCTATTCAATATAGGAATCATCTCTTAGCTTCTTAACTCTTTTTTTCATGTGTCCTTGACATGGGTACCAGATTAAATTCAGTACTCTTTTCTAATGCCAAATATCTCAACTATTACTAGTTTTTGCATATACACACGTATCTCTTAAATCTTGGCCATCTGCAGACATTTCATCATTTCTAAAAATGCCTTCTAAGGTAAACCCTAATCGTTCAGGAATGGCCCGACTTTTGATATTTTTTGAGTCACAACGAATTTCAACCCGTTTTGCATTGAGTTCAGTAAAGGCAAATTTCGTTATCACCTCTGCCGCCTCCGTTATATACCCCTTCCCGCTATAGCGCGTATCAATCCAGTAACCTATTTCAACCTTTGGGATATTCCAGTTGATCCTGTGCAATCCAGAAGAACCGATGAATTCTCCTGTTTCTCGATTAAATATATGTAACCTTAAATCCTCGCGGGTTAAAAACTTAGCATATGCCTCACGCATATTTCCTTCTACATCTTCCTCGGTTTGCTCGTGATGGGCCCAAGGCATCCATTCTTTTATTTCATTTAACGAAGACTGCATTGCTTGGTACACCACTTTACCATCTCCGGGCAGAGGCATACGTATTAATAATCTTTCTGTGTAAAATTGATTTGGAAAGTCTAGTAGTATTGGTTTCATAATCTTGCCCTCCTTCTGAATATAAATAATTCGCTACGATCATTGTTCATTCCTTTTTTCAGAAAAAAATATGGAGGAGCCGATTCGCTGATAGAATGGGAATATTCGCTGATTGAATCAATAAATCCGCTGATACCCCGAAAGTCAAATTCGCTCATTATACATTGAAATTCGCCCATTCAACTAATAAATTCGCTCATAAAACCAAGAAATTCGCCCATTCAATCGAAAAATTCGCTCATAAATTTAATTTCCTTCACGGTTGCAGGACAATATAATAAAAAAGACCCTTCCCAACCAGGAAGAGCCCGAAAGTTTGCTTTTTTTAGTATGCTTTTGCCCAATAAACCATTTTATTGGCTTCTTTTCCACAGCATACACATTTGTCAGATACTTTTTCTTGCTCGAATGGCAAACATCTAGATGTTGCCCCAGCATCTTCTTTAATTTTTTCCTCACATGCTAATTCACCGCACCACATGGCCTTGATAAAACCTGGTTTTGCTTCGAGTGATTGCGTTAACTCATCAAGTGTTACAGCAACAGTGGTTCTTTCTTCACGATGAGTAAGTGCTTTATTATATAAATTTGTTTGAATTTCATCTAATAACTCAACAAGCTTCGTTTCTAATTGGTCCAGTGGAACAAACACTTTCTCTAATGTATCGCGTCTTACTAGGACCACTTGCTTGTTTTCGATATCTTTAGGTCCCACCTCAAGACGGACTGGAATACCTTTCATTTCATACTCATTGAACTTCCAGCCTGGCTTTTTATCACTAGCATCGATCCCTACACGTACAACACTTGATAAAGTCTCTTTTAACTCATAGGCAAAATCAAGAACGCCTTCTTTATGCTGAGCAATCGGCACAATCATCACTTGAGTTGGCGCTGCTTTTGGCGGAATCACAAGGCCGCGGTCATCGCCGTGCACCATGATTAAGGCACCGATAATCCTTGTTGTGAAGCCCCAAGAGGTTTGATGCACATATTGGAGCTTTCCTTCTTTGTCTGTATATTGAATGTTAAATGCCTCGGCAAATCCTGTGCCGAAGTGGTGAGATGTACCAGACTGTAATGCTTTTCCATCATGCATTAAGCTTTCTATCGTAAAAGTAGCCTTTGCACCTGCAAACTTTTCCTTTTCCGTTTTTTGTCCTTTTACAACTGGAATCGCAAGGATTTCTTCACAAACTGCGGCATAAACATTTAGCATTTTAATGGTTTCTTCCATGGCCTCTTCGTCAGTTGCATGCGCGGTATGACCTTCCTGCCATAAAAACTCTAATGTCCGTAAGAATGGACGGGTTGTTTTTTCCCAACGGACCACGTTTGCCCATTGGTTATAAAGCTTTGGCAGATCTCTGTAAGAATGGATGATGTTACTATAATGCTCGCAAAAAAGAACTTCTGATGTAGGACGGACAACTAATCGTTCTGCTAATGGTTCAGACCCGCCATGTGTGACCCAGGCCACTTCTGGTGCAAAACCTTCAACATGATCTTTTTCTTTTTGCAGCAAGCTTTCAGGAATAAACAAAGGCATATAAACATTTTCATGCCCCGTTTCTTTTATACGGCGATCCAATTCATTTTTTATATTATCCCATAAAGCATAACCATATGGTCGAATAATCATCGAGCCACGAACACTTGAATAATCAATTAAGTCAGCTTTTGTTACCACATCGGTATACCACTGGGCGAAATCATCGTCCATTGCAGTTACATCTTTTACAAAATCTTTTGCCATGTTTGACACCTCATTAAATTTTTTTAAATAAGTAACGGTCGCTTCCGCTTTTCTACACAAAAAGGCCTTGATCCTCAAAAAAGGGACCAAGGCCTGGCGGTACCACCCTAAATTCATAAAGCAAAAAGCTTTATACACTTTCCATGATAACGGACATTATCCGCATGTATCTTCATATGTATCCGATACAGAACTCAGAGGCAGGTTCAAATGACCGTCTTAAGAAACCTCGCACCATTGGTTTCCTCTCTTGGTAAGACCTTTTCACTTTACTAATCCCCGTCACAGTTTCAATAGTATTTTTGAAAATTATATATTTCATTATAAAAAAAGTCAATTTTTTTTATGGAATATATTGCTGAAGCCAGCAATTTTCCTTCATATTTACTTTAAACGTCTAAAAAAATCAGTTAAAATGCTAGTAATTAGAAAAAATGGGGTGGCTTACTTGGAAAAAGAAAAGGATGATCTCCAACAAGAGGAAGAAGAAAAAGAATTTCTACTTGAATATATTAAGATGCAGAATGAGGCCATGAAAAGAATTTTTAAAAATACCCTTGATAAAGAAAATAAAGAATAAAATCGATCTCCTACTATTCCATATCCTAATTTAACCTCATTAATATTCATAAAACGTTCATATTAATCACTAAAAATACAAATTTGAATGGGTTATTTCCATTTATAATACTCATATGTTGTAAATTATTTAATGAATAAAACATACACATTTGAGGAGACATAAAATGAATATTTTTGCAATTATTTCGGCAATTGTAGTTGCCATTGGTACCGGATATTCCATTTATTCTGTTTACCGTCATAAAAATAAGCTAGCCAATACATCTGGGATTATGATTAGTATGGTCATCGCGGTAATCACAGGGTTACTGACCGGCAGTATCATTGGCATCATTTCCGGTGAGATTTTTCTAGTAGTCGGAGTCAGTATGATTATTGGTTTCGTCGTAGGTTTCTTAGCTGGACACCCCGTTGGGATATTAGCCATCCTTATGGGATCAATTTCTGGGTTAATGGGCGGGATCATTGGAGCTATTCTCGGTGCCTTTCTTCAATTTATTAATCCTACTATTTTACTTGGAATCTTGTTAGGTTTTTATATTTTAATTATCGGATTCGTGATCATGTATATTTTCGTGGAATCGAATAATAAATTATCCCTAGATACACAAGAGCTCTCACCATTTGCGATTATCGCAGGAGGCGTTGTGATAGTATCATTATTTTTATTTATGTATAGCAGTGATATGGTCGAAATTCCGGGTCAAAGTCAAACAACACAAACAGGAACTCAACAAGCTGCATCTAGTCAGAAGGTTCCCAAAACGGAAGTTTATGTGACAAAGGAAAGCAAGCCAATTGTAAAGATGGAAGTAACCACACAGGGGTATACACCTAATGTTATTCGAGTTAAAAAGGGTATACCAGTAGAACTAGAAATTAAAAATCCATTGGATAGTAGTAATTGTATATCCACATTTATGATTCCTGATTTTAATATTAACAATGTCAACCTAAAAACTGGAACAACAAAACTAACCTTTAATCCGGATAAGTCCGGAGAATATACCTTTAGCTGCGGGATGCAAATGTTTAAAGGGACAATTATTGTTGAATAAGAATGCCAAAAGCACACGACAACTTCGTTCGTGTGCTTTGTGTTTAGAAAAAAAGCAAATTCAATATTTTTGGGTTTTTGGAAAAGTAATTTCAATTGTTGTCCCTTTACCAAGGGTGCTTTGCACCTTTGTTTTTCCATGATGTTTCTCAATAATCCACTTGGCAATCGAAAGGCCCAATCCTGTTCCCTCGGCAGCCGTTCTAGCTTTATCGCTTTGATAGAAGCGGTCAAAGATTTTAGCGATATCCATTTCAGGAATACCAATTCCGTTATCTTTTACTTTAAGGAAAATAGACGAATGAGTATGTCCGCAAGCTAGCAGGATCTCTCCTCCTTCCATTGTATATTTCATCGCATTGTCCAATAGTATGACGATTAGTTGATGAATTCTGGCTTTATCACCAAAAAAAGTAACAGGTTCAGCTGCTTCTATCCGCAGTGATTTTTCTTGATACATAACAATTTCTTCGTATTGTTGATGGATTTCTTTTAAAAGTTCATTTAGATGGAACGTTTCCTTTTTCACTTCAATTTGGTCAGAGTCCGATCTCGCCAGTGTCAATAAGTTGGTGACTAATTTGGAAAGTCGCCTGGATTCATTTGAAATCGTTGATACATCAAGAATTTTATCCTGTATTGTTGCAGCGGGAGACCGAAATAGTAAATCCGTTTTTGCTTGTATGACGGCTAATGGGGTTCTTAACTCATGCGAAGCATCGGAAACAAATTCTGTCTGCTTTTGCCAAGCCTTTTTAATCGGTACAAGTGCCTTTCCTGCTAAAAAATAACCAGAAGCAACTGCACAAATGATTCCAACTCCCATACCAATCAGCATTATCAACAAGAGTCTTTCGAGTAATTTTTGTTCAGAGTTTACATTACGGATGAATTGGACAGTGATTTTTCCTAGTTGAGGATGATCCACTTCGAAGGCAATATACCTAAACGAAAAATCTTCTACATCAACATCCTTTAAGGTATTTAATATTTTAGGGCGAATCAGCTTCTCATTATCTTGAAAAATTTCAGAATCACGGTTTTGTTCCAACAAGTGCTGATTATTTTCATCCCAGATTAGGGTCAATATCCGGGGATCTTTCCTGATAAATCTTGGAATAGGCCCCCCATCGTCCTCACGAATTTCACCTGGTCCCTCCGGCTGCTTTTGAAAATGTTCAATCGATTCATAGAGCGATTGGTTTACATCCCTATATAATTTATTCTCTGTGTAAAAATAAATAACGCTTCCGAGTGCGCTGATAAGTACAATAAAGACTAATGAATTTAAAAATGTCAGCTTTATGAGTGTTTGCCGAAACATGAGATGCCCCTATTCTCCGTTCAACATGTAGCCTACGCCACGAATGGTTTTAATATCGATATGATAGCCTGACGGTTCTAATTTTTTACGGAGGTGGTGCATGAATACCTCAACTATAGCGATTGTTGTATCCGAATCAAAGCCCCATACACGGTCATAGATTTGCTCTTTCGTTAGGATTGCGCCTTTATTCTGAATCAGATATTCTAATAACTCATATTGCTTTGCCGTGAGTTTCAACTGCTCACCATCGACGACAATATCTCTTTCCTTCCCTAACAATTCAATGCCGCGAAATTGAATGGTTTGATTGGTTGTTAAGCTGCCGCTTCTTCTTAACAAGGCACGGATTCTGGCTTTCAATTCTGCTGCTTGAAATGGTTTAACTAAATAATCATCTCCACCGCTATCTAAGCCTTTGACACGATCTTCGAGGGAATCTCTTGCAGTAAGGAATAGGACAGGAATCTTTAATCCTTCCTTTCGAATCGTTCGTAAAACTTCGAACCCATCAATCTCTGGAATCATGACATCTAGTACAATCACATCATGGATGTTTTGCATCGCTAAAAATAAGGCATCCTCACCATTGGATGCTTGATCCACTTCAAACTCATCTGATAAAAGCTGAACAATCGATTCCAATAAAGGAAGATTATCCTCCACAACTAATAAGCGCATTTTCGATCTCTCCTAAGTTGGTATCTAAAAATAATTATATAGCAAATAAACCGATCGTAACATAGGACATGTCCGCTGTTTACCTTTCATTTAAAAGAGGTGTTTGGGAAGCTAAAATTACCTCCTGTTAGTTTCCACCTCTACCGCCAAATTGTCCTTGACCTCCAAAGTTCCGGTTCATTCCGCCCACGTTTCCGATTCCACCAAAAACACTGCTTTGGGAATTACTACTTGAATTATTTGACGAACTCGCTTTTGCTAATTGAGGTAATTTTACTGTTTCTCCTTCCGATACTCCTTTTGTTATTTCCACATAATCTTCATTTGCGATGCCTGTTTGAACTGTATTTTTCTCCGTTCCTGAGGTGTTACTATCTGTGCTCTTCGAATTGACTATGACATATTTCTTATTGTTTGATGTGTATACAGCATCAAGTGGAACATAAAGGGCATTAACTTTACTTTCTGTTAAGATTCTTGCTTCCGCACTCATCCCGACTTTAAGTTGATCTGGTTTATTAATAGAAATGGTAACATCAAAAGTAGAGACTCCGTTTGATGATACTCCGTCTTCAGAAATTGCAGATACTTTACCAGTAAATACTTGATCAGGAAACGCATTAATGGTTAGGTCAACTGGCTGATTCTTTTTAATTTTGGATATATCAAGCTCATCAATTTGAACCACGGTTTGTAATTGCTTATAGTTTGTGACATGGGCAACAACTTGTCCATTTGTTACTGGCTCTCCTGCGGAAACTGCGATTGTCGTAATAACCCCAGTGGCGGGCGCTGTTATAGGGTCACTTCCATCTGAAAAAGTAATTAACTCATCTCCTTCGGTTACATTCTCCCCCACAGCTGCAAGTACTTCATCAACTTCATTATTATTAAACGTTGTTTTAATATCTTCACTCGTTACCGCTTGAACTGTCCCCGAACCACTAATGTTGACGTGTAACGTACCTTTTTGAACAACTGCTGTTCTGATTTGCGCTGACACCGTTTGTGTTCCTAACTTTAATGAATCCCATCGATAACCAACGAAAACAACAACGAGTACACTACCTACAATAATTATCCATTTTTTCATCTAAACTTGCTCCTTTTCCGTCCTGAATTCCCCCCAGGAAGCCAAATAATCTAATCTACACCCATTATTATGTTTATTTCTTAACTTTTCCTTAAAAGATAGTAAGTTTTGAGGAAAATATAAATTTGAACAGGTAGTGTCAAGCTTTTTTTGATTGACAGTTATTTTTGTATGTAATATAGTTTAAAGGGTGAATAGTTAAACAGTTTAACTAATTTCAAATCTGACGAGGTGAAAACAGTATGGATAAATACATCATCCAGGAATTAATTGACCGCTATGTGTCTGTTTCATTTCAAGTACACAAAAAAGCGGAGTATTTAATCAAAGGCCAAATTGGTGACGACTTAACCAACGATCAACATTACATATTAAGATATATTCATCAGTCGAAGGAATGCACTTCCACGGAATTGGCCGATGCTTTTGAGGTAAATAAAAGTGCCATCACGGCAATCATCAATCGAATGGCAGACAGAGGATTAATTCAAAGAACCCGCGATGAAAATGACCGCAGAGTTGTTTACTTAACGTTAACAAAGGAAGGAAATGCTCTTTACGAAAACTGCCAAGAAAAAGTTCAGCTTCTTGTTGAATCCATTATTACTCAATTTGAAGAGACCGAAAT
Source organism: Neobacillus sp. C211 (assembly GCF_051842875.1). Lineage (NCBI taxonomy): Bacteria > Bacillati > Bacillota > Bacilli > Caryophanales > Bacillaceae > Neobacillus > Neobacillus sp. C211. The sequence goes on from NZ_JBPXRO010000003.1 coordinate 253,158, forward strand.
TACAGCTTTTATCCATACTTACGAGAAATTGGCTCAAATCTTAATCAACAAGAAACAGGAAGAACTGGAGGAATAAACAAGTGAGAGCTATATTAAAAGCAAAATGGTTCATATTAGCAGCTTGGATCGTTGTTATTACCGCACTTTTCATGGTAGCACCGAATATGGAAGCACTTGTACGGGAGAAAGGACAGATTACCGTACCAGAAGGATATTCCTCAACCATCGCAGAAAAAATTCTCTTAGATGTGCAGTCAAGTGAAAACAGCGGAAGTCATCTACAAACAGCCCTTGTATTTCACAGTGATAAAAAGTTAACAAAAGCAGATTTTATAACAGCAGAAAAAGCTGTTCATGAACTTGAAAAGAACAAGGCGAAACTTGGGATTTCCGAAATTTTAACCCATTTTGATCAAGCACAATTGAAAGATCAGCTTGTTTCAAAGGATGGAAAAACCATTCTTGTTTCTCTTAAAGTTAATGTGAATGATCGGGAAGCAAAGGAAATTTCGGATGAATTATATCAAGCGATTGATCAAGTAAAGTTGGACCATTATTATACGGGAAACTGGGTAATCAGTGATGACTTGGTCACCAATTCCCAGGAAGGTTTGAAGAAAACAGAAGGAATAACCGTTGGTTTCATTCTAATTGTCCTCCTTCTAGTATTTAGGTCGGCGATTGCACCAATTATTCCGTTAGTAACAGTTGGTTTCAGTTATCTTACGGCCCAATCCATAGTTTCCCTATTAGTGGATAAGGTTAACTTCCCTCTATCCACTTTTACTCAGATTTTCTTAGTTGCGGTCCTCTTCGGAATTGGAACGGACTATTGTATTTTGCTGCTTAGTCGTTTTAAAGAGGAAATGGCAAAGAATGATAGTGTTACAGAATCCATTGTGGAAACCTATCGGACAGCCGGAAAAACAGTTTTCTTTAGCGGAGTCGCTGTAATGATTGGTTTTGCTTCGATTGGCTTTTCCACCTTCAAGCTTTATCAGTCAGCAGCAGCTGTTGCGGTAGGTGTGGCGATTCTTCTAATCGCACTTGTAACTGTTGTTCCCTTTTTCATGGCTGTGCTTGGCAAAAAACTTTTTTGGCCATCTAAAGGAAAACTTGAACACAGTGAAAGTAAATTTTGGGGCTTGGCCGGGAAATTTGCGCTGGCACGTCCGTTGATTGCTTTTATAATCGTTGGAATTATTTCTGTACCTTTCTTATTTACGTATAAGGATCAATTATCATTTAATTCACTTGAAGAAATCAGCGATGATTTTCCTTCCATAAAAGGATTCAATATCATTTCTGATTCATTTGGTCCTGGTGAATCCATGCCAACCCAAATTGTCATTAAAAACGATGATCAAATGAATACTTCTGATTATATTGCGATTACGGAAAAAATGAGTCAAGAGCTAGAAAAGGTAAATGATGTTGATACCGTTCGTTCTGTGACTAGGCCAACCGGTGAGCCGATTGATGATTTATATCTTTCCAAACAGGTGGCTAATCTTGGTGATGGACTTGGTCAGGGCAATGATGGGATTAAAAAAATAAGTGATGGCTTGAAGGAAGCAGGAAGCCAGATGGCGGCTAATCAGCCTAAAATGCAGGAAGCCACAGCTGGCATCAGTGAATTAATAAATGGAACAAATAAATTAAAAACAGGAATGGGAGACATTCAAGGCGGACTTACTGAAATTGAGAAGGGTCTGAAAGCTGGTTCCGCTGGTTCAACACAGATTAAAGAAGGTTTGGTTCAGATAAAGACAAAATCTGCGGAGGTTTTGGCTGGTAGTAAACAATTGCTTGCCGGCTACCAAAGAGCAAGGTCTGGATTAGCTACTCTTCAAGGTCAATACGAAGATGTAGCGACCAGGTTGGAGACATTGAACAAAACCCTAACTGCTACAAATCAATATTTTACTAATCTTGAAAAACAATATAGTGACATTGGAGAAAATCAAAACTATCAAGCTATCAAAATGACTGTTCAGAGCTCCCAAACGGCAACGAAAGAATTAGCGGGAGGATTGCAGCAATTAAATACTGGCTTAAATGGGGTACAAACAGGAATTCAGTTTGCTAATAGTAAATTTGCAGAAATAACAGGTGGCCAGAAAGCCCTAATTACCGGTATGGAAGGACTGTTAAAAGGAATTTCCGACCTTGAAACAGGATTAGATAAAATGGCCCTAGGGCAAGGAAAAGTCATTGATGGACTTCCGCAATTAACAGATGGACTCTCTGGAATAAATGATGGGCAGAAGCAGCTCCTTACTGGCTTCCAAGACATGGGTGGACAGATCACTCAGCTTTCTGATGGGTTAACGAAAAGTTCTGACGGATTGAATAAAGTTTCGGATGGCCTTAATTCTGCTCAAAATTATCTTTCCGAGGTATCCAAACAGAAGCAGACCGGATTTTATATTCCTCAGGACGTCCTTGACAGCAAAGATTTCGAGCAAGCACTGAATGCCTACATGTCAAACGACAGAAAAGTAATGACGATTGATGTGATCTTTAATAAAAATCCATATTCTAATGTAGCGATTAATCGCGTTCCTGAAATTAAGCAAGCAGTCAAACGTGTTATTAAGGACACTAAACTGGAAAATGCTAAAGTGGCTGTTGGCGGTGTATCGAGTATGCATAACGATCTTGATACTATTTCAAAAGCGGATTATTCAAGAACCGTCGTATTAATGCTTGTCGGGATAAGTATTATCTTAATCATCCTACTGCGTTCACTAATTATGCCCCTTTATCTGATTGGCTCATTAGTCCTAACCTACTATACTTCGATGGCTATTTCGGAAAAGATCTTTGTGAATCTATTAGGATATTCAGGTATTAGTTGGGCAGTTCCCTTCTTTGCCTTTGTTATTTTAGTAGCTTTAGGAATTGACTACAGTATTTTCTTAATGGACCGGTTCAACGAATACCGAAACATGCCGGTTGAAAAAGCAATCCTGATTTCGATGAAAAAAATGGGTACAGTTATTATTTCAGCAGCGATCATCTTGGGAGGAACGTTTGCAGCAATGATGCCATCAGGGGTATTGTCCTTGCTTGAAATTGCTACAATCCTATTAATCGGCTTAGCCTTATACTCACTTGTTGTGCTCCCACTGTTTGTACCTGTTATGGTAAAAACATTCGGCGAGGCCAATTGGTGGCCATTTAGAAAAAATAATGATAGTGCAAATCATATAAACTAATTAATGCATGCTGATCAAATGGATCAGCGTGCTTTTTTATAGCTTTATATATTTTTGAAACTTTTTCACTCTTGTCACGTACATAAAGTGTGGTATAAACAATGAAGAAACTTATCTGTCATGAAATTTTTCCCTTTTTTTAAAATACATTTATAATGTACATATGAAAATAATCAAGAGGAGTGAAAAAAGTGGGTGTTACACTTAGCAAGGGGCAAAAAGTAGATTTAACAAAATCTCACCCTGGACTGCAAAACGTCGTTGTCGGCTTGGGTTGGAACATTAGTCAGCAAGGGTCCAATTTTGATTTAGATGCTTCTGCATTTTTATTAGGCCAAACTGGGAAAGTGAACAGTGACCAGGATTTTGTATTTTATAATAATCCGTCAGGTGGAAATGGTTCCATTATCTATAGCGGTGACAATCGAACTGGTGCAGGAGCTCGGGATGATGAGCAGATCAGGATTGATTTAAACAAGGTTCCTTCCCAAATTCATCGGATTGCTTTTACAATTACGATCCATGATGCGCAAGCGAAACGGCAAAATTTCGGACAAATTTCTGATTCTTATGTGCGTATATTTAATGAGCAAACAAATGAAGAATTATTAAGATTTAACCTTGGACGGGATTTCACGGTTGAAACAGCAATTGTGGCAGCGGAGCTCTACCGTCATAACGGTGAATGGAAGTTTAATGCAATTGCCAGTGGCTTTCAAGGGGGATTAGCTGCTTTATGTGGTAACTTTGGTATTACCGTTGACGACCCACCTGCAAGTGTGCAAACAACGCCGCCTTCTCAGCCAACAAGTTACCCATCAAGCACTAATTCGTATCAACAGAGTAATCCATATCAAACAAGCCAAACAAATCCTAATTCTTATCAACAAAGTAATTCATATCATCAAAACCAATCAAGCTCAAATTCGTATCAGCAGCAGCCCATTCATCTTCAGCCAGAATCATCTTATCAGCAGCAGCCTGCCTACGGATATCCGACACAGTCCTATCCTGCTTCAACAAATTCTCACCAATCGTATGGTGGAGATGATATCATTTGTCCACGCTGCCATTCCTCAAATGTTCGGACAGGAAAGAAAGGGTTCGGTCTTGGTAAAGCAGCAATAGGCGGGTTAATCCTTGGTCCTGTTGGTTTACTAGGTGGTTTTATTGGAAAAAATCAACTAAAGTTCTCATGTAATAGCTGTGGCAACAACTGGTCCCCTTCGCAAACAGATTATGCGGAGTGGGCAAACAATCAAAAGAAAAAAGCACAAGAACTATTTAATCGATATAAAAGCCAGGATGTACTCGAGGCAGTAGTCGCAGCCTGTGCATTAGTGGCGATGGCAGACGGATACTTGGATGCTTCTGAACGCCAGAAAATGACTGAGTTCGTCCATCAAAGTGATGAATTACGAGTGTTTGATACAAATAAGGTCCTCCAAAAATTCAATATGTTTGTTTCTAGAATAGAAAAAGATCGGATGCTTGGTCGTGCCGAGGCATTTCGTGCCCTTGGAAAAATCAGAACCAAGCCAGAAATTGCTCGTCTTGTCGCTCGTTATTGCATCGCCATTGGCTATGCAGATGGAAATTTTGACAACAATGAAAAACAAATGGTTAGCGATATCTGTCGTGAACTCGGCCTAAACCCTACAGAGTTTCTATCATAAAAAGAAAAAAGCCTCTTTCCTATCCAAGGATTGAGGTTTTTTGGCTATTTTTTCCAAATCCGCTTATTTTCCACTCGCTTTGTAAGTCCTAATGCATCTAATTTTTCTAAAAACGGAATCATGTATTTTCGTGACAGTTCAAGAACATCTTTTGCATCCCCGACCTCAAATTCAGAACCTGTATGGCTGCGCAGTTTCTCCACGGCTTGATTAAATATTTCCCCATGATAGGCAAACTGTACATCCAACTGGATAAGAAGTTCTTCCTCTTCAAGAAAGCGTCGTAAATCAGATTCAAGATTGTCAGGAATACCTGCATCAGAAAAATATTCTTTTAGGTTACGAACCTTTAATCCGTCCCTCTGCAATCCATTAATTAGATTTTCAGTCCGCTTCGCCCAGTTTTTTGGTACATGTGGTACAAAACTTGCCAACGAAACAAACTGTCCTTTTCTATTAAAAATGTGATTTGTCATTCCATTTTCCACCACATAATCTAGCAGTGATTTAGGAAATCTTTTTTGCATCGTTTGCAATAGCTCTGCTTTATTGATGCCAATCTTCATCGAATGAAGTTGATGATAATCCTGCAATCTATCAAAGATATCTTCCTCTATCGAATCGATCAACTGCTGGAGTGTATATTCTTTTCCATCATATAAAACAAATTCTGCTTCCGATAAGTGCTCAATTAAGGTAGCTTCATCTAGGGAAGTTCGTTTGATCAACTCATGAAGGGGCAAACTTTTCGCTTCCATTAAAGCAGCAGTAATTCGCTCCTTCGGTGTGCCGACTTTTTTCTTTTCAAGATCATTGATGGTTTGATTGCCGAACCGGTATTTATCTCCGCGTGGGTCAATCACCCACCCCCCGCCAATCGTCTCTTGCGGGCTTGGCCTGCGTAGAATAAAGCGGTCACCTCGTTTTGTAAGAATTTCATCCTCAAGCCTCAGTTGGCAAAGGATTTCACCATTTTCTTCCTTGATTTCATTGCGGTCAAAAAAGACAATCCGCCCCATTACCTCAGCTGTTCCAAGATGAAGCTTAATTGGCATCCGCTGTTTAACCATATGCTCTAGGTCCTCAACCACACGAATAGCAACATCCAAAGTCTTCGTAACAAGGAAATGTTCAGACGATACAAGCACATCTCCCCGTTCTACCTCTTCCTTTGAAACACTTGAAAGGTTAATCGCCGTCCGTTGTCCAGCATAGGCCTTCTCGGCCGGATTATGATGTACTTGAATCTGCCGCGCTCTTACCTCAATACCTTTTGGCATAATCTTAAGTGTTTGTCCCTCTTCGATCGTTCCTTCATAAACAGTACCTCGAACCACAGTCCCCTGACCCTTAACCGTGAATACTTGATCAATCGGCAGACGGAAGGCCCCTTTTGCATCTCGCATTTCTTGTTCTTTTAACATTTTGATGATTAATTCTTTAATTTTTTCAATCCCTTTTTTGGCAAGACTGTCTACTAAAACAACCGGCGCAGCCTCAAAGACGGTCCCAGAAAGTTCCTCCAAAATATCATCTTTCACTAGCTCGATAAATTCTTCTTCTACCCGGTCTATTTTTGAAATAGCGATCAAACCATTTTTAACTCCTAAAAATTTCAAGATATCCAAGTGCTCCCTCGTTTGCGGCATAACACCTTCGTCTGCTGCAACGACAAGTACTACTAGATCTATCCCAGCAACACCAGCTATCATCTGCCTGATAAACCGTTCATGTCCTGGAACATCTATTACAGAAATTTGAATTTCATTATCTTCATATAAAGGCGCAAATCCGAGTTCAATTGAAATTTGACGTTCCTTTTCTTCTTTTAAACGATCTGTATCTACATTAGTTAACGCTTTCGTTAACGACGTTTTCCCATGATCTATATGCCCTGCCATACCAATCGTAAAATATCTTTTTTCCAATTTTACCACCTACTTTATCGTTCTTCCATTCTACTCTAGCCTTTATAGCTCCATTGTTCAAGAGTAGATTTTGCGACATCTACTCTTATCTTTCAATCAAAAAATTTAAAGGAATTTAGGAGTTTCCTTGAAAAAAACTCACGGAAATAACAAAAACCAGAAATTCATCTGATTTTGTTTTTTCACCCGTTCATTTAATGCTAAGAACCGATAAAACACTATTAATAATGATTGAACCTAATTAAAACTTTTTTTAGCAAAAGCTACACAACTTTCCCGAAATTTTGTATAATAAACATATAGTTTTGCACTAATGCAACTTTTATTCATTAGAGAATAAATATTGTACTTATGAAAAATGAAAGAAAAGGTGATATCTTATGAGCCACTCAAATTTACTTGCAGTAGACAAGGCTCAAGCAGCGGAACACCGAACTGTTTCTGCCGCTAGAGATGCCATAAATGGGAAAGTAAAAGGTATACGGGCATTACTACCGTTTCTAGGACCGGCCTTCATTGCTTCCATTGCATATATAGATCCTGGTAATTTTGCAACTAACATCCAAAGCGGTGCCCGTTTTGGTTATAAAATGCTTTGGGTCATCGTATTAGCTAATCTAATGGCCATGCTTTTACAGAACATGTCTGCAAAACTTGGCATTGCCACAGGCAAAAGTCTTCCTGAATTGTGCCGAGAGAATATGCCCAAATGGCTTACCATTATTATGTGGATTGTTTCTGAGTTAGCAGCAATGGCGACTGACCTTGCCGAGTTTTTAGGCGCGACACTTGCATTAAATTTACTCGCGGGCATACCAATGCTGTTTGGAACGATCATAATTGGGGTCGTCACTTACCTTATTTTAATGTTAGAGAAATATGGATTTCGTCCGCTTGAAAAGTTTATTGCAGCATTTGCCGTGCTGATTGGTTTATGTTATTTAGTCGAAACCATCTTTTCCAAACCAAATCTCGCTCAAATAGCCTATCACAGTGTTGTGCCCTGGCTTGGCAATAGCGAGAGCCTGATGCTAGCAGTTGGTGTAATCGGTGCCACAGTTATGCCGCATGCCATTTATTTACATTCAAGCTTAACACAAGGACGAATCGTTCCTCGAAATGATAAAGAAAGAATCAAAATTCAAAAATTTAGCACGAAAGAAATATTTATTGCGATGACTTTAGCAGGCTTTATCAATTTATCAATGATGTACATGGCCGCGTCTGTTTTTAATACTACTGGAAACAGTCAGATTGCCGACATTCAATCAGCCTACCATACGCTAACACCGCTCCTCGGCTCTGCAGCAGCTAGTGTATTTTTGATTTCCTTACTCGCCTCAGGACTATCAAGTTCTGTAGTCGGTACAATGGCCGGCCAAGTTATCATGCAGGGATTTGTAGGCTTTACCATTCCAATTTGGGTCCGCCGTCTAGTAACTATGCTCCCAACAGTCATCATTGTTGCCATGGGGGTCGACCCGACGCGAACACTTGTTATCAGCCAAGTCGTTCTAAGCATTGTGTTACCATTTCCGATAATTGCTTTAATCTACTTTACGCAAAAAAAAGAGTTCATGGGCGTGTTAACGAATAAACGAATCACAACCATTGCTTCCGCTCTTTTTGCGATTATCATTATGGGATTAAATATTTGGCTGGTCGTACAGACGTTTTTGGGCTAATTTATGGATTAATTGTGAGATTTTAGATCCCATAGGTGTTAAACAATAAAATATATTGACGTGTGCATTTGCACACGTCGTTTTTTTCGTTTAAAAAGGGATTATTTTAATTACCAAGTTTTTCTCTTAAGTTATAAATAAACAGGCTAATTTATTAGGACAACATCATTCCATGATACATATAGATGCAGTATAAATATAATTAATTATTTTAAGGGGGAAAATTTTTTATGAATAAAGACATCATGAAATGTTTTATAGGTAAAGTAATCAGAATTGATCGAGGTGGACCAGAATCCAGAATTGGGATGTTACTGGATGCAAGTGACAATCTTATCGTCCTTCTCACGGAAGAAGATGGGGTCGTTTACTTCAAAACATCTCATATTAAAAGTTTTACAGATAATATGAAGGAGCAGATGGAATTCAACATTAAAGTTCCAAAAGATTTCAAGTTTAAAAAAGCTGCTAATTTCCAAGACCTTCTTGACACATTGAAATTAAAATGGATACAAATTAATCGTGGCGGTCCTGAGAAGTTAGAGGGAGTACTCTGTGAGGTAAATAAAGATTTTGTTTTTTTGGTCAATAATGGGGAAATAGTGCGCCTTTCTATGTCCCACATTAAAAGTATTAGTTATGGAGTAAAAATTGAAAAGGCAAAATCCAAAAAATGAAAGATACGTCATTAATAATGATAAGAAGAGGATGAGCCAGATGAATCATTTTCTCATCCTCTTCTTTTGATTTTTCAATTCGTCAATGGATTCTACCTCCAAAATCCTATGTTAGCTATGTTATACTGAATTATATTGATTTTTCAGAAAATAAAACAACTCAATAGATAAGTACCTTTAATTAACCGGGGGGATTCATTTGAAATTTGACGTGATCGTGGTTGGTGCAGGTTTAGCTGGTTTAGTGGCTACGGCTGAACTGGCTGAAGCTGGAACAAAAGTGCTGCTATTAGACCAAGAACCCGAAGTGTCTATCGGTGGACAGGCTTGGTGGTCATTTGGAGGTTTGTTTCTCATCGATTCTCCCGAACAGAGAAGAATAGGTATACGGGATTCGCGGGAGCTTGCCTGGCAGGACTGGTTAGGAGCGGCAGGGTTTGATAGAGAGGATGATGAGGATTATTGGGGTAAAAAGTGGGCAGAAGCCTATGTTGATTTCGCCGCAGGTGAAAAACGTGAATGGCTATCAGGGATGGGCGTTCGTTTTTTCCCTGTTGTCGGCTGGGCAGAGCGTGGCGGATATACTGCTGAAGGCCATGGAAATTCAGTGCCCCGCTTTCATATTGTATGGGGAACCGGTCCCGGCCTGGTTAAGCCATTTGAGGCTAGAGTCAGACAGGCAATGGAGAAAGGTCTTGTCGATTATCGCCCTCGCCATCGAGTGAATGAATTAATAAAGGAAAATGGTGCCGTAAGAGGTGTCGGGGGAGACATACTTGTACCAAGTTCCGCATCACGCGGTGAAGCAAGTTCCCGTGAGGTGATTGGAGATTTTGAGTTTCATTCATCCGTAGTAGTGGTGACAAGCGGCGGTATTGGTGGAAACCATGAGCTTATTAGGAAAAATTGGCCTGAGCGGCTCGGCGATGCGCCTAAAAATATGATTTCCGGAGTACCGGAACATGTGGACGGTAGAATGCTTGGAATAACGGAGAAAGTCGGCGGACGTATCGTCAATCGCGACCGGATGTGGCACTACACCGAAGGTATTAAGAACTGGGACCCCGTTTGGCCGATGCATGGTATCCGTATCCTCCCTGGTCCATCCTCACTTTGGCTCGATGCAAAAGGTAAGCGTTTTCCTGCGCCAAACTTTCCCGGATTTGATACCTTGGGAACCCTTGAAGCAATTATGAAGTCCGGCTACGACTACTCATGGTTCATTTTAACTCAGAAGATTATAGAAAAAGAGTTTGCCTTATCAGGGTCTGAACAAAATCCTGATTTGACAGGAAAAAGTATAAAAAAAGTATTAGCCCGTATTCTTCCCGGGCCCACTGCACCAGTAAAAGCCTTCATGGATAAGGGCGAGGATTTTGTTATTGCGAATACCCTTACAGAACTTGTTGATGGAATGAATCAACTTACAGGTGATAACTTACTAAATTTTTCCGAAATTGAAAGGCAGGTTCTATCTCGAGACCGGGAGATAGAAAATAAATTTACAAAGGATCTGCAAATTACCGCTATGCGGGGAGCCCGAAATTATCTTGGTGACAAACTGATAAGAGTCGCATCCCCACATAGAATTCTCGATCCAAAGATGGGCCCATTAATCGCGGTTCGTTTAAATATTGTCAGTCGAAAAACGCTGGGTGGACTACAGACTGATTTATCAGGCAGAGTCCTCGATGCATCAGGAATTCCTGTTCCAGGACTATACGCAGCTGGAGAGGTTTCAGGGTTTGGCGGAGGTGGAATTCACGGCTATCGCTCGTTGGAAGGAACATTCGTCGGCAGCTGTTTGTTTACAGGAAGACAGGCTGGACGTGCAATTGCTAAAGAATTATCATAATTAAGATGAGAATTTTATTAAAGGAGGTGAAAATATGTCATCATTAGTTTTTATGGCACTTTATCGTCCAAAACCAGGAAATGCAGAGGAATTGAAAGAAGTTCTTAAAGTACATATCCCAACATTAAGAGAAGAAAATTTAATTACTAACAGGGATTTACTAACTCTTCAAGCAGAGGATGGGACGATTATCGAGATCGCTGAATGGGTGTCAACGGAGGCAATTGAAAAAGCACACCATTCGGCTGCTGTCATGGCCGTTTGGGATAAAATTGGTTCCTTAGCAGAATTAACTAGCCTTTCAACACTTGCTGAAGCTCAAGAACGGTTTCCTAATTTTAAGCCTTTATGAGTAATGGATATTTTTAAAGTTCTTAGAAAAACACAAAAAGCAGTGTGATTTCAAACCATTAAAATCACACTGCTTTCAGCTTGGCCATGGAAGGCTACCAATGCATTAATTGGTAAACATAAATTCCGTCCTGCTGCCCGTCTGGTCTGCCATGACCTCTAGTCTGACATCAATTCGTTCTTTTAGTTCTGGAACGTGAGAGATAATTCCAACCAAGCGGCCGCTGCTCTGAATATCCATTAATGCTTCAATTGCCTGATCCAGGGACTCAGGATCCAGCGTACCGAAGCCTTCATCAATGAACATCGTTTCTAACGATACCCCGCCGGCATAATTTTGAACTACATCTGCCAGACCTAGTGCCAGAGATAAAGAAGCTTTAAAGCTTTCCCCACCCGATAATGTTTTGACATGCCGTTCCTGGCCCGTATACTGGTCAAACACGAGCAATTCCAAACCGCTTTGCGTATTACCTTTGGATCGATCGGTTTTTCTCAGCAATTGAAAACGGCCAGAGGTCATTTTTCGTAAGCGACCGTTGGCTTCTCGTAAAATATCATCAAGAAAAGCCGCCAGCACATACCGTTCAAAGGTAATTCGGAAGTTATTTTGACCCTTAGCAATTTCATAAAGATGGCCAATTAACTTGTACCGTTCTTCCAGGACTTTCATCTGTTCATTCAAGCTTTCCACCCGGCTGTAAATTTCTTCGTTGTCCCGTTTTTTTACAAATAAATTTGTGCTTTGATGATTAAGTGCCTCGATTTCGTCAGTAATTTTCACTAACTCTTGCTTTAATCCCTCAATATCAGGTGTTTTCACGTCGATTAACAGTTCAGTAAGTTCTTTCAAACGGTCAGAAACCGAGCGTACTTCTTCACGGTAGCTGCGGATTTCTGCTTCAAGGCTGCGAATCTCTCCTTCTGTCCGTTTGGAAGCAGCATACATACCGTATTTTTCAAAGCCCTGCTCTGAAAGTTTGTTAATGAAGATTTCCCTTTCCGTTTCGAGCTCTTTGTGTTTACTTGCATGGTGTTTCTCTGCATCTAGTAATCTTGCCGTTTCATTGGAAAGTTTTTCTTTCACTGCCTGGAAGCGCTGCTGTGCTTCTTCGAGCTGTTTAATTAGTATTTCTTGGCGGTTCCGGGAGACAGAGACAGCCTTTTCGTATTCCGCTTCCGAGCGAAGATTTTCGGGAATGACTTTCTTCATCCGTGAAAGATTGGTCTTCTTTTCGGTGAATTGCACCGTTAACTCATTCATTTGAGCGGAAACCTGATGGATGGTGTTTTGTACATTAATTTTTTCAATTTCTCTTTTTTCTATTTCCAACCTAACCTTATCAAGCTGTTTAATCTGTTCAGCAAGATTTCCTTGAATCTGAACAAGCTGGTTCCTTGCGGTGTCAGCCTCAATTTTTGCATGAGGTAAATCAGATTCTGTAAAATCTGGCCGATACGTACGTAATTCTTGCAATATTTCAGTTACAGCTGCCCTTTTTGCTGCCTCAGCTGACTGACTTTGGTAAAAAGCAGCTTCATCTGCTGACTTTTCTTTTTCCCATTTGGCAGATTGAGCCTTAGCTGCCTTCATTTCCTCTTCAGTAGGAATACTGTCATCGTGTTGGATGGCAGGTGATGGATGATGCTCTGAACCGCAAACAGGACAGCCTTGACCTGATTGAAGCCCTGCTGCTAATATCGCTGCCTGCCCGTGCATCCATTTTCCCTCTAAATTTTCAACCATTGCTCTGGCATCAGCAAATCTAGCCGTCGTATTTTCATAACGGGCGGTGATCGCCTTTAGATTTTGTTCAGCCTCTTGATGTTTTCCGAGCAGAGTGTCATATTTTTCATAACGGTCAAGTTCAGCCTTTATTTTTTCAATTCTTCCTTCATTTTCTAAATAAGTCAGCTTTCCTTTTTCAATTTCTTCTTTCTGCCGATTAAGGAATCCTATTTGTCCTACTAATTGTTCAAGAAGTTGTTCGGACTGCATATGCTTTTCTTTCGCAGTTTTTAGTTCAGTATCCTTGTTTTGCGTTTCTTTAAGCAATGCGGCAAACGAATAGACATCCTCTTTCATATTTACTAATCGATTCAGCTCATCAAGGGCCGTCTGGCGCTCACCCTCTCGTCCAAGCTCCCGTTGCAGCTGTTGCTCATGCTGTTTTAATAGTCCATCCAATTTTTCCATTTCCATCTGAATCGACTTCAAATTTCCCTCAAGTTGATCAACTTCGCGTTTTAAACGGTGGCACAGCTCCTCCTGCTTTGCTAAAAGGGCAGCCTTTTGTGCAAGTTGAACCTGCTTTTCTTTTTCAATAAATACTTCTTCTTGAGAAACTAGGCTGTCCTTTTGCCCCTTTAATTCCTCTTTCATTTGCAGTTGTTTTAAGATTGCTTCTGCTTCAAAAAGCTGCCCCTTTAGTTTGTCCTGTTCCTGTACCTTTCCTTTTAATTGGTGGTTCAGTTGTTCCAACGCTATACCCATGCCGGAAATTTCTGCTTGTAAAAGCGGCATAATGATCGTGTCATTTACAGAATCCGCATCCAGATACCCACGAAGCTCTTCATTTGTTACCGAATGAATGCGTCGAATTGCTTCATTTCTTGATTGTATCTGGTCTTCAACAGTCCTTTTTAACTCCGTTGCTTCTTCCTTTAACTTATCTTCTACCATTTTATATAACTGGGTATGGAACAGGCGCTGCAGGATCACTTCTTTATCCTTACTATCTGAGGTAAGGAGTTTACGGAATTCGCCCTGCGGAATCATTAATATTTGCCGGAATTGATTCGCATCAATAAGCATAATTTCCTTAATCTTTTCCTCAACATCATTGATTTTAGAAGCCAGCAGCTTCTTCTCGCCATTTTCTGTCCACATATATAACTCAGCTTTGGCACCTATTTGTGTATAGCCATCACCTTTTTCTTTCTTCTTCAACTGCTGAGGTGACCTTGTAATCGAATACGCTTTGTTACGAAGGGAAAAATCAAGTGAAACTTCGGTTAATACCTCATCCTTCGCAAACTGGCTGCGAAGTTCGGGACCATTACGGTCTTCTCCACTCGCTTTTCCATAAATCGCATAACTAATTGCATCAAAAATGGTTGTTTTCCCGGAACCGGTTTTACCAGAAATGACAAACATCGTACGATTGCCCAGGGCGGTAAAGTCGATTTCTTCATTTCCTGCATAAGGGCCGAAAGCTTGCATCGTCAGTTTTAAAGGTTTCATTTCAATCCCTCTTCCCTAAGCACTTTTTCAATTACATCAGTCATTGCCTCTTTTTTATCCAGCGAAAATTCAGAGGTTGTCATCTCTGAGTAAAATTGTTCAAACAACTCAAGTTCCGACTTTTTTTCACTTCGAATAGAAGTGAAAGATTGTTTCTTCTTTAAATCGGTAATATCCAGTTTTCTTTCAAGATGGAGGACGTTCGGATACACTTGACGTAACTTATTAATCGGATCGATTAAAGCACCTTCATCAAGGAGAGTGATTTTCAAATAATCATGGACGGTTTCTTTTTCATAAAAATAAGGGTCAAGTAATTCTTCAAGATGTCCTTCTATTTCACGCATATCATGTTTAGGTTTAAGCGATCGATAACGATGTGTAAAGTTACCTTTTTCATCCATTTCAATAATGGAGATCGACTTTCTTTGTTTTGCTTCCGAGAAGGAATATTTTAAGAGGGAACCAGAATATTTCACTTTGTGATGGTTAATTGCCTCTGGACTGTGTAAGTGACCCAGTGCGGTATAGGAAAACGGTTCGAACAATTCGGCTCCAACACAACCTGAGCCGCCTACGGATAAGACTCGTTCAGAATCCGAGGTTTGTCCACCTAAAACAAAGGCATGTCCAACCAAAACATTGGGCTCGTTTGGGTTTAGGTGTTCCTCCATTTTTCCAATCAGTGCTTTCATCGCTTCTTGATGGGTATGGATCGAATCATCCTGGAGAAGTTGACGGACCATCCCTGGCTCTGCATAAGGAACAAGATAGAAGTTTACTCCGTTTATTTGCACAGGAATGAAGCTTGTTGATAATTTTCCAGAAAGATAAAATTGGCTGTGCTTATACCATGAACTGCCAAAGGAAAGTCTCTCTGCACTATCGTGGTTCCCTGCAATGGCGACAACCGGTGTTTTCAATTCGACATTTATTTTAAAAAGCATTTCATCAAGTAATTCCACGGCATCGGTTGGCGGTACCGAGCGATCATATAAGTCTCCTGCGATGACAACGGCATCGGGCTTTTCTTCAGCAACAATGGCCACAAATTGCTCTAGTACTTCGCGTTGATTCTCTGTCATATAGACCCCATGGACTAATTTTCCTAAATGCCAATCAGCTGTATGGATAAATTTCATCTGCTCACCCCAATTTTTTAATCTGCATCTTTTCCAATACTACTATTATAACAAAATACTTTCAGATATGAGCTTGGAAATGCTAGCAGATTACTGGAACAATGGGTATTTTATACTAGAGGTTATTTGAAGGGAATCTATAAAAATGCAAAAAACAGCCCGGAACTAAAGTACCGGGCTGTTATAATAGATTACAATATTATTTTTTAGTTACGTTAGCAGCTTGTGGTCCACGAGCTCCTTCAACTACTTCGAAAGATACTTCTTGACCTTCTTCTAAAGTTTTGAAACCTTCTGTTTGGATTGCAGAATAATGAACGAATACGTCGTTACCGTCTTCAGCTTCGATGAATCCAAAACCTTTTTCTGAGTTAAACCATTTTACTTTACCGTTTTTCATGAAAAAAAATCCTCCTATTGGCTTATACACTTAAGCCATGTGTAAATTCACCAAATTACAACGTGATAGCTTTACCTTCATTTCCTCATCCAAACATCGGTTAAAACTTTGAACAAGCTTGTAATATAAATCTAATCTCGTGCAACGGCTGATTAAATTTTAGCATTCTAATAGCTTAAATGTCAATAAAGGACAGAGCAAGATAAACCTACATACTTCTACATTCCCCCCTTATTTTCTTCGGAAATTTCGAGTCAAATCGACATCTCTTCAATAGGGACCATTCCATTCAAATGGAAAGATTATTAAACTCAAACTGTGCAACACTTAATTCCTTTAATGATGTCCTTCACAAGTAATTCCAAACCTATATAGGTTAGAGATGGGAAATCCGCAAACAGCTTTTTAACCCCTTTTCACTGAAATATAAGAAAATAAATACCGAAGAAAATTAATTCTTCGGTATTGCTGGCTCTTCCTCATCTTCTTTAAACTTGTCTAGTATTGTGATCGTATCCACGAGATGATTGTTAAATATTTGCCTTGCAACGGCTAACAATTCGATGATCATCGGGTCCTTTAAGGTGTAGATAACTTTGTTGCCCTCTTTCGTTCCAGACACAATATTCTTCGCTCTTAGAATAGTTAACTGCTGTGAAACTGCCGAGCCTTCACTGCCAACAAGGGTTTGAATTTCATTTACATTCTTATCCCCTTCGGCAAGAAGTTCTAAAATACGGATTCTCAAGGGATGCGCTAATGCTTTGAAAAATTCCGCCTTAAATTGTTGCATTTCAAGATTCAAATTGTCCACTCCTATGCTTTTTTAGAAAGTAGCCGTAAGTTTTGCTCTGCTTTCTTCTACTGCCTCCGCAGCTGATAGCTTTTTGCATTCTCTAAATGCGTAATGCTTACAGCCTAGGCACTTATTTTTGTTAATATGCTCAAGTGCATATTGGATGGCTTCACCCGTATGTTCAAAAAAATGTTCCTCGCCGATTATTTGATATAATCCAGTCTTTTTCAAGACATTTTCCGGCTGCTGATTTAAACCCGATATCATAATTATACCATTTTTAGAAAAATGACGAACAATACTTGATAACGTTGCTTCTCCGGTTGTATCCATTAATGGCACTTTACTCATTCGCAACAATAGGATTTTAGGTCGATAATTTATTGTGCTCATGATCGTTTTTTCAAATGTTTCAGCAGCACCGAAAAATAACGGACCCTCCACATTAAATATACTAATTTGTGGACAGTCATTTGTATCAGAGACAATTCCTGTCTCTACCTTTTCGTGTTTATGTTTTCGGTTTGGCAAAGCTTTAGCCGTAACCATTACATCACTCATTCTTTTTGCAAAAAGAATGGCAGACATCACTAAGCCAACCTCAACAGCCATAGTCAAATTTACAAAAACAGTTAATAAAAACGTAACCGTTAAGACAAGCGAATCCGTGGATTTTGTTTTTAAAATATGTGAAAATACTTTTCTTTCACTCATATTCCAAGCGACGACCATCAAGATTGGCGCCATACTTGCTAATGGAATATACGATGCATATGGTGCAAAAAATAGCAGGACTAGCAAGACAACAAACCCATGGATAATGCCAGAAAACGGCGAAATCGCTCCATTTTTAATATTTGTCGCAGTTCGAGCAATCGCACCTGTTGCTGGAATTCCGCCAAATAACGGCGTAATCATATTGGCAATTCCTTGTCCGATTAATTCTTTATTGCTGTTGTGCCTGCTATTGGTCATTCCATCAGCCACTACTGCCGATAACAATGATTCAATACCGCCTAACATTGCAATAATGAATGCAGGTTTTAATAGCCTGATAATCATTTCTAAATTGATGTTCGGAATATGAAGTTCCGGTAGTGTGCTTGGGATTTGACCATAAGCGGTTCCAATCGTCGCAATTTGACTTGGGTAAAATATGGTTGCGATGACCGAGGAAACCACTAAGCCAATCAGCGGGCCTGGAACTTTTGGTGCAACCTTTGGCGTTATAATGACGGTTACTAAACAAATGGCTGCCGTTAGAATACTGAAAATATTTATTGTATCTAAATGAACAAAAATTTCTTGGACATTTTTAATAAATTCCTCGTGTTTCTTTATTCCCACTAAACCTAAGAAACTAGCAACCTGCCCAAAAAATATAGTTACTGCTATCCCTGTTGTAAACCCAATGGTTACTGGTCTAGGAATATATTTAATTAGTGATCCAAGTTTAAATACTCCCATTAATAGCAGAATAATACCGGCCATAAATCCTGCGATGAGGAGATTATCATAGCCGTATGTCATCACAATACCAAATAAAATGGGAATAAACGCTCCAGTTGGTCCGCCTATTTGATACTTCGATCCGCCAAATAAGGAGATAAGAATCCCTGCAACAATCGAAGTATAGATTCCATATTCTGGCTTCACTCCTGAAGCAATAGCAAAAGCCATCCCAAGTGGAATTGCGATTACCCCGACAATCAATCCTGAAAGGAGATCCTTTGGTACACTCCTTAAGGAATAATTATGGAATCTTTTGTCAATAAACATATATATACCCTTCTTATCTTCTTATTTTTGTATATCTGATTATTTGAATATATGGTAATTTAACTAAGATAGCAAGTATTTTGTTTTAAAAAAAGAAAATTTATATTTAATAAAAACTACTTGTTTGATTCACAAGGGCATGTTACAATAGCAAAGCGATGAGCTGAGTTGTGTAAGTCGAGAAACGTTCCTTTTTGGAGCACACTATGTGGAGTGTGGTTTTTCGCCTCAATACGCAAAAGACGTCTGTGTAAACAGGCGTCTTTTTATGCTGTCGAAAAACTTTCGATAGCCTTTTATTTTATTCCTTTCTTTAATAATTCGCTGCGTTAATTTTTTATAATAATAAATATATAGGACTTTCAATTAGTCTGTTGATTTGCGCTCCAGTCGCTTCACTTTCCGCGGGCGTGCCGGGGAGCTTCCTCGGCCCCGTACTCCAGCAGGAGTCTTCGCTCCTTCCTCTCCAATCAACGGTGTATTATTCAATTTAATCTCTTCAACTCATATTAAAAATATGATCTTTTTTAAAAGAATGTCGCTTCTTAAATTCGCTCATAAAAACCCATTATTCGCTCATTGAAACGAAATATTCGCTCATAAAACTCTAAAATTCGCTCATTGAAGGGAAAAAACAATTAATATATCATGAATGTTCTAATGTTTAAGTGTAATTTTACACAAAATATCCTTTTTTATTATCTGCTCATTGATATATAACAACATTATTTTCGAAAACAGCAAAAGAAGATTAAGAATAAGTGTGAAATCAATGTTTAAGCCAAATGAGTTTAGCCAAAGTGAATATGAATATGTGTCTATTGAAGAACTTATACCAGAAGATTTAGTAGGGATAGAAATAGTATGTTGCAATCCATTAGATTAATTTGACTCCCTGTTGATTGGAGCGGAGGGCACTCGACTCCAGCGGGATATAGAGGTCACGGGAGACCCCGCAGGCGCCAAAGCGCCGAGGGAGGCTCCCGGACAAGCGAGTGCCCGGAGCGGAAATCAACAGGCCTATTAGCAAGACCATCAATTAATAAAGATTGGAAGTTTAGATTCGGACAAAATAAAAAATGCCAAGAAAATGACCATTTCTCGACAATATTGAAAGATGTCTGTGTAAACAGGCGTCTTTTTATTTTTATTTTGTTAAAATTAGCACTTTTTTCCTAACTTTTTTATAATATATATAGATTTGCTATTATAAAAAGTGGAGGGAAAAGTATGAATAACCACGAAATAGATTTTAAAATCTATGGAGACGACATGCAGTTTGTTGAAGTAGAGCTCGATCCACAAGAGACAGTTGTTGCTGAAGCAGGAAGCTTTATGATGATGGAAGATGACATACATATGGAGACTATTTTTGGTGATGGCAGCGGCACTAGTGCCGGAAGCGGACTTATGGGTAAGCTGTTCGGCGCTGGTAAACGGGTACTTACCGGTGAAAGCTTGTTCATGACTGCCTTTACCAATAACGGCATCGGCAAAAAACGGGTGTCGTTTGCTTCTCCTTACCCTGGTAAGATTATTCCGATGGACTTAAGCCAATTGGGAGGAAAAATTATCTGCCAAAAGGACGCCTTTCTTGCTGCTGCTAAAGGGGTTCAGGTCGGGATTGAATTCCAACGAAAAATTGGCGCCGGCTTCTTTGGCGGCGAAGGATTTATTATGCAAAAGTTAGAAGGTGATGGGCTCGCTTTTGTTCATGCAGGTGGAACGATTATAAAAAAAGACCTTTTGCCAGGCCAGTCACTGCGCGTGGATACAGGCTGTTTAGTGGCGATGACAAGCAGTGTAAATTATGATATCGAATTTGTAAAAGGAGTTAAAACAGCCATGTTTGGCGGAGAAGGCTTGTTTTTTGCCACACTCCGCGGTCCCGGTTCCGTTTGGATTCAATCCTTGCCATTTAGCCGTCTGGCAAGCCGTGTTTTTGCTGCGGCACCTTCACGTGGCGGGGCAAAAGACGAAGGCAGTATCGCAAGAGGAATTTTTGATATGTTTAATGGTGACTGATATGGAGGCGGGATCAATTGATCCCGCCTTTTTAATTCTAACTACTAATTTACCCAAGCTATAGTTTTTGAACAAACTCAAATTTTTTTGAGGAATGGGATTCCATCTTAGGAACCTTTCCCTTTGTTTCTTTCTTTTTCACAACCCTTGAACCATATAGGCTCTCTTCTAGTTCTTTCTTGATCAAATTCACGATGACTATGACAACAAAAAATCCAACCACGGGACTTAAAATGGACCACGGGGCACGAATAAATTCACTATAATTTTGTCCAATTAATCCTGCCCATTCATTGGAAAGTGTGGCCGGTTTTGGCGGTTCTTCAAACCCTAACACTCCTCCCCGATTTCTCCCACCAAGAAACATTCCAAACAAACCAAGCTGCATTGTAATATGAAGAGTGCTTATAAACTGTTGGACAGTAAATAATAGCCCGTAAGAACGTATATACGGCATCAATTGCTTTCTTACAATATGTAATTTGCCAGCCCCCATTAACTTAGAGCTTTGCACAAAGGAGGTTTTTAATAATCCATCGGTTACATCGGCGGCGAAAATCGTAACCGATGGAAATCCGATAAATACGAGAATAAAAATTTGATAGGTAACAATAGAAGAAATGGCAACATCATTAAAATCACCCACAATCGGTATCATTAAAATTATCGCAATCAGGATTGATGGGATATAACGAAAAGTTAGGAAAAAGTCTTTAACATAAATTTTTAAGAATGGCGCCCATAGTGATAGGAAAATTGCGAATATTCCCCCAAGGATTACTCTTAATAAGGCGACTCCAAATGCCGAGATTAATGTAAATTTTGCACCGTAAAGTAATAGCCAATGCATATCCTCGCCATTCTGATTAGTACCCATTAAATGTTGTGCTGATGGAGGAAACGGTGCCCTGCCAAGTATTTCGCCCTGTTCATTTTTTACCAGTACCTGATGATTGTAATCTTTTGGCCCGTAATAAGGGTACAAAATACTCATTAATAAGAGAATCAAAAGCAACGTGGAGCCAATAATAGTTTTTTTATATTTTCTCATAAACTGACTGCCTCCCTCCCTTTGATTAGCTTTGAAATCAACCATCCCACAGCTTCCATTACCAACAGTGGTATCGATAACATTAGTAAACATATAACGAGGGAAGCAAAATCTCCGCCCATAAAAATAATCTTTAGAAATTGCTGAGTAAACCCATTAATATTAAACAAAAATTCAACTAGATAAATATTGGATAATAATACCCAAATGATCGTCCGCAGCTGCAAGATTAAGAGTGGAAAAATGTTTCGCATGATGTGGACGAGTATGGTTCTAAGTCTGCCCATCCCCTTTGCCCTCGCATAGAGAACATATTGCTGGATTTGTTCCTCATTGATTACATTAATCAGAAACTGCAAGAATAGGAAAAAAGGCAGAAAGGATACAGTCATGATTGGAACAAAATAAGGCTTATGACCAAATATCCCATAGAGTTGTAAAAACTTTAATCCCGTCGTTTTATATAAAGTAATAATAAAAAACTGAAATAAAAAGATTACTAGTAAATCAGGAACAGCTTCGAAAAAATTGATCCCACTTTTCATTCGATTTTTTGCTTTTTCTGGTGAGAGCATAATTATTATTGCCACAATCATAGCAAGGAAGATTATAAAAAAAAGGCTGATCAGTAGAATCGTCATCGTGTACTGATAACTCTCGGCTATTTCTAATTTCTTGAAAAAAGCTATGTATTGATCACCATTAAATTCCACTAAAAATTGAAAATCCGACTTCAGATTGATCCATAGTGTTTTAAAATTAATCATGACATGCTCTTTTCCAATCCCTAAAAAGGAGGGAAGATTAAAAATAAACAGAAAGCCCGCTAGTATTAATCCAATTCTGATAAGAGCCCGAAATAAACGTTTCATTTTATCCCACCCAAAAATTTTATTCTAAAAAAATACAGTTCTTTTCCATTTTTACATTTAATTAGTAATTTTGCAATATTCCTAATTTATTCAGATTAATAAATATCAACAAAAAAGACGATCCGGATCATCGAATCGTCTTCTATTTACTTGTTTATATCCAACTTCTTAAGTTCAGAGAATGCCTGCTCTCGTTTTAGATTATACGATTGCCACGGCAAGCTTTCAGCAAGTGCTTCCTTTTTTCGCTCTAGTAATATTTTTTTTAGTTCAGGTATATTCTTATCTTTTTCATAAAGGTCTATTAAGCCTAAAACCCCTCTATATGACAAGTTATTAAGGTAATGAACATCAATTTTCCCGCTGGTCTCGTAACGGTTCATATTTTCTTTCACGACGATTTTATCCAAGTCAATAACTGTAATCGCTGTATAGTAGATCAATGAAGTAATAAAATAAAAGTGAAATAACGACAGCTTCTCCACCCAAATCTTCACTAGTGTATACGTAAAGATGACGACTAGGAAAATCATAAACGAATGCACCAGCACCCTAGTGAACGTAAACCCGTACGCGTCTTCATACATACTTAACCGTAGGAAGGCGGAACAGAGCATTACAGAGCTCGAAAGGACGAGAATGGTCAGCATGATTTGCGTCGCTCTCCGCATGAAACTTGTTGCACGATTAACAAAGGTTAACACGATTACCGTAATCGATAAATTGATGAGTGTTACAAATAAGAGCTCGAAAAATCCTTTTCTAGCATATTCAGCAAAGGTAAAATCCGCTTGTAATGTTCCACTGAAAAAATACCTGAATTGTACGACCGTAAACAAAAGATAAACGGCATTGATGATGACAAGAACCGTGATTGTTATAATTCCATCCATCTGAATCCGTTGCTCATTTGACTGTTGTTTGATTACGTTCATATGTCTGTTATATAGGATTTGCATAAATCCAAAGAAGGCGGCGGTTAAGATTAGCATAACAATTAGTCTCATAACACGTTCAACAGTAATGACTTGGAACCATTGTGGAATGCCGCCAATTAATTGCTCAAACTGAGAATCTGCCGAAATTAGTAAATTCAATACGACAAAGAGGATTGGCAGTGAAATCGCTATCCCAAGGATTATTTTTTTCCATACTAAAAATTTGTCCTTATTAACACCTTGTTTAAAGCCCTTTCCAAACAAGGCAGCGAAACTAGCATTATATTTTAGTGCTTGGATTAACTTAGTAAATACAAAAGTAACCAAGGTTAGTTTATTCCATTGAAAATTATTCGGACTGGTGATTAACACTAAATGAAAGATAACTAACCCAGGGATCACCAGTATATTTAAAACATAAAATAGCACGTTATTATTTAAAAAATAACTGGCTGATAGCAGCCAAATACAACAAAGAATTAGATAACCCAATCGTTGATGTGAAAATTGAAAGCGTCGATAGCGCCAAATAAACACCGAGTAAAAAACTGAAATAAACACAAAATAGGAGATCCCTATCTGACTGCGAAAGAAAGCTTCTTCACCTAAAATTCCAAGCAATAAACATAAGACTAAAAAGATCCAATCAGATTTAGTAATTTTCATTTCCATCTTCATCCCTCTTTTTGTATAGAAATTCTATATATATAGTTTTACTAGGTAGTTAAGCAAAAAAAAACTGCTTATATCGACGCTTTTCTCCCCCATCGATAGCCAATCCAACTGACCGGGTATAGGATGATGGTAAAAATGATACAAGCTATAATAAATGTTTTGGTTAATAACGGGGCGAACCAAGAATGTGGAATAATATGAAAAACTGTTAGGATCATTAATAGCAAATTAGGAATAAGCGATAGTAAAAACGTTTTTCTAAGGAGCACTCTTCCATTATGCCCAAATCCCTTTCCGATTTCATATCCTAATAAGGCCCAAAAAAACATATACAAAACAGCAATTAAGGTTGGAATCGAGGTTAAGTGATTCCATGTAACCGAAAGCCATTCCCACGGATAGATATTGTGAGCCAAGGTTAGTAAACTGCCTCCTCCAAAAAAAAGAACATTTAAGAGGATAAACACCCATTTCATATTACTTGGAGTGACAGAAAACTCTTCTCTCCACACCTGTGCAATTTCTTTAGGGCTGCCAAGCCGGGATACAATCAGTTCAAAAACCGTATCCTCATCCTGACACTTCGATTCCATTAGAATTTCATCGATATGTGACGCATATTCACGGAGAATCTCCTCTTTATCTAATTGAGTTCCCAGCCCTTTTGCCAGTTGTTCAAGAAACCTATTCTTCGGCCGTTCCATGCTTCGATCTCCCTATCACTTTGTTCATCACTTTAACAAAGTCCTGCCATTCACGTGTTTTTTCACCTAATAATTCCTTTCCAGCCGTGGTTATCTTGTAATATTTTCGTGCTGGTCCCTTTTCCTGCTCCCGCCAATAACACTCAATGTACTCTTGCTTTTCAAGCTTGTGAAGTGCAGGATACAGGGTCCCTTCTTTAACACTTAAGTCATTATCACTGCGCTGTTCAAGCTCTTTCACTAATTCATAGCCATACATATCCCGTTCGTTTAATAATTGGAGCAGGATTAAGGAAGTACTGCCTTTCACTAATTCGCGGTTAAACATTTATTCACCTACCTAGATATATTAGGTACATAGAAATTCTATAACAAAGGAATTGTATTGTAAAGAGCTTATAAAAAAATAGTGGTAATTTTTTAATCACCACTACCTAAAATGAATCCTATTTTACTCTTCCGTTATTTCTCAGAACCTTAATGTTTTGGTCACGTTCTCCACCATCAGATAATTCCTCTGAAAACTCATGTTTTGCTTCGTTCCCAACTAATTCACCTTGCTTGATTGTCTTCGGTGGCAAATTATTATTGGGTGCCGCCTGTTCATTCCATTTTCCCATCTTCATCACCTCGATAAATAGTATTTGAATATTGCTTTAATTTATCCTCCGCATTATATTTAACCATAAAAAAACTGCACCCCTTATTGTTAGATTAGTGTCCAACAATTCGGGTGCAGCTCAATTTTCAAGCGTTTTTAACATGGTAAACTAAATAATCATTTTTTTATTTTCATGCAGTTGTAATTCTTGTTCACCTTCACCATCTTGTTCGCGGTTCTTTTTAATTCTAAAATGATAAATTAAATAACAGGCTGCTACAAACGGAACCCCAAGATACAGAGCCAAACGCTGTTCTGAATCAAACGCTAAACTTGCCAATACAATAACGTTTAAGGTTAAGGCAATGATTGGCAGAGCTGGAAAAAGCGGCGTTTTGAATTTAAGATCCTTTACATTTCCTCCTTCGCGGATGAATTTTCTACGGAAGGCAATTTGTGAAGCTGTGATTGAAATCCAACCGACCTGGGCACCTAATCCTGCGACGGAAAGCAGCCAAACAAATACTGTTTCTTCGGCAAAGAAGCCTGACAGTAAGGATAATAGAGCGATCCCGATCGTCAAAACAAGCGCGTTGATTGGTACTCCTTGTTTATTTACATTTGCAAGGGCAGGACTAGTCATTTTCTCTTTAGACATGGCATACAACATTCGTGTTGCTGCATACAGTCCTGAGTTTGCAACAGAAAGTAACGCCGTCAGAATAACAAAGTTCATAATGTCTGCTGCATATGGGATTCCAATACTATCAAACACGACAACAAATGGACTTTCCACGACTCCAGCTTGTTTCATAGGAATTAAACTGGCTAATACAAATATCGCTAAAACGAAGAAAAATAGCGTTCTCCAAACTGTTTGTTTAATCGATTTCGGAATAGTCTTTTCAGGTTCTTCACTTTCGCCTGCAGCAATCCCGATTAATTCTGTGCCCTGAAACGAAAAGTTAACTGCAATCATTGTAATAATTAAGGCAGAAAAACCATGTGGTAATAAACCATGTGCAGTGAAATTAGAGAAAAACGGTGCTGGTTGTCCACCTTTCAAGTGAATTAAACCAAACATCGCCGCTCCACCAAGGACGATAAAAGCGATAATTGCAAATATTTTAATACTTGAAAACCAAAATTCGGTTTCGCCAAACGCGCGTGCTGAGAGTGCATTCAGTGAGAATAATACAACAGCAAAAATCGCACACCAAATCCAAATTGGGGAGTGAGGAAACCATCTTTGCATGAGCTGTCCTGCAGATAATAACTCCAATGCTACAGTTACAGACCAGCCTAACCAATAAAGCCATCCAAGTGCAAATCCAGTTCCAGGACCAATAAATTTCGTGGTATACGTTTGAAATGAACCAGATACCGGCATGGC
This sequence comes from Neobacillus sp. C211, assembly GCF_051842875.1. Classification (NCBI taxonomy): domain Bacteria; kingdom Bacillati; phylum Bacillota; class Bacilli; order Caryophanales; family Bacillaceae; genus Neobacillus; species Neobacillus sp. C211. Next base: position 280,171 of record NZ_JBPXRO010000003.1, read on the forward strand.
AACAGATAATTCACCGAGACATAGCATGGTTAAAAACATGATCAAACCGCCGACAATATAAGAAAGAATAGCACCCGTTGGTCCTGCTTGGCTAATCGTGTAGCCTGAACCTAAGAAAAGACCTGATCCAATTACCCCACCTAATGAGATCATAAATAAATGTCTCGACTTCATCGTTCTTTTTAATTCATGATTTGAATTATTTTCTTGCAAATTCATAAAATATCCCCCTTTTCCCCTTAAGGAATGCGCTTTCAAACCTTTTTAACACAAAATAATAGGATAATTTTCTACCTAAACTGGCAGCTCTACAAATTAAACCTTTTGCATTAGAAATTATACGGAAATAGTAGCCTATTTTCAAGAGCTAAAACTAGCTAATAATTTCTAAATTATCGCTATATTTCAAAATATTAAAATGCAAGTTTCATGCCAAAATTAATATGCCGATTTGTGAGCATTTTTTGAACAAATAGGCAAAATATTTTTGCATGATTAATAAATATTTTGCACCTATACCGCCAAAATAATTTTTCCACAAAAAAGGAAAGAAGATTCACCTAACAAAAGTTACCAAATTGAGAATTAATCTGACAAACGCCAATATTCTTTGCAAATTTTCACGGTTTTTCTACGAAACTGCAAAACTATTTTGCATTATTACGTTTTATTTGGTTAAATAGGTGCATAAGGGATAAAACAAAGGGAATGAATCACATGGAGAAAACTATACAAAACGCCAATTACTTACTTTATGTAAATCGAATGTATAAACGGATTTTGGACGAGGTGGATGTTGGTGTCCATGCCGTAGATGAGACGGGAAAAACGATTATATATAATAAAAAAATGATGCAAATGGAATCGATGGACCTTCATGACGTTATTGATAAAAACCTATTAGATGTGTTTATGTTTAAAGATGATCAATCTAGTACTCTTGTAAAAGCGCTGCACGAAGGAAAAAAAACAAGTAACGTAAAACAAACCTATTTTAACAATAAAGGTCGAGAAATTACGACAATAAACAATACTATCCCAATTTATTCGGAAGAAAAACTCCAAGGAGCAGTTGAAATTGCCAATGATGTTACAAAACTAGAGCGATTAATTAAAGGCAATATGAATAAAGGATCAACCCGATACACGTTTGATAAAATCATCGGAAATAGCCGTGCCATTAAGGAAGTAATCGAATCTGCTAAACGTGCTACCCGAACTTCCTCCTATGTTTTGATTGTCGGAGATACAGGTACAGGGAAAGAACTTTTTGCCCAAAGTATTCACAACGGGAGCGGGCGATTATCTGCACCATTTATTTCTCAAAACTGTGCAGCCCTTCCTGATAATTTAATCGAAAGCCTCCTATTTGGGACAAAGCGTGGTGCCTTCACGGGTGCTGTCGATACCCCCGGATTATTTGAACAGGCCAATGGTGGAACACTTTTGCTAGATGAGATTAATTCATTAAATTTAAATCTTCAGGCAAAGTTACTTCGTGTTCTTCAGGAAAAGACCATTCGGCGAATAGGTGATACGAAGGATACACCTGTTGATGTACGGGTTATTGCCAATATGAATGAAGATCCGATCGATGCTATTGCCAATAATCGGATGCGTAAAGATTTATATTATCGGCTTGGAGTCGTAACTATTTTTGTCCCACCCTTAAAAGATCGCAAGGAAGATATACCATTATTAGTCCAAAACTTTATTGAAAAATACAATGAACTTTTTCAGATGAATGTAAAAGGTTTGTCAGAGGAAGTTAAACAGTCTTTCTTTGAGTATGACTGGCTCGGCAATGTTCGTGAGCTTGAGCATATTATTGAAGCAGCTATGAATATTATGATCGATGAAGAATGGATCATGTACACCCATTTACCCTACCAATATAGAAGCAAAATGCAGATGAAAGAAAGAATGATCCCTCTTTCTACAGTTGATAACTTTATAAAAGAAAATGCAGAGATAGCTGTTCCCTTAAAACAACAAATGGAGTTATTTGAAAAATCTTATATTGACCATGTATTAACTAAAAATAATTTTAATGTTTCTAAGTCAGCCCAACTACTTGGACTAAGTCGGCAAAGTTTACAGTATCGAATGAAGAAATTAAATATTTCTGGGAAATAGGATGTACATGATTTTATAAAGGTGGAGAGCAATGATGCTTTCCACTTTTTTTATTTCCATTGTAAAACCATTCACAAAAATGACTGTATTTACATAAAATTATTATAGAAAAGTATTGAAGTTTGATAAATGGAAAATTGTATATTTCAATCGTTTCCCTATTTGCAATAAAATAATACAAGCATAATAATTCCATTTTTTCTCCATACTAAGAAGAAAAAAGATGAGGTGAATAAAATGGGACTACTCAACTCTTTTAACCAGTGGAAAGAGACTAAATACCAGAATCATGTCTCGAATATGAAAGACCAGGGCAAATGTCCTGATTGTTATGGTCGAGGCTATACCGTGTACCCTTATAATGAATTTGCATACTTTAATTCGTTTGAATGCCCGGGATGTCAAGGCAGTGGTCAATATACAGATTGGGAGGAAATGAGGTAATACCGTAAAACGGTATTCAATTAAAAATAAACAAAAAATCCCTTCCTCAAACCCTTTTTCTCGGTTCAATGAAGGGATTCTGTCTGTCTTTAATGCATCTTTTCATGTGGAAAACTTCACATTCTTACTAGCTAGATACCCTTCTTTACTTGGTCTTGGTAGGCTGTTGATGTCCTTACCTCTACTGTTAGAGACCCATTTCTTACAATTGCCTTTAATATTAAAGGTACACCAGATGTATTTTGAAATCTAAAATCTTTGCCGCCATAGGATACGGTAGCATCTCTTCCTTTTGGCACGTAACCGACCTTTAAGGAATGATGATGTTTTTCTACATAAGTTACAGCTAGTTGATCGATTGCATTATACAAAGTAGAAGAAGTTTGGCAAATGCCTCCGCCATATCCTTCGACTAATTTTCCGTAATTAATCTCTGCTGCTTTTTGGTACCCGTGCCCCGCATCACTTGGGCCAACAGTCGTATTGAATGAGAAATAATCATTCGTTCCAAGGATGACATTATTTATCGCTTCTGCCGATAGTTCAATATTTTTCGTTCTTCCCACAACACCACTATTAAAATAAGTAGTATATGAGGCAATTACCACTTCATCTAAATGGGCCGCGTCTTCGTTTTTATATCCACTCGCATTAATATATAAAGGAATCTCTACATCGCCGCCTTTTTCAGAAGCCAGCATAATCTTTTCAGCCAATTCTTCTTCATCAAGAATTGTTTGAGGTGTTCCTTTGATCACCTGACCATTTCCATCCAGTTTATCAAGAACCATTCGTTTGTCGTACCCAGGTCTCGATTCAGTTCCCCGCGCTAATTCTCTAGTCAATTTAGCAATTTCAACTTTATAATTTTCAGGATTCGTTATATACCCTAAATCCTTCGTATTAAAAGTTTTTACCTTGTCTTTTGTGTTCGGATCAATAATATTTATATATACAGGCCTTGCTTCTTCCAGTTTTCGTTCTTCTTCACGTTTCTTTGTTTCTGCCAGTTTTTTTTCTTCTTGTAAATTTTTCTCTTTTACAATCTTTTGTTGAATTTCTGCTGCCTTTGCCTCTTTTTCTTTTGCGGTTTGTTCCGAACATCCAGTTCCTATTAAACAAACTGCTACTAAAAGTGATATTACCCAATTATGCTTCGCCATTTTATCCTACTTGACCCCTTTTTTTATAGCTCTATGCCCTTTTATAAATAGTTAGACGATACCCAATGTATTTTGTTTCATATGACTCTCCTATTCTATTCCATTTTTATTTACAATTTCCTGCAAAAAAGTTGGAAATAATAATATAAAAATAATAAACAAAATGAAGTTTGTATAAATCGTAGGCTTTTTTTAAAGGTGCGTGGCATCTAAGCCCATTTCCTCATATGGTATAATTAAAGCAGAAATCAATTATATATCAATACCACTTTAGTCCCCTCTTCGACTTCAGCACCAAATTATTCCTTGTACTAAACGATTTCTGCACCCTGGTCAGAACGAAAATAAAGGGGGAATTACCATGACAGAAATCTTAATACTTGTTAGCATTCTTTTATTTTCAGTATCTCTTGTTTTAGGAGTAATTTCACATGCCCATCGAACAAGAGGAAAAGGAATTTATTATACTCTCGCAACAATATGTTTGCTATGCGTTGTTTTCCTGTTGTTTTTTCACGATAGGAACCTGCCTGCCCTTAGGAGTGGAGAAACAGTTGATTCTCCTAAATCAGAAATACCTTCAGGTTCCGGACAAAATAATGGAACCGATTCAGGAAATGAAAATCCACCCGACATTGTAAACCCTCCATCCGAAGAACCTGCAAAAGAGGAACCTAATCAACCTAACCCTACTACTCCCGCACAAATTATTGTGGGTGATAACGAAACAGTTGACTACAAGGTCGTTAAAGGCGATACCTTATTCTCCATCGCCAAACGAGCAAATGTGACTGTAGAAAAAATAAAGCAATGGAACCGTCTCCCCTCCGATGTCATTTATGTGGGTCAAATATTGAAGCTTTATGGGAAGAATGTAGAGCCGGCACAACCTGCAGATCCACCAAAGCAGGATCCCCCACCTACAACAGCTTCATCTGTGATTATTTCAAACGGCAGCCTCCAGCAGAAAAAAATCGCATTAACTTTTGATGCCGGTAGTGATGCAGTGGGCATTGGGATACTCGATGTGTTGAAAAAGCATAATGTCAAAGCCACCTTCTTCCTTACTGGTAAATGGGTTGTGAAATATCCAAACCTCGCCAAAAGAATTGCCGATGAAGGACATGATATAGGTAACCATTCTTATTCCCATCCGGACGCAGTAAAAACGACAGCTAGTGCATTTAAAAAGGATATCATCAAAGCTGAAGAAGCAATCAAGAATGCAACGGGAAAATCACCCCAGCCGTATTTTCGCTTTCCATTCGGATCATATAATTCATCCGCTCTTAAAACAGCTGGCGAAGCTGGGTACCCGTACAGCATCCAGTGGTCACTGGATACGATAGACTGGCAGCAGCCGACTACTGGGGTAATCATCTCCCGGATTAAAACTGGAGCAAGCAACGGTGACATCATCCTCATGCATATCGGCGGAATAAATACGCCGGATGCTGTTAATCAAGTAATCCCATGGCTAAGAGCCCAAGGGTACCAACTGGTTCCATTGAGCGACTTATTACAGTAACAAAAAGGGTGCCTGACTCTCCATTCGTAAATGTTCCGGTGTCAGGCACTCCTTATTTAAAAGAATAATATTTTTGTAAAAAGAACTTTAATCTTTTTCTAAAAGAGCAGCACCTGCGATTCCCGGTTTGGTCATTTCATATATATTCAAAATAAGATCTAATTCTTCTTCGCTTAGGACATCATATTTCAGGCATAATTCACGAACAGACTTGCCAGTTAAAGTTGCTTCTCTAGCGATTCTCGCTGCCACTTCATAACCAAGGTGTGGATTAACCGCTGTAATAATACCTACGCTTTTTTCAACATTCTCTTTTAAGCGAGCCTCATTAGCTTCAATCCCTACAAGACAATGATCCGTAAATGATCGGAATCCGTTGTTCATAATACTAATAGATTGAAGTAGGTTAAAGACTAATACAGGTTCCATGACGTTCAATTCAAGCTGGCCTGCTTCTGAAGCTAGACAAATGGTATGATCGTTTCCAATCACCTGAAAGGCGATTTGATTAATCAGTTCCGGCATTACAGGGTTTACTTTTCCAGGCATGATCGAAGATCCTGGCTGACGGGCTGGAAGGGAAATCTCAGCAAGGCCTGCACGAGGACCTGATGCCATTAACCGAAGGTCATTAGCGATTTTAGACATGTTCATCATACACACCTTTAATGCTGCTGAAACTTCGGTATAAGCATCCGTATTTTGCGTAGCATCAACCAAATGTTCTGCATTGACCAACGGTAATCCACTGATTTCTGTAAGCTGTTTAACCACATCTAGTATATATTTTGGGTCTGCATTTAATCCTGTTCCAACTGCTGTTGCTCCCATGTTCACTTCATATAAATTCCCCCGTGAAAGATGGACCCGTTTAATATCCCGTTCAAGCACTCGAGAGTAAGCCTCAAATTCCTGACCTAATCGAATCGGAACGGCATCCTGAAGATGGGTCCGACCCATTTTAATAACGTTTTCAAATTGCTTAGCTTTATCCTTAAAGACCTTAAGCATATCCTGCATAGTCGCTAGCAATTTTTCAAGTAATCTGAGTGTTGCTATATGAATAGCTGTAGGAAATACATCATTCGTTGATTGCGACATATTAACATGTGTATTGGGACTTAAATGCATATAAGCACCTTTTTCATGACCGAGTAATTCTAGTGCACGGTTGGCAATCACTTCATTAGCGTTCATATTCATTGATGTCCCTGCTCCACCTTGGATCGGGTCAACGATAAACTGATTGTTCCATTTACCTTCAATCATTTCATCAGCTGCTTGGCTAATAACGTTGCCAAGTCCACTATACAGCCTCTTCGTATTCATATTGGCAATTGCAGCCGCTTTTTTGACCATCGCAAGCGCTATTATTAAATCTTCATGAATTCGATAACCTGTAATTGGAAAGTTTTCAACTGCCCTAAGTGTTTGAATACCATAGTAAGCATCTGTTGGTATTTCTTTTTTTCCTAAGAAGTCTTGTTCAATTCTTTTAGTGTCCATAATTATCTTCTCCTACCCTTTATAAAAAACAGTTATAAAAATTTAGGTATTAAATGACTGATTGAATTTTTCCAAAAGTATCCCGAATAATTTGCGTTCCTCATCAGTCCAGTCTTCTAATAGTTCGGTAATTCGCTTCAAACGCGCCTGTTTATAATCGAATAATTCATTTGTACCCTGTTCAGTTAACTGAAGAGTGTAAGCTCTCCCATCCAATGGATCGGGAATTCTATACAAATAACCTTTATGCTCTAAAGCTGCTGCCTGTCTACTGACTGTAGATATATCTAACTTGAATTCCTCCGCCAAAACTTTAACCCCTACTGCCCCCTTCGATTTGATGCGGCGAAGGATTAAATAGGCAGATCTATCAAGATTCCCGAATTTTTTATTGTTCGAAATTGAAGTAGTTCGGCGAATCAGAATTGCTAGTTCAAGTTCGATCATTTCTAATGAATGTTCATCCATTTCTTTCCTTCCTCACTGTCAACCTTATTTCATATAACAAATATGATAACATATGTAGTCTATGATATGTATCTCAACCTTACATTTATTGCAAAAGCACTATTGACGCAGTGGAAATTGATTGTATAATACAATTATATACTTTCATCATACAACTAATTCAAAAGGATGGAAACAAAAATACAGGGGGAAATTAGATGTCACCAAGACCAGAATCTAAATTAACAATGCAGCCACACAAATCGGAGGCACTCGGTAAAAAGGTTGGTTTACTTACCCAGCCAAAAGCAGTTTGGGCTGTTTTTTTTGCAAGTATTATCGCGTTCATGGGGTTGGGTCTTGTTGATCCTATTTTACCGGCAATCGCCGAACAATTAAATGCCACACAAACTGAAGTAACCTTACTATTCACTAGCTATAATGCCGTTATGGCCGTTGCCATGCTTATTACTGGGGTAATCTCAACAAGGCTTGGCATCAAATGGACGTTACTTTCTGGAATCGTAATCATTGCGGTATTTTCGGCACTTGGCGGTATTTCAAATGGTATTTGGACACTCGTTGGGCTTCGAGGCGGCTGGGGCCTTGGAAATGCACTGTTTGTTGCAACGGCTTTATCTGCGATCGTTTCCCTCTCAAATAGTGGAACGGCAAAAGCAATCATTTTATACGAAGCTGCAATTGGACTAGGGATTTCAGTTGGCCCGCTACTTGGCGGTTGGCTTGGCGCGATGTCATGGCGTGGCCCGTTTCTTGGGGTAGCCACCTTGATGGTTATTGCCTTTATTGGCCTTTTCATCCTAATGCCAAAAGCAACTGCTCAAAATGCGGTAAAAGCTCGCACTTCATTATTAGATCCATTTCGCGCTTTAAAGCATCGTTCACTGTTAGTGTTCGGTATTGCAGCTGCCCTTTACAATTTTGGCTTCTTCACCTTGCTGGCATATGCACCTTTCGTTATGGGCTTGGATGAACACGGATTAGGCTTCGTATTTCTTGGCTGGGGTATCCTACTGGCTGTCACCTCTGTATTTATGGCTCCAAAACTTTCCGAATGGTTTGGAACCATAAAATCGATGTGTATGATGTTAATCTTGTTTGCTCTCCTTTTGGTTTCAATGGGTATATGGACATCAACCCAGTGGGTGATCATTGCCGCCGTTATCCTAGCAGGTGCGTTATTAGGAAATAACAATACACTCATCACTACAGCCGTGATGAATGCTGCCCCCGTTGAACGATCAACGGCCTCTGCTGCATATAGCTTCCTCCGTTTTATTGGAGGAGCGATTGCTCCCTTTACTGCCGGAAAACTTGCCGAAATTTATAATCCAAGTGTTCCATTTCTTGTTGGAGCAGGGTTTGTCATCGTTTCGGTCCTTTTTATCTGGGTTAATAATAAACATGTGAAGCATGTAGATGATATTGGTTTAGGCCACTAATACTAGTTGAAGGATCTGTGATTCATTTGCAGATCCTTTTATTTATTGTTAGTGAATATCCTTTTTCTTAAATCGGCCTCCGCGGACTTCTGAAATGTCTGCTATAGCTAAAAAGGCTGTTGGATCAATATCCTCTACAATTGTGGTTAATTTAGATTCTTCCAACCTCGTGATAATACTGAAAATGACCTTCTTGCTATCTCCAGTAAAAGCACCTTGACCCTTAATGTAAGTTACCCCTCTTCCCAGTCGGGCATTGATAGCATTTCCAATTTCTTCTGCTTCATCACTAATAATCCAAACAGATTTGGACTCTTCTAATCCTGCAACAACAGAATCTATCGCTTTAGATGCAATAACATAGGCTAACAAGGAGTACATTGCCCGGTCCCAACTAAACACAAAACCGGCAGCTCCTAAGATAAAGATATTGATAAACATGATGATCTGGCCAACTGAAAATGGGACCTTTTTAGTGATCACAAGTGCCAATATTTCTGTCCCGTCTAACGCTCCGCCATTTCGGATGACGATTCCTACACCCATACCCAGAATCATCCCTCCAAAAACAGTAGCAAGGAGAATATCATCAGTAAAAGCTGGAATCGGGTGGAAAAATGATACAAAAATAGATAAAACGATTATTCCATAAACAGTAGAAAATGCAAAGGTTTTCCCCATCTGTTTATATCCCATATAAACAAAAGGCAAGTTTAATATGAAGATGAAGATCCCTAATTTCCATCCAATTATATGGGCAAGCATAATTGAAATACCTGTAATGCCGCCATCAATAACATGATTAGGAACTAGAAAAATTTCTAACCCGGTAGCCATAAGAATGGCTCCGATTGTAATAGCGATGGTTCGAAGAATAACTTTTCGAAGTGGTAACTTGCGGTGTTGAATTTTTTCATTCATAAGTTCTGTCACATAATCACATCTTTTCGTTAGATTTTACCATTTTATTATCCCCTGCTTTAGCCTCTCTTCTCTTAGATTTATTTATGTAAGAGATATTTACATTTACACCTTTATTATAACATTTATCTTATTAAAAAGTGAACTTCAGTTCATGTTTTGAGATCATTTATATAATTTGATTCCAAAGAAATAGCTAATAATCCATTGGACTATTAGCTAATGTGCATTTACAATAATCAGAGTATTTTTAACATTCTGCAACCCGCTCAATGATGATATCCTCAATGACTCGATGTTTGCTAAGCGAACCTGTGTGGATAATTTGCTGACCTAGATTTTGTCTCATGCTGACCTTTTGATCGACTTCCTTTAAAAGTAGGCCGGAAAATAATAAATAAGGAACAACGATTATTTTTCCAGTTGATTTTTTGGAAATAACCTCAAGACCTACTGGGAACTTGGGCTCAGTAGCAGCCAAATAACAAACAGAAACAAGTTTCGTCCTAAGACGTTCCTGAATCCCTTCAGATATCTGTGCGAAGGCAGTGTGAATGCTCAGGTCACTGCTTCCTCTTCCAACAATTAAAATGGAATCCTCCGAAGATAAATCTACGACGTTGTTCCTAACGAGTTCAGCAATTCCATCGAGAATCCTCCCCTGGACACCAAAAGGATTCCTTATTTTCACTTCGATATTCGGAAACCGCTTCTGAAGAGAAGTCAGTGCTTGAGGAATATCTTCTTTAATGTGACCTGCTGACAACAAGAACAGGGGAATGACTGTAATTTCCGTCGCTCCCCTAATCACACAGCGCCGAAAGCCTTCCTCAATACTTGGTTCGGTCAACTCTAGAAAGCTCATTTCCTGAATTGAAACATCAATTCGTTCCATTACTCTATGTATGAAGGAATTTGCTTCTGCTGCTCCTTCTTTTGAGCGTGTGCCGTGGCCAATGTAAAGAATCCCTCTCATTCTCGCTGCTCCTTTATTCATCATTTAGATAATCTTTTTCTCTCTTAAATAAGCAAAGACTTGTTCCACTGCCTCTTCCACACTTACCTGATCAGAACGGAGGGTGATTTCCGGTTGTTCTGGCGCTTCATAAGGTGAATCGATTCCCGTGAAATCTTTAATTTCGCCACGACGTGCTTTCGCATAGAGTTGCTTGGGATCGCGACGTTCACATTCCTCGATTGGACATTGGACAAAAACTTCAATAAATTCACCGTCTTCAAATAAAGCCCGCACTTGCTCACGATCAGAGCGAAATGGTGAAATAAAGGCGGTGGTCACCACTTTGCCGCTGTCGACAAACAACTTGGCAACTTCGCCAATTCTTCGGATATTTTCAGTTCGGTCATAATCGGAAAAACCAAGATCCTTGTTTAAACCGTGGCGAATATTATCACCATCAAGGACATATTCATTGATCCCCTGACGGAACAATTCGTTCGATACAGCATTTGCGATAGTTGATTTTCCCGATCCTGAGAGTCCCGTAAACCAGAGTACACAGCTTCCGTGACCATTTTTTTCACGCCGAATTTTTTTGGAAATAGATGTTTCATGCCAAGTAATATTCGTTGGTTTAGACATTGATTTATTTTCCTCCTTATACGGTTGCTTTTTCTTTCATTCCCTCGATTAACACTTCAACAACTTCTTTGCGGCTGAAGGTAGCCGGTGGAAGTACTCCTGCTCGCAGCATCTCTCTTACCTTTGTTCCAGAAAGAATCACTCTGTCTTCCTTGCTATGCGGACAAGTTTTATCAGAAGCCATTCCTTCGCATTTATTGCAGTAGAAGCTGTGTTCAAAGAACAAAGGCTTGATACCAAGTTCTTCTTCCGTGAAATTACTGAAAATATGCTGGGCATCGTAAGTTCCGTAATAGTTTCCAACTCCTGCGTGGTCACGACCAACAATAAAATGAGTGCAGCCAAAGTTTTTACGGGCAAGTGCATGGAAAATGGCTTCCCTTGGTCCTGCATATCGCATAGCTGCTGGATACACACCAAGTTGAACTCGTTCGCTAGGATAATAATTCTCAAGTAAAACGCGGTAACTTTTCAAACGGACATCCGCAGGGACATCATCTGACTTTGTTTCGCCTACAAGCGGGTTGACGAACAAGCCATCGACTGTTTCAAGGGCAGCTTTTTGAATGTACTCATGTGCACGATGAATAGGATTTCTTGTTTGGAAACCTACAACAGTCTTCCAGCCCTTTTCTTCAAAAATAGCCCGTGTTTCCTTCGGTTCAAACCACACATCACCGAATACTCCTTTTTCGGCTTTTTTTACGAGTACAACTTCCCCAGCAACGTAAACAGGTCCTCTCTCGTAAAGACGTTTCACACCAGGGTGGGCAAGTTCTTCTGTTTTATATACTTCAAGTGCTTCTTTGTCTAAATCAGGTTCATACCATTCTGAAACCCTAATAACACCATAGACTTCCTTGTTAAATGAAAGTTTGTACTCTTCTCCTTCCACAAGTGTTTCAGCAACACCGTAAGATACGGGTAAGGTTACAGGGATAGACCAGATGGTATTGTCTGCTAAACGCATATTGCTCACGACAGATTCATAGTCTTTTTGTCCAAGAAAGCCCTTTAAAGGACTGAATAATCCGATACCAATTAATTCTAAGTCACTTAATGCAATCGCATCAATTTCAATTTCCTTTTCGATAGTGGTTAGATCGTAATTGGGGTCGAATGCTTGAATAAGTTTTCCTCCATGAGGTTTTGGTAAGTATGACATTTTGATCAACCTTTCTCTACAAATTTTAATTTATTAGATACTTTTGTATTTGGGACTACTACCTTCGAAGGTGTTTTCTTCATTAGGAACATCACACCAAAAACGGAGATTAGAACACCTATCATTGCAATAATTGGATAGAAGTTCTGTTCAATCACCAATTGAATAATGGTGTATGAAAGCACCATCGATAAAACAGGAGAAACAATCCAAACAGTTAGTAGTTGAACCACGATATCCTTTTTTAGGACTGCCTTCCCATATTTAGCATAGCCAATTCCGATTATGGAGGAAGTGGTAATTTGCGTTAATGGGACCGGAATTCCAAAAAGAGAGGCAGCAGTAACAATACTTGCACCAGTACCAGAAATTACACAACCTTCTTCTATCCTGAGAGTCGTTATTTTTTTCCCATTGGTTTCAAGCACTCGGTTTCCGAGAAAGAATGCACCGAGTGCAACGGCTAGACCGCCCCAGATTACCGCATCTCCCTTATGCATTAATCCTGCGGCAACAAGTGGTCCAACTGCATTTGCTACATTATTCATTCCAGCGGAGAAGGCTTCAAACAAGCCCATAAGTACAACAATGATTGCTAATATAGGACCAGCTTTTGACTTATCCATCCATGTTTTAATGAATGGTCGCCTCAACAGTGATGCAGCCAAAATGGCAATAACAAATGCAGCAAAAGGAGTAAGCAGCCAAAACATTGCTATCCACAAAACCTTGCCTACAAAAACCGATTGATAGACTACACCAGCTCCAATAACTGATCCTACTGCCACTTCGCTGGTCGAAAGAGGAATCCCAAAAATGTTGGCAAGGAATAATGATAATGCTGCTGAGGCAAGCACAATCAAGGCAATCGCCGTCGTAAATGTACTGCTAGGGACAATCCCGCTCCCAATAGTCTTTACGACTTCCTCTCCACCTAGCCAAGCACCTAGGAAAACTGCAATGGCACAAAGAGCCAATGCCTTTCTTTTTGCTATTACACCGGCTCCATAGGATATACCCATCGACGCTGCAGCACCACTAGCACCAATATTTACTGCAAAAAATAATCCTATTGAAACCGCAATTATGGTAAGCGTAGGAATGACCTCCTTTACTTAGAGTGCAAACCGCACTCCGTTTTACTGCTGCCCGTCCAACGCCCATCTCGGGAATCACCATTTGTTCCGACGGCCTGTGTACAAGGGAAACAGCCAATACTTGGATAGTTTTGATCATGCAATTGGTTATAAGGGAGGTCTCTTTCCCTGATGTACGACCAAACTTCATCCCACGTCCAATGAATTAATGGACAGATTTTTATATTTTTAAATTTATCATCTTTGTTAACGAATTGCGTATCCTTCCTTGTTGGCGACTGTTCTCTCCGAAGACCTGAAATCCATGCATCTTTTGGAGTCAATGCCTCGCGCAGAGGGATGACCTTTCTGATTTGGCAGCATTGGTTTGGATCACGTTTCCATAATGCCGAGCCATATTCTGCTGCTTGTTGGTCTAAACTCAAATCAGGGGTTTTTCGCTCGATTTGTAACTCTGGAAAACGAGCTTCAATCTTATCAATCACTTCATACGTTTCAGGAAAGTGGAGCCCTGTATCTAAAAAAACAATCTGAGCATCTTTTTTTACCTGATAAATCAAATCGATTAATACAATTGCTTCAGCACCAAAACTAGATGCATAGATAATTTTCCCTTCAGGATAATTGCTATATGCCCACTCTAAAACAGACCTGGCACCCTTTGTCTCATCCTGAATAGAGAAGTTTTCCGAGATTTCACTCCAATTATTATAAGTCACTGTTTTTGTCATCCTCTATGGACCCCCTTTGTCATAATACAAAAGCTGTCTCCCACCCCAAAAAGGTGTAGACCTCCTTAAGTTTTTCTAGTCAGCGAATTTTATTTGATTGAAGACGAACCTTTTCATTTTTCTCAATTTGTACTATTTTTCCATCCTGAACTACTAGTGTAATAGATCCATATTTTAATGTGTCCAGCATACGTTCAATATGTTCCTTTACTTCCTGCCATTCTGAACCTTCCAGATGATTCGCCTCCCTTTAAAACTCATTGAATTGTTAAATTAAGATTAATCCTACCATACGCATAGGAATTGTCAATATAATTTATTATAATATTTAAAAAATCCTAGAGTGTTCCAAAATTAAAAAGAGGCAGACATTCATTCGAATGTCTGCCTAGTCCTATCCAAGGAACTATAGACCAGTTCTTATACCGTTTTTTTCTTTTTCAGCATCATTGTAATGAATAGGAATAGAAGTGGTAGAGCCGCTCCCATTAGAATATTTATGGGGACATATGACTGAAACAGAAATTCATTTATTTCGGAATAGTTCTTGGCGAAAAGTACGGCACCTACACCGATTAACCATCCGAATGGAATGATAAAAGGTTTGTATGTATCGGTTTTGAATATTTGTGCGGTCCCAAGGCACAGCCCATAGAGGAATAAAGAAATACGTATCATTAATCCAACCGTCCAAAAGAGAATCGCAATGGCATCAAAGCGATTGATTACATCGCCTGCTTCAATATACCTTACTTCCGAAAAAGTAGGAAAAGCCATTTTCGCGGCTTCTTCTGGCCCAAATAGTGCTATAGGCCCTGTGATAGGCCCTAAAAAGAAGATCAATGTTAAAAGTGCGCTATAAATCCCTGTTTTCATTAGTTTTTTTGGATTTTGAACATACGGTAAAACCATTCCCATTATTGCAAATTCACCAAACCACCCCATTACGGTGAGCGAGCCCAAAGAAACGGGATATAACCCGTTACCTAAAAAAGGCAGGAGGTTGGTATAATCCTTTTTTTCATTTATGGTTAAGATTACAACAGCCATGGCGAAAATGACCAAAACTGGCAACATCACCTGGTTCAATCTTCCTAATGTTTCAAGACCTTTATGAACGATATAGATTGATAATAGAAGAATCACCGTAATAAATGCCCACATTGGTGTTTCCATCATAATTCTTTTATAAGCCTCCGCGTAGAGTCTTGTTGCCAAACATGCCATGATAAAAAAATAAAACAAATATAGGAGTCCCAGTATTTTCCCAATCCAGGAGAAATGCTGAAAAAGAATTTCAATTAAAGTTAAGCCTGGAAATCGCTGAGAAAGCTTAACCAACGAGACTATTCCAATGAGCCCCAGTGCACTTCCGAATATTCCTGCAATCCACCCATCTTGCTTACTATGTGCCATCACAACCGTCAAAATAATTAAATGCCCGATGATCGTCAAAGAAGTGATCGCTAACATAGAAGCCTGAATATTACTAATTCTTCCCTTTTCAATCATAGGAAATTCCCTCCAATCTACTAAAACGGGCTTATTGTATTAAATAATTTTGATAAGGATGGAAGCTGGAATTCGTATATCAACACACCACCTAAAACAATTGTTAATCCCAGGATACCCATTTGAATAAACATCACTTTTTTCTCCTTCTTTCTCCAGGAAGTATATAGATGAGAAACTGTTGTGATACCTACAAGTATGATAAATAGTAAGAAGAATAAAGTTTTCATTTTTTCCCTCTATTCTGATGTAGTTCCTTTTTGTAAGCCGAATCTTGTTATTGAAAAATCTATGTTTATATCGATGTCTGTATCTTTAAAACCATCCTTTTTCCATGACGAAGCCATTCCCCTCCAATCTTCAGGATATTTCCGTTTAAATTGGTCACCAAAGCCAATGATATCTGTATTCCAGTCATATTTAATCTTTCTAAACAAATCATCTATTTCTTTTCTTACTATTCCTTCAACCTGGCGATTTAGGTTAGCTAAATAATTACTTGAAATAGAAGGAGTTGAACAGGTTATCTCACTGATTTCACCGTCGGCATGAATATCAACATGAAAAGCAATCTTCGAATCATTCTTTTCGGGTGAAATAGAAGTGTTTACCTTTCTTATGATGAGACTAGTGTTCCCTTCACTAGACCCATCTCCACAAGGAGCAATGATCACATCTTTAACTAGGTCTCCTTTAAGCCACAATAAGCCATTCGTCTCCTCATTATTCAAGTATCCAACTAATTTCCCACTTTTAAACACAGCTGTTTCGTTTAAACTTAGTGAAGCCTCTCTACTTTCTTGAGGAATCAGACTTTTCCTACTTTCTTTTCCAATGGGTTCGACTTTTCCTGTTTGAGCTAATTTATCATTCGCAATTGAGGTAGATAGTACCCCTGTATAAGGTTCCATTGAAACACTGCTTAAACCCTCTGAAAATTTACTAATGTCTTTGACCATTGAAGATGTGTCATACCGATTCGTCGCAAACATGCCTCTTATTTCCAAACCAAGTGTTGGCTTTAACTCTGGTTTTGTGGTAATAATATCCTTTGCCTTCCCTTTTGTTACATAAAGTTGCAAATTCGGACGAAAATCATTTTCTCTTTTAAAATAATCTAAACTTTGCTCCAAGTTCTTCTCAGAAGCAAAAGTGTTACCCAAAATAAGTACATTCATGTGTCCAAAATAGAGTCTCTTCGGTATAGTCCTTGCTAATCGTGAAATAGCTTGGACAATGCTTTTACCGGTTGTAGAAATAATATAGGAATTCTCACCTTTTCCATCTGAATTATTTTTTGATGTTAGTGAAAATACTTGGTAAGTCTTTACAATGGATGCAGTGATTTCATATTCTCCTTTTTCATTGATATCAATACCCATGATATCAATAACTGCATTTTCTTCTGCCCCATGTGAGCTCCAGCAGCCTGTTAAAGAAATAAGCAAGAGAGAATTAATAACAATGATTATTAAACATCTAAACTTATTGATATTACTCATCCTTTTTCTCCTTACTGCCTACTGATGATGATGAAGAAGCCTCTCCACTTCGGTGGAAATTGTTGATATTTATACCTGGAATACGCGACTTCATTCCCCACCAAGGAGCCCGAATAAAGACATCCTTCCAGCCCTGATAGATTGCAGGTGATACTGGCGAAAAATAGGGAACACCGAAAGAACGCAGACTGATAACATGGGTTAAACCGAACATCAGACCAACAAGGATACCCATGAATCCAAATAACCCAGCCAAAATAAGCAAGGGAATGCCTAACATTCTAATTATTTGATGAAACGCATAGTTTGGCATAATAAATGATGTTAACGCTGTGATCGAAACAACAATGCTTAAAACTGACCCAATTATTCCAGCCTGCACGGCCGCCTGGCCAATGATAACTAAAGCAAGCGTGATTATTATTGGACTCCCAAACGTTTTAGGCATTCGCAAGCCAGCTTCCCGAATCAGTTCGTAAGTCATGAGCATAAAGATCGCTTCAATTAAAACGGGATATGGAAGACCTTCACGGCTCCCGGCAATTCTCAATAGAAGTGTTGTTTGTAATAAATCGGGATGAAAGGTGGTCAGTGCTACATAAAATGCAGGAAGAATTAAGGTTACAAAAAGCCCCAAAAATCGGACCCAACGAACCATTGTAGCAGCTAGCGAACTATCGTAATAATCCTGACTGGTGTGGAGGAATTCCACAAAAAGGGCAGGTGCTGTCAATACAAAGGGAGACCCATCAATGATAATGGCGACCTTTCCATCAAGTAAGCTCCCACATACTTTATCTGGACGATCAGTATTGTATATGGTTGGGAACGGAGACCGTTTTGAATCTTGGATTAGAGACTCAATATATTGACTATCTAATATTCCATCAATGTCTATTTTGGAAAGCCGGTCTTTTATTTCTTGGACAATTTCCTCACTAGCAATTCCGGCCATATATAAAATGCCTATTTTTGTATTGGTTTGTCGACCCAGGGTTAGAAATTTTACTTTTAATTGTGGAGTTCGTATCCGTTTACGTACAAGCGCGAGGTTTGTGTCTAAATCCTCGATAAAACCCTCACGCGGCCCGCGAACAGTTCGTTCAGTAACAGCCTCCGTTATGGCTCTGCCCGTATATTTAGCCGTTTGCAGCAAATATGCCTGGTCTTCATTATCAATCAATAAAATAGTATTCCCTAATAACAACTGTTCAACGATTGTACTTAAACTATTTGAATGTTTAACATTAATAAATAAAAAATTCTTTTTTATGAAATTTTGATTGGTTTGTTTTGTTCTGACTGTGTGATGTTCATTAATGGTTACGACATGACTTTCGATTTCGGTTAACAATTGAAGGTCGACCATTCCTGGATGGTAGATTAAACATCCTTCAACATTTGAAATGTCCATGTGTTTATATTCGATATCTTCACAGGATTCGAACATGTTCTTAATAGAAGCAATGTTTTCAATTAGTGAGGAAGATAGAAGACTATTCTTAATCAAATTTGGCTGGCCACTTACCACAAGCCCCACCTCCATAACTAATATTGTTTTACTTAGTTATAAAAATATACAACCTATCTAAGGAATAATCTTAGTCGTCCTTGCTTTTTCTGCTGTTTGTTGAATCCGTTTGCTTAATGGTTTTTTTAATATCAGTGCTACAAGAAAACTAATGAATACAAAGACAATTAATGAAAGGATATCTTTAAAAACCACCTCTTTGATCATTCCACCGACCGTTTCACGGAGCATGCTTACCGCATACGTAAACGGCATAAAGGGGTTTAATTTTTGAAAAAAGGAAGAGGTCAAACTAACTGGAAACGTAGCTCCCGAACTAGATATTTGCAGGACTAAGAAAAGGATTGCTAAACCTTTTCCAATATTTCCGAACACCGAACATAAGGAATACGTAATCGTAACAAACACGATACTGATAAAAATGCTTAAAAGTACAAACCAAAGTTTGTCCACAGCATACGTGTGAATTAAAAACAAATCACCCAGAGCTACAATGGCTGCTTGGAAGATGCCGATCGTCACAAATGTTAGCAGCCTCCCTAAATAGATTTGGTAGCTTTTGTATCTATTCTCAGGGTCATCGACATCTACTTTTAATGAAGCAATCAGGAGAGTGGCTCCGACCCATAGAGCCAGCATCGTATAAAAGGGGGTCATCGCCGATCCATAATTCGGGATAGGAAATAACCTTTTCGTTTTCAATAGGATTGGGCTTGATAAAAAGTTACTTTCTTTTTGAGGATCATGTTTAAGAAATTGGATTAAATCATTTATATTCACACTGCCTTCAAACTTACGGATTTTATCGGCCGCACTTCTAATTTTAGTTTCAAATCCTGGTAAGTCATTTCGAGCTAAGTCCGCTGCTTTATGAACAACTTTTACAAGTTCGGGAAGCCTTGTTTGAACAAGGTTCCTTGCTCTTCGAATGTCTTCCTCCACTTTTGGCAAATCATTCCGCACAAAATCAGCCGCCTTATGTAGTTTCTGTTCAACCCTGGGCAAATCATTTTTAAAAAATAAGGCTGCTGAATTTATAACCCGGGTTGCTTCGTCCACTTTCTGTTGAATGCCAGTCCGAGTTTCGTGGATGCTACTATGGATTTTTACTAACTCCTCGTACAATTGGTCTAATTGCTCTTGATTCGCTGTAGTATCCACCTGTTTTGTATCCTTTACGCTATCGATTGCTTGTTTAAGTTTCGTTTCTATCTCATTTAAATTCGAGACTACTTCTGAAATGATATCGGTGGTACGCTGCATATCAGTAAGTTTCCCCTGTAATACGATCACTTTGTCCCCGACATCCTTTAAAAGTGGCAAACTAGCTTCAACCTTTAAGATACTGGTGCCGGCCTGCTGGATTTCGGGTATTCTTTGTTCAAGTTCAATAATTTTCTGTCCCTTTGCTTGTATTTCGGGCAGCCTCTCCTCCAGTTCTATCGCCTTTTTTCCCATTTCCTCAATCTGCGGTAATGCTTTTTCTAATTCAAAGATTTGTTTCTCAACATTATGAATGGAAGGCAATGCTTGCTCAAGCTCAATACCTGCTCTATAAAATACAGAGAATAATTCATTCCCCACCGTTTTAATAAACGCCTGACTAATTTGCGCCGTAACACTCGATGCCCCTGAGTTTGCAATTTTCGGCGCCACGGCATTGATTTTTTCGTTAACAGCGAACTCTATGTTTGGTTTTTGGGGGTTCACTTCTAAAATACTCGTAAGTTTCTTTGAAAAATCCTTTGGGATAATAAGATATGCATAGTAATTCCCTTTCTCTACGCCACGCTGTGCATCGCTCCGATTCACAAAAACCCAACCAAGCTGGTGATTCTTTTTTAGGCTTTTTACAGTATCATTTCCAACATTAAATTTCTTCCCACGAATTTCCGCTCCTTCATCCTCGTTGCTAACAGCCACCCGAATCCCCGATGTATTGCCGTAAGGGTCCCACATCGATTTGATATTAACCCATGCATAGGCAGAAGGCAGAATCATTAGTGCCCCAATTAACAAAACTACAGTTGGAACTCTAAATATATTTCTCCAATCCGTTTGGTAAATATGAAAAATCTTCCCCACTATTTCCCCCACCTTTCACTAGTAGTCCATGATCTTATCTTCCTACTATCTACAGGAAAAGATTCAGGAAATAGAAATGAAATACACAAAGAGGGCTGCCTAAGAATATTTACTTAGGCAGCCCTCTTTGTTTTACTTACTTATTGGGTTCCACATCAGTCGTGGGATTATAGTTATATTTTGAACGGTCAACTGGAATAAACGTTTCAGGTTTGTAGAAACGTAATAAATCTCCATTTACAACTTTATCTGATAGCTTTAATTTATATTCGACGATTTTCTGATCTTTTTTAGCTTCTTCGGTTTTAGCTTTTTCTAATTTCATTCCCGTTTTAGAATCATAGAATTTACCATCAATAGAGGTGATAGTTGAACTTACAAAGCCTCCATCTCTGAAAGGAACTACATCATCATGCTGTTTAGATAATAGGTCTGTTCCAAATTGAACATACTCTTTTGTGTCCGTGCCAAGCAAGTGAAGAAGTGTTGGAAGAAGATCGATTTGACCACCGTACTCGTGGTTTACTCCACCTTCCATTCCTGGTACACGAATAAATAATGGCACGCGCTGTAATCCACTATTTTCAAATGGTGTAATTTCTTTTCCCATTACCTGTGCCATTGCTTTATTATGATTTTCTGAAATTCCATAATGATCACCGTACATGACAATAATCGAATGATCATATAATCCTGATTTTTTCAAGTAGTCAAAGAATTGCTTCAATGCTTCGTCCGCATATCGAGCAGTTTGAAAATACCCATCAACCGATTTATCACCCGTTGTACCTGGTGCAATCGTTGCGTCTTCTTCATTAATCGGGTACGGATAATGATTCGATACGGTAATAAATTTTGTATAGAATGGCTCTGGTAAAGATTCCAAAAGTGGAATCGATTGTTCATAAAATGGCTTATCCATCAGTCCATACTCTGCTAGATCTTTAGAATCTATTTGATAGTAGTTTGAATCAAAGAACTTGTTAAAACCAAATGATTTATAAATTTCGTTACGATTCCAGAAGCTTCCTGAATTCCCGTGAAATACTG
Source organism: Neobacillus sp. C211 (assembly GCF_051842875.1). Classification (NCBI taxonomy): domain Bacteria; kingdom Bacillati; phylum Bacillota; class Bacilli; order Caryophanales; family Bacillaceae; genus Neobacillus; species Neobacillus sp. C211. The sequence goes on from NZ_JBPXRO010000003.1 coordinate 302,052, forward strand.
CAGACGTATAGCCTTGCTGACCTAGTATTGCGGGAGCAGCTTCATATGTGTTTAAACCTTTTGTCGTATATGCTGACCCTTGTGGTAATCCATATAATGAATTTTCTAACATGAATTCAGCATCAGATGTTTTACCTTGACCTGTTTGATGGAAGAAATTATCAAAGTAAAGCGTATTTTGATCTTTCGTTAATGAATTTAAAAATGGTGTTACTTCTTCCCCATTCAACTTGTAATTAATAAGGAAGTTTTGCATTGATTCAAGATGAAGATAGATTACATTCATTCCTTTTCCAGCACCAAAGTAAGCTGGATTTGGCTTTGCATAATTCGATTTTGTATAGTTAACGACTTCAGTAATATCATCACTGCTCGCCATAACCCTTTGAGCGGATGCTTTCGTACTTTGAACTGCATCATAAATGGTGTAATTGTACATACCTAAATACTTCACAATATAATTACGGTCAAATCCTCTGGTTAATAATTGAGGGCGGTCTGTTTCAGCTAGGGCTAGGTTTGCACTAGAAATCGCAAGAGCCATTGAGAATAATGCTGCGACTTTTCCGCGATTCATGTCATTAGCATCAATTTTCACAAAACGTAAAACAAGTAAGGCAGCCAAAATAATGATATCAATAAAGAATAAGAAATCATACGGTTTTAATAGGGACGTCACACTTCCGCTTACATCGCCAAAATTTTGTGTCTGCGTTAATGTTGGTAGAGTAATAAAATCATTAAAGAAACGGTAAAATATGATATTCGCATATAATAAAATCGATAAAAGAAAATCGATGACAATCAGCCCAATATACTTTTTTCTCCCTTTTAAAAAGAAAGAAAGTCCTAAGAAAAGTAAGGCAGATCCAAGCGGATTGATAAATAATAGAAACTTCTGAAGGGAATTTTCTATCCCTAAGTCAAATTGCGTTAATTGAACGATATATGTCTTCATCCATAGGAAAAATACAGTCAAAAAGAAAAAGCCAACATATTTATTAAAAATACTTTGACCTTTTTGAAATACGTTATTCATATAGCACCTGCCTTGTAGTCTATTATTATATAATTTTAGTCATTATTTTAAATTTAATAGGTAGATACTGTTCCCAATAGTCTATCATCTATATTAGCATTTAAATATGAATAATCCATGAATATTTTAGAAATAATCAAATTCGGCAACATAAGAATATTACTATACTCCATTTTTTTAAAATGTCAAGGTGTCGATAAAAAAATAAGAAACTGACCCTACCGTTAATAATACGTTAACGGAGAATCAGTTTCTATTCATTTTATTTTACTTATTGGTACCGTTAAACTTGCCTGTTGATTTCCGTTCCAGGCGCTTCGTTTTCCGCGGGCGGTCCGGGGAGCCTCCTCGTCGCTGCGCTCCTGCGGGGTCTCCCCTGCCCCGTTCTCCCGCAGGAGTCTTCGCGCCTTCCACTCCAATCAACAGGGTGCCAAAATCAACAATAAGTTTTACCATTGCTTACTTATAAAACTTTTTCTACTTGCTTCTTTTCTTTTCGCTTCATTTTCATTAGTGTTTCATACACAATCGGTACAATTACTAAGGTAAGCAGTGTCGAACTTGTCAGTCCACCGATAACAGTGACACCCAATCCCTTTGAAATAAGTCCACTTCCCTCCATACCGATTGCTAGTGGTATAAGTGCACCTATTGTCGCTATTGCTGTCATAAGAATTGGGCGAACACGTGTCCCGGCTGCCTCCAGAAGGGCTTCTCGTGTCGATAATCCATCATTTTCTTTATGAATGACACGATCAATTAATACGATTGCATTCGTTACAACAATCCCAATTAACATCAAGGCGCCAATCATTGCTGAAACACTTAAGGTTTCGCCAGCGATCAATAATCCTAATAACCCGCCGATAATGGTAAATGGCAACGAGAATAGAATCGCTAGTGGTGCTAAACCTCCACCAAATGTAATAACGAGAACTAGATAAACAATTGCAATGGCTGCAAGCATTGCTAAGCCTAACTGTGTAAAGGATTCAGCAATATCTTTTGATACACCGCCAACAGATATATCCACGGTCGATGGCATTTTTAACGTATCTACTTTCTTTTGAACAGCCTTCGAAACTTTTGATACATCTTTAGTTGTAATTTCTGCACTTACACTTGCATAAATACGACCATCACGCCTTGTAATCGTGTCAGAAGTGTTTCCCACTTTAACGTCGACGACATCCTTAATCGGAACTGTCATACCCATAGGGGATTGAAGCGTTTTATCTGTCAATTCATTAATATCTTCATATTCATCTTTCTCAACCTCTAGATAGACATTCATTTCTTTGCCGTTATTTTCAATTGTTGTCAATACTTGACGTTGGCCATTTCCTGCTAGGCCCATTCCAACCTGTGCTGCAGTAAGTCCTAATTGACTTAACTTTTCCTGATTAGGAACTAATGTGTATTCTTCATACGTATCCGAGATACTCGTTTTCACATTTCTAAGGGATTCGTTTTTCTTAAAAATCTTCGATATATTGTTCACGACTGGTTCAATTTCATCCATATTGTCACCATAGACGTTAAACGTTAGAGCATTCGATGATCCCATGCCAGAAAAATCTTGGCTTGCCCATTCACCTTTATCTTTTCGTTTCTTTAGGTCATTGATAACCTTTTCGGTTTCATGTGAAAAGTTTTTAGTATCTTTGTCATATTCAACAAAAAACATGGCAGAATTACTTTGCCCTGGATTCATTGGATTTTCTCCGCCAACAGAAAACTGAATGGTTTTTACTCCTGCTCTCTGCTCAAAAAATCCCTCTGCTTCGGTTGCTATCCTTTCAACTTCATCCAAAGTTTGACCTGGTGCTGGTTTATAAGTGGCAACAACCATTTTTTGTTCATCAGAAGGAAGGAAACTTACCCCAATGACCGGTACAAGGAACAAGCTGCCAATTAACAGTAAGATAGCTAACCCAAAGGTAATAATTTTATGGTTTAACGACCAATTAAGAACCTTTTTATAATTAGAAGCTAATTTACCAGGTTTATTTGCAACATGCTCTTGTTTTAATGATATCCCTTTTTTAAATAAAGAATGAGCCATCATTGGTACAATTGTAATGGCTACTAAAAGAGAAGCCATTAATGCGAAGACGATTGTTAATGCAAATGGTAAGAACATCTCCCCTACTGGCCCTTTTACCAATCCTAATGGCAGGAATACAGCAATTGTTACAATAGTTGAAGAAAAGATCGGCATAAACATTTCTCTAGTGGCCGCCACAATTAATTCCTTACCACTAAGTGTTTCATTTTTAAGAGACATTCGTCTAAATATATTTTCGATGACAACAATTGAATCATCAATTACTCGACCGATCGCAACTGTCATTGCCCCGAGTGTCATCATATTTAGCGTAATATCCATTTGTTTAAGAAGTAAAATAGCTATTAATATCGATAAAGGAATCGAAATGACTGAAATAATTGTTGTCCGAAAATTTCTCAAGAAAAGCAATATGATAATCATGGCAAAGATTGCACCAAATATCGCTTTATTTAGCATTGTTGCAACCGATTCTTCGATTGGTTTCCCTTGATCAAAAATCGTTGTTACTTTTAACCCATCAATCTTAGCTTCAAAACCACTTAGTTTTTCTTTTACTGCGTTAACAACATCTACAGTATTTGCATCTTGTGCACTAGTAATTTGCACACCGATTGATTCCACACCATTTGTCCTGGAAATAGATTCGGCTTTCCCTACTACTTCAATTGTTGCTATATCTTTAAGGTCTACAGTAGGAATCGAAGGTGGAACCTGTGCTGTTTGATTGCCTTGGCTAACTTGGCCGCTTGTCATACCTTGTTGTACCTGACTTTGTTGACCACCCGTCATTCCTTGCTGCGGTGCACCTGTAGATGGGACTACGGGAATTTTTATTGCTTTTAGGTCATCGATCGATGTCACATTACCATCGACGACAACTGACTTTTGCGTATCTTTAAATGTGTATAAACCTAATGGAAATTTAACGTCTGTAGCTTTAATTAAATTCTTGATTGTTTCTTGGGTTAATCCATAATTCTTTAATTTAGTTTCATCAAATTTCAATTGAACTTCGTCAACTTGCTGCCCTGATATTTGAACGGTTGATACTCCTTCAACACCCTCAAGTTCTGGAATGATCTCCTCTTCAGCTGTTTTTGTTAATCCTGCCAAAGATTGTTCTGAATTTGTAATACTTAAGGACATGACTGGAAAGCTTGAGAAACTCATCCGGGAAACTTTTGGTGCCTTCACTCCATCAGGAAGTTCTAAATTGCTTAATGCTTCTTTTACTTCATTTTGAGCTTTTTCCATATCTTTATCAAAATTGTATTCTATTTGTATAGATGAAGCATTTTGAAACGAAGAGGAACTAACAACAGAAACCCCGTCTAAATTCTCCACTCGTTTTTCAATTGGTTCTGTCACTTTTTCAGCTACTTGTTCTGGCGTCGCACCAGGATATACCGCCAAAACTGAAACAAGTGGTGTGTTGATATTTGGAATAGTTTCGAGTTTCATGTTCATTCCTGAATACAATCCAGCAATTGTAATAATAATGGTTAACAGCCATACGGCAAATTTGTTCTTCAATGAAAACTGAATGATTTTTTTCATACTTCTCTCCTTATTATGCCTTGTTGACATTTTGGTTTGATTGGAATAGGATTGACTATACGGTCACATTAGACATAATAATACTGACCAATCGGTCAGAAGTCAATGATAATAAATTTTTAATATAGGAACATCAATTAATGGAGGGTTTATTTTGACGGAAAAGGAGAAAGTAATCATAAAATCAGGGATGAAGCTTTTTGCTCAAAAAGGTTTTTCCTCTACTTCAATACAAGAAATTGCAACAGAAAGCGGTATTTCTAAAGGAGCTTTCTACCTACATTTTAAGTCAAAGGATGATTTATTACTCGCAATATTGGAATATATATTCGAGACCATCGATTCAAGTCTGTTAGATTTTGAAAACCAGGGTTTATCCCCCCGAGAAAAATTCATCAAGCAACTCACTGCTTTTTTCGGAACCTTTATTGGACATAAAGAGTTTTTAATCATGCTCTCCAAAGAACAAGCCATCCCAAGAAATGAAGAAATTAAGAAACTTTTTTTCAAAAAGCGCTTTGAATCTCATTTATTATATCGTAAAGGATTAGTTTCTATTTATGGACCGGACACGGAAACTTTTTCAATTGATCTTGCGTTAATTCTTGAGGGTTTGTTTAAATCCTATGTAGGGTTATTAATACTCGAACCAAAGGAGTTTGAGATTGAGGAACTATCCCACTTTTTATTGAAAAGGATGGATAGTATTGTAAAAGAGATTACCACAGATAAACCCTTCATAACTGAGCAGAAACTCGGGAAAATATTAAAAAGTTCCAAGCATTGTTTTGAATCTACTAATGTAATTACGATCGTTCAAAAAATGAGAACTGAAATAGAGCAGATGGAAAATAAAGAAGCGTTAGAAATCTCAATTGAGGTCCTTGAAGAGGAGATCACCAAGAAAAGCCCACGTATTCCAGTAATAAAAGGAATGCTTTCAAACTTTAAAGGAATTTCAACACTTGAAAAATACAGGAACGAAATTGCTTCCTTTTATGGTTTTGAGTTATAGAGGAAATGGTACAAATTTCCTCTCGATGCGAAAATTATTGACTGACCGGCCAGTTATAGTGTATATTTTATGACGATATAGTCATTAATCTTTTTATAACATCGAGATAGGAGAAATAATTATGGCGATAGAAGAGAAAAGAATAAATACAAAATTAGTCATAACCGGTTTAATTATCGGTATGTTTTTCAGTGCACTAGAGCAAACAATCGTAGGAACAGCAATGCCTACAATCATCTCTGAGTTAAATGGCTTTACCATATTTGCGTGGGTTACAACAGCCTATATGATTACTTCAACAACAGTGGTTCCAATAGTTGGAAAACTATCTGACCTTTACGGGAGAAGATTCCTCTATTTACTTGGAACCATTATCTTTATTATTGGTTCAGGTCTTTGTGCCACTGCAACATCTATGGAACAACTAGTCATCTATAGAGGCCTTCAGGGTATCGGCGGCGGGATGATTATGCCCCTTTCTCAGACAATCATTGGGGACATCTTTACAGCTGAACAAAGGGCTAAATGGCAAGGGATTTTTGGTGGGTTGTTTGGGCTAAGTTCAGTTATCGGTCCTTTCTTAGGCGGACTTATTGTCGATAGCATTAGTTGGCACTGGATTTTCCTAATTAATGTTCCCTTTGGACTACTTTCCGCTATTTTAATCTTTATGGGATTAAAGCACGAATCAATTGAGAAAAAAGACAAAGTTAATATCGATTATTTAGGGATAATCACCTTAATTCCTGCGATCGTATTATTATTACTTGGTTTAACATTCGGCGGGGATAAATTTGAATGGGCTTCAACCACATCCATCCTAATTTTCGGTGGTTCAATTTTACTGCTTATCATATTCGGATTTATTGAGCGAAAAGCTGCTGAACCTATACTGGACCTTTCATTCTTTAAAAATCGAATTTTTGCAACAATGAATGCATTAGGATTTTTGCTTGGTCTTGGGATGTTTGGAGCGATTATGTTCGTACCTATGTATATGCAAGGTATTCTTGGCGTTTCACCAACCCAGGCTGGATCTACAATGACTCCAATGATGATTGCCATGATCGCTGCCAGTGTTGTTGGCGGTCAGTTGTTATTAAGATTTAGTTTCCGTACAGTACTAACTTCAGGTATGCTTCTTGGTGCTTTAGGATTCTTTTTAATGAGTACAATGGGCATCGATTCAAACGAATTTACTGCTTATGCGTATATGGTGGTTCTTGGCTTAGGTATGGGCTTAGTGATGCCAACATTAATGATTGCTATTCAAAATGAATTTCCAAAATCCCAACTGGGAACTGTTACATCAGCTTCCACCTTCTTTCGCTCCATAGGTGGCACAATTGGGATTACCGTTTTAAATTCTATTATGAATCACACGCTTAAAGGAAAAATGGTTACTGCAGCTAATGATGCTGAAAATCCAATAGCTCACCAAGCATTACAAGCTCTTTCAGAAAAAACGGATTCACTATTTAGTTTACTGCTTAATCCGAGTCTATTAAAAATGCCTGAAGATATCCAAAATAGCGTGATTCATGCTATTCAAATTGCCTGGTCCGATTCTTTTTCTACGGTTTTCTTAACAGGGCTCATCTTTATCGCAGTCGGGGTTTTTGTGGCTCTTGCTGTTGGCAAAGGTCGTATAAAACGAGATGGCGAACTTAATGAAAGCGGCGCAAAACAAGTGACATCGTTTAATCGAGATGCAACTGAATCATAAGATGAAGAGGGATTCAAATTGAATCCCTCTTTTTCTATGTGAAATATTCTATTTTTGCTTGCGGAAAATAGGTGTTAATATATCTGCCAAGAGTATCTTTTATATCTTCTTGCTCTTCATTCGTATAGACGAATTTACCAATCCCGTAACGGCCCCATTTCCATTTCCTTTTTGACTCATCGAGTTCAAGTTTTGTCATCGGGTAATTTTTTTGAATCACACGCTTAGCTGGTTTTGTAAAACGATGCTGAATCATTTCAAAGGTTAAATCCTGTTTAGCTGACTCCGGAAGTTCCGCCTCCAGCTTTTCTAACATTTCTTTATATCCTTCCTTCCATCCCTCGTGTAGATATATCGGGGCAATAATGAAACCTAAAGGAAACCCAGCGCCTGCCACTTTACCTGCTGCCACTATTCTATCGGGCAGTCTTGATGTTCCCGGTTCAAAGTTCTTGATAATATAATCGTCATTGACACTAAAGCGAAAACGAGTTTTTCCATTGTGTTTAGCATCAAGTAAATGGTCCACATGAGCAAATTTAGTTACAAAGCGGAGCTTGCCATATTCAGATTGTCCGAAAAACTCTATCGCCTTTTTTAATGTATGGGTCAAATGGTCAACGCCTACGATATCGGATGTACAGGAGGCTTCAAACCTGGTTGGATTAGGTGCACGTTCTTTCATGTAATTCTCTGCAGCCTCAAAAATATCTTCAAGATTGACATAGGTACGAATATAAGGTTTACTGCCCATAGTTGTCTGTAAATAGCAATAATGGCAATGGCCCATACATCCTGTCACAAACGGGATGGCATATTCTGCAGATGGTTTGGAGGTATCAAACTTTAATGTTTTCCTTACCCCAATGACTAACGTGGATTTGGCGGTGCGGTATTTTTGAAAATCATTATCGCCAGGTAAATTTCTTATTTGATTGTGTGAAGTTGTTTCCCTTATTTCAATGCCCATATGTTCAAATTTGGCAATTAACTCTTTCCCAAGTGGATATTCCAGTGCACTTGGTTCAACGTAAACGAGTTGAGGAACAAAAGGCTTAACCATAATAATCCCCCATCTCTGCCATTCCAAACGCCTCCTGATAAGCAGATTCCGCCTCATTTGCCGACAAATAGACCGCAATTTCATCTGTTAAGGGGTAATAGGTTTCGTAGACAAAAAGTGCTAGTTGATCAGGGTTCTCAGGATTCTGCACAACTGCGGCTTCTTGGATATTGGCTACATCCTGTGCATGCGGGTTCCGAATAATTATATGTACGATTTGTCCTGGTTGGTATGATTCCATTTTTCCACCTAATCCTTTCATATCTAGGTTTTCTATTGATATTATTCACCAGTGGAGATTTTTAAGTGGAAAGAAATATTTCCATTTCCAACGTAGAACCTACAGCTTTAATGAAAGAGCATTGATTGAAGAATAAATTTTGAATCTAAGGGAAATGTAATGATAAGTTTGTAAAATTAAAACTAGGGGATGCTGCCAGTGGCAATTTTTGTGTATCAGACATTTGAGATCAAACAGGATAAATTCCAAGAAGGTATTGAAAATTTAAAGGAACTAAAAACATTCAGAAATGAGAATTATGATCAAAATGTGGAGATTTTAACACCCGTTTCAGGTGAGGATCATACATACGCACTACTTACCAAATATGAAGGCTTAGCTGAAATGGAATTACAAAACAAAAAAATGTTTGAGGATGAGGAATACTTAAAGCTTATTGGAGACTTTTTCCTACAAAATATTGTTCAAGGCAGTATGTATACGCAAATTTATCGTGCTCTTAGTGAGAAGAAAACTGATAAAAAACAATCGTAGATTTTTGTAAAAGAGTGCCGGTTAACTTTCGGTAGTCAATAACCCCTATTGACTATAGTATCCTTCCTTTTTCCTCACTATCAGTCGTCAATAACCTCAATCGGCTCTTTTTCGATTTTTAATATAAGAAAAACACGGCTGTTCACTGCCGTGTTTTTTCTTGTTCATCCTATGAAGAAGATTTAACCGTTATTGTTTTATTCTATCTTCCGAAGAGGTTCCCCTAAACATTCCAAAAAGAAAGCCTACAACTAAACCGATAAGGGCAGGAATAATCCACCCAAGTCCTTCCATGTAAAAAGGAAGAATATCAAGTACCCCACTCCATTTATTTGCAAGGAAAGTTTTATTAATCGTATCTATGATACTAAAAAGGGCAACAAAACTTACAACAAAGATATAAATCTGCGGATATCTTTTGATAAAATCATCGATGAGGCCTAAAAAGATAATTACGATCGCCAACGGGTAGATCATCCCAAGTATCGGAACAGAAATCTGTAATATTTGCGTTAAACCTAAATTTGCAATGGCGGTACTCAGAACAGATAAGATAATAACCCACTTCTTATAATCTATTTTTGGTATGGCATTTGCGAAAAATTGACTGCAGGAAGTAACTAAACCAATGGACACGCAGAAACATGCAATTGTAAAGACTAAGCCTAAAATAAAGGAGCCGCTTTGACCAAATAAGTAAGTCATTACATTAGATAATATTTGTGCTCCATTTTCCGTTTGTCCCAAAGACGAACTTGCCGCCCCTAAATACCCTAATATCAGATAAATCACGGTTAGCAGTAATCCAGCCCCTAATCCTGCGTACATCATGTATAAAGATCTTTTTTTGTTGTCGTGGACACCTTGTGCTTTTAATGTGTTTGATATCACGATACCAAAAGCTAAAGCAGCCAGTGCATCCATAGTTAAATAACCATCTAACACCCCTTGAAATACAGGGTTTGTCTCATAATTTCCCTTCGGTACCGCAAATGAACCTATTGGGTCAATTAAGCTCTTTATAAAAATAATCGTAATTAAAGCCAAAAGAATAGGAGTCAATAATTTCCCGAAAAGATCAATAAGTTTCGACGGAAACATACACAACCATGCCACTAATCCAAAAAAGATGATGCTATACACTAACAAAGAAACAGGGTTGCCTACTAAATGTTCTGGCAAAAAAGGAGCTAACCCCATTTCAAACGCAAGACTCCCTGCACGAGGAATAGCTAGTCCAGGTCCGATAGCGATATAAATCAAAAATGGGAAAATGAAAGCAAAAAAAGGATGAACCCTTTGGTTTAGCTCGTTAAAGCTTCCTGCCTTTGCAACCGCTATAACGCCTAAAATAGGTAGTCCAACAGCTGAAACTATAAAACCAGCAAGAGCTGTCCAAAGATGAGTACCCGCTGATTGCCCCAGAAAAGGTGGAAATATAAGGTTACCTGCACCGAAAAACATTGAAAAAAGCATAAAACTAATAAAGACAATTTGTTTGGCAGAAAAATTCATTAAAAATCTCCTTTGGGATAAAAATATTATTCCATAATAATAAACTATATTTGCCCTTTGTTGGTATATTTATTTTTAACAATTAATAAATAAAAATCCTCTTTCATATTTTTTCGAAAGAGGAAATTAACTGTTTCTTTATCTAATTCAAAAATAATCTGAGAAATATGGAGTCTGTCGTTCAATTAAATTTTCCAATATCTCCACGGTTTGGTCATTGCTGGTTAATCGGCCGATAGCTGCCAAATAGGATGGTCGTTTGTACCCGAGTAACATTGTCGTCAGTGTCTGGATATCAACAGCCACTAGAGGCTGATCCTCACTTTGAGTTAGTTCTCCCTGACCTGTGGCGGAAACATGGAGTGTGAATAACCCCTGGTTCCACTCAAGTAGTGGATCATTAAGCAAAATCGTCAGGTTTATATCTATGCCTGGCTCTCTAAACGGGTATTGATTTATAAACTGTTTAACATCCACAATTCTTGCCATAAAATAGGGTGCGATTGTTTCTTTAATATCTCCGTCTTCCAGCCAAAATGCCAATGGTTCATCCGTATAGATTGCCCCTAAAACTTTTGAAACCATAGAAAAATGGGCACTGATGAAATTCCAGAGTCCAATCCGTGCCTCTTCATTCATATAGACCATTTCTTTTATATGAAGCACATCATGTGAAATCCAGTACAACAAATACCCTTGGGGCTGGTGGGAACTATCATAATAAACAGCTGCTGTTAAATCCTCCAAATCCCATCTCCAATACTCCTCCCAGGCCAAATTATTTCGAATCATAGCGGCATGTCGTTTACGAGAAAAGAGTTTGTAAACCGATTTAATATCAGGATGATCGGTAGTTAGCCGATCAACATAGCCTGTCACTTTTTTTACCTTAGGCAATTGATAGTCTTTGACTTCGAAGGTCATCTTATCGGAAATGATCTCCCAACCTCTTTTCCGGTAAAAAGGTAATGAATATGGATATAAATAGGAAATGGATTGTTTTCTTTCTTTCATATCTGCAAGCGCTTGCCAAATCAACTTATTCATTAATCCCAAATTTGCGTATTCCGGATAGGTGCCTACACCTGTCAAGCCTCCCATCTCAAATGTTCGTCCAAAAATATTTATTTGAAAGGGATAGACAGCTACTTGGGAGATTAATTTTTCACCATCAAACCAACCCAACACATCTGCCTGTTCCAAAACAGGCAGTTTTGCTAATGCTATTTCACGTTCCTCCCAACCCACTGTTTGTAAGTCTTTTTTGGTCACTTGGAACACATAACGCAATAACTCGTTGAACTGCCTCCAATGTTTCGGTTCCACTTTCTCCATCTTGAGCCTGTCCAATCGACTCATACCATTACCTCCAAAAATTTAAAATCTTACTCTATGTAAAGGTTTTTATATTAAATTTGTGTAATTTTCTTCTTTTTCATCCGTTTTATTTTTGGTAATAATAAAGTGTTTTTGTTTTTATTATTATACAAAAAAAGTTGCTCATCAATTGGAGCAACTAGTTTATATTTATTATTTAATTCCAAGCGCTTTTTTCGTGGCTGGCCCCACAACTCCATCCACTGTTAATTTACGGGCCTGTTGAAATTTGCGGACGGCACTATCTGTGTTTGCTCCAAAGACACCATCTACACCTTTCGTACTGTATCCAAGTGAGGTCAGCTTGCGCTGAAGCTCTTGGACGGCAGGACCCCGACTGCCTTTTTTAAGGATTTCTCCACTGGAACTAACAGGAACAGATGGTGCACTAGACCCGCCATTAACTTTATACCCATTGGCTGCCGCAATTGCATTGAAAGATTTCCCTGACGATGTGATGATAACTGTGGTACCTGTTGGCACCTGATTAAACAGCCATTCTACCTCATTATCATACATCCGAATACAGCCGCTGCTTACGTACCCTCCAATGGAGGCTGGATTGTTGTTACCATGAATCGCATATGTTGTCCCCCAAGTTCCACGAGCATTCAAACCAAGCCAGCGGTTACCGAGTGGATTTCGAGGGTCTCCACCTGGTATATGCCCCTTATAGTATGGCCTGTTCTTAATCTTAACTACAATTTTGAACCTGCCCTCTGGTGTATACGATTTTTTTCTCCCTGTTCCTACTTTGAACTGTTTTATAAACTTACCATTTTCAAAGTATGCGAGCCGATTGATAGTCTTGTTAATGATAATAAATTTTCCACTGGAAGCTGCAGAACCTGTCGGGACACCAACAAAAAAACTAGACAACATAAAAAAAGCAAATACAAAAAGAATTAACCACTTTTTTTGCAATCTAACCCCTCCAATACGACATAAATACTCATCCGTGTATCTTATGTCGGAAGGGCTTGTACAAATTACAATTTTGTTAAAGATATTACAATTTGGGCTAAAAGTAGTTTAGTGCCGATTTTTCCCTCTTTACGGGAATCAGAAACACCTATTAATCTTATAAGAAAACCGCAAAACAAGGTTTTGCGGCCTATTGTACCCCATCCTTTTCAATCTAAAGCTTTGTTCTTAAACTCCACAGCTCTGGGAAAAATTGCTGATCTAGGACTCTTTTTAAATAGGTCACACCAGACGACCCACCGGTCCCCTGCTTATGACCAATGATTCTTTCCACCGTACTCATATGATTAAAGCGCCATAATTGCTGTTGATTGCCAATATCTACTAACTTCTCTGCCAACTCGTATAAATCCCAGTATTGATCGACATTTCGATAGACTGTTAGCCATGCTTCTTCGACACTAGCATTCGGCTCATAGTTTTTGGACAAATCCCGATGGCGAACCTCATGATCAATAGGTAAACCACGTGCAACAAGAGCATTTATTGCAGCATCATAAATACTAGGTTGATGAAGAGCGTCCTGCATTTTTTCGTATAACTCTGTTTGGTGCTGATAGACTGCTAGTGTATGAACATTTTTATTTCCTAATGCAAATTCAATCAAACGGTTCTGATAAGACTGGAATCCTGACGATTGACCCAATTTATCCCTAAACTCCAAATACTCAGAAGGCGTCAGCGTCGATAGAACACTCCATGACTGAATTAATTGCTGCTGAATTCTTGAAACACGCGACAGGATTTTGAATGATGGCTCCAAATCGTTGTTTTGAATATACTCAATCGCCGCAGACAATTCATGAATAATCAACTTCATCCATAATTCACTAGCTTGATGGATAACGATAAATAACATTTCATCATGGTGATCTGACTGCCGATGCTGACTGGATAAGATTTTATCAAGATGGAGATAATCCCCGTATGACATCGCTTTTTGAAAATCTGTTTGAATCGTTTTCTCTAGTCCATTATTTGTGTTTTTTTCTTGTGAATTCATTGTATTAGACCTCCATCATTCTATTGTAGTTAAGTTATTTATGAGAATTTACCACGTTAATTTACCTTTTTATTAAGAACAGCATCTGACTCGTTCTTTTCAGGATTGTTTCTTCTTTTATTAAAAATAAAATAGGCTGCAGATAAAAACAGTAACCAAGGAACACCGAATTGTAGCATGATTTTAAAACCTGTAAACCAGGTGGTGATCATTAAACTCAGTAGAAGTACCGCTCCTAATATCGTCAAATATGGAAAACCAACCATTTTAACTGGCAATTTCCGGCCGCCTGCCTTCTCCCACTTTTTTCGGAAAAACAAATGAGAAACAAACACCATAAACCACGTGAATATCGCACCAAACATGGAAATCCCCATCATAAATGCGTATGACGAGTCTGGTAATAATGCATTTACAGCTGCCGCAAGAAAAATACCTAGTGTAGATATAGCAAGAGCACTTAATGGTACACCTTGTTTGCTTAATTTACCTAAAAAGGCTGGTGCATAATTTCCTCGTGATAGTGAAAAGATCATCCGAGTTGAAGCATATAACTGACTGTTCATCGCTGACAGTGCAGCTGTCAAAATAATAAAATTCATAATTCCACTTGCACCTGGGATATTTAAGAGTTCCATAACCTTTACGAAAGGACTTTCCTCCACTCCTGCGGATTTCCACGGAACAATCATTAACATGATGCCAAGAGTAATAATATAAAATGTCGATAAACGGAAAACGGTTGCTTTCAGAGCTTTCGGCACGGCAACATCTGGATCTTTCGCTTCCCCAGCAGTAACTGCGATCAATTCTGTACCCAAAAAGCTAAAAAGTGAAATAAAGATAGCGACCCACATTCCCCACATGCCGAACGGTAAGAAACCTCCGTCATTCACAAAGTTTTCAGGTCCCATATCCGGCTTAGCCGAACCTCCAAGGAAAACGTAGGCTCCAAGGAGAATAAATCCCACGATGGCACTAATTTTGATCATTGAAAACCAATACTCAAATGTTGCAAATGTATTTACACTTGTTGCATTTACATAAATCAAAACAGCTGCGAACAATAATATCCAGACAAACCCAGGCACATCTGGAAACCAGAACTTCATATATACCGCGATTGCACTTACCTCTACCCCAACCGCAAGTACGTTTGCAATCCAATAGGAATAGCGGACAAGATAACCAGCGAACGGGCTAATATACTTCTCAGAAATAGTACCAAACGACCCTGATGTTGGATGGGCAACAGTCATTTCTGATAAACATCCCATTAAAAGTAAGACAATGAAAGCACCAATGGCATAACTGATTAATACACTAGGACCAGCTGTACTAATGGCAAGTCCACTTCCTAGGAAAAGGCCCGTTCCAATCGCACATCCCATAGCTATCATTGTAAGTTGATTTGTTTTTAATTCACGCTTCAAACCATTTTCTGAACCATTTCCATTTTTCAAATGAGTTTTATTGTTCGCCATATAATTCCTCCTCGTTCCATTAGGTTAAGCAACAACTTCTCGTTCATTCTTAAACTTTTCATATTGCTTATCAGTCATAATTTTCTTAAGAATTTGGACCACTTCCCAAACCTCTTTATACGAGGTATAAAGCGCAACTGGCGCAAGACGAATGATGTTTGGAGCACGGAAATCAGGTATGACACCATTTTCTTTCAACGCTTTACAAATACGTGCGGCTTCTTTATGCTCTAAACTTACATGACCACCCCGACGGACATCTTCGACAGGGTTTCCTATTTTTAATCCCATATCAGATAACTCTTGTTCGAGTAGGTCCATTAGAAATTGATTAATTTTAAGTGACTTAGCGCGGATTTTTTCAATCCCTGCTTCTGCAAAAATCTCCAACGCGCCAAGTAAAGGGGCAAGACTCAACACATGTGGTGTCCCGATTTGATAGGCTCCTGCAGAATCAGCCGGTGTTAAAGAATGCTCCATGTCAAATTGTTTCTCTTTTTTGGAACCAAACCAGCCGGCAAGACCAGGGGCTGTGCCAAAGTGTTTAGAATTCACATATAAACCTCCAACACTACCCGGACCACCATTTAAATGTTTATAATTGCACCAATACGCAAAATCTACACCCCATTCACTAAACGAATGCGGAATTGCTCCGATCGAATGACATCCATCAAAACCGATTAATATCCCTCTTCTGTTCGCTTCAGCTGTCAGACGCTTCATATCCAAGATTTGGCCGCTTCGATAGAGTACTGTCGGCAAAATGATAAGCGCAATTTCATCAGTCATCGCTTCGATAATATCTTCTTCCTCTAAAAAGCGACCATCCCGACTTTTTACACGAATAAGATGTGTATCGGGATCAAATCCATGAATACGCAGCTGACTTTGAAGTGCATAAATATCTGATGGAAAGGTTAATTCGTCAGCCAAAATTTTAGTCCTTGTTCCTTCTGGCTTATAAAAAGTAGCAACTAACTGATGCAAATTGACGGTTGTGGACCCGGTTACAATCACTTCATTTGCTGAACCACCTACTAAAGGAGCCATCATCTCTCCTAATTTTTCCGATAAAAAAAACCAAGGGTGGTTCCCACTCATCCAACCATCAATTCCATGCTCTTTCCAATCATTTAAAGACTCCAACAGCGTCCGTTCTGCTCTTTTCGAAAGCAACCCCAATGAATTCCCATCCATATAAATGGAATTCGGCTTTATGTAAAATTCTTCTCGAAATCTGTTCAGTATATCTTCTTGATCCAATTGTTTTGCGTACTCTAAAGTGAAAAGCATATTATTCCTCCTCGAATCTTGTGTCATTTTAATTAGGGCATGAAGGGAACTATGATTTGCAAGAGAATGAGACACTGCCTAGATCTGCAAATTGTGCCAAAATCGTATCACCGGGTTGAAAGCTAATCGCTTCCGTTATCGCACCGCTAAGAACGATATCACCTTTCTTCAATCCCCGCCCAGTTTCTCCGAGCTTGTTTACAGCCCAAGCAACCGCAGCAGCTGGATCTCCTAATACGGCAGCACTGGTCCCAGTTGTTGCAACCTCTGAATTTTTAGACATATATACGCCAATTTCTTTCAGGTTTAGAGCATCCGGCGATACCCATTTGTTCCCTACTATAAATTTGGAGGAAGAACAGTTATCCGCAACGACGTCTACGAGAGTAAACTTGAAATCTAAATAACGGCTATCAATAATTTCGATCGCTGGTGCCACATATTTCGTCACCTTTAAAATATCTTCGGCTGTAACGCTTGTCCCTTGGATGTCTTCATTAATCAAGAAAGCAATTTCCGGTTCTGCTTTGGGATGAATAAAACTGCTAAATTGGACTGGTTCCCATTCAGGTGCAAGCATATCATCCATTAAATACCCGTAGATGGCTTCATGGACACCCATCATCTCTTGCTTTGCCTTACTTGTTAAACCGAGTTTCACTCCAATTCGGCGAAGTCCCTCCTGTTCTTTTTGCTCGATTAATTTTTGTTGTATTTCATAAGCATGCTCAAATGTTAAATCAGGGTAACTAGTGGTGATTTTTTCGACTTCCCGCTTTTCCTTTTCTGCAGCTAATAGGTAGCCTACGATTTCTTGTTCTGTTCCCTGCAATATTGTCATAATGGAACCTCCACTTTTAATAATTTTTATTCGAGAAAAAACTTACTTACTTAAATGTTACAGATACATTACCTAACGGGCCAAAATCTGCTAGTATCGTGTCACCTTCTTTTACTGCAATCGCACCAGAAAGTGCTCCGGGAAGAATTAACTCACCTGCTTTAAGAGTAATCCCAAATTCATGCAATTTATTGGCTAACCATGCGACGGCTTGGGCGGGGTGTCCTAGAGCAGCAGTTCCAGTTCCCGAAGCCATAAGCTCATCATTTTTATAAAGGACCATTCCTTGGGCTCGCAAATCCAAGCCTGCAATCTTGCTCAGCTTTTTCCCAACGACTACTCTTGCTGACGAGCCATTATCTGCCACCGTATCAACCAACTTGATTTTCCAATCTGAAATACGGCTGTCAATAATCTCAATGGTTGGAACTACATATTTTGTTGCCATTAACACATCTAGATAATTCACATTTGGGCCAACCAAGTCTTCTTCCAAAATAAAACCAATTTCCGCCTCAACCTTCGGACTGATAAAATCAGCAATTTTTATCGTTGATTCATCGTCTATTTTCATAGTATCTAAAAGGTGGCCGTAATCAGGTTCATCGACGCCAAGCATTTGCTGCATTGCTTTACTTGTTAGCCCAACCTTTTTCCCAATCACTTTATGTCCTTCTTTTAACTTTTTACCGATGACTTCGAGTTGGATTTGATAGGCATCGCTTACATCCAACTCGGAAAAGCGCTCCGTTAGTGGTGCGACAGAATATTGAAGATTTTCTGCGTCGATTAATTCTTTTGCAATCTTTTCTACTAATAACCCCATTTCTTCCAACACCTTCCTTTTCTATATTAATAGATAAAAAGTGGCCATTCAGCCACCCTTTACTTTTAATCTTATAATTTCATTGTAATCGTCTTGGCCTCCGTGTAAAATTCAAAACTGTGACGTCCGCCTTCCCTACCAATACCACTCGCCTTTGAACCACCAAATGGCGTTCTTAAATCACGATAGTACCAGCAATTGATCCAGAATAAGCCTGAATCGATTTGAGAAGCTACACGATGTGCACGTCTTAAATCATTTGACCAAACGACTCCTGCCAAACCATAAATCGAATCGTTGGCAATTTGAATCGCTTCCTCTTCCGTTTTAAATGGAATGACGACTAATACCGGGCCAAAGATTTCTTCCTGTGCAACTCTCATTTTGTTATTTACATCATAGAGCACGGTTGGCTCGTAAAAGTTTCCTTGTGACAATCCTGCCACACGCTTACCGCCTGCAGCAAGTTTCGCACCTTCAGAAATTCCAATTTGCACATAGTTGTCAACCGTTTCTAAGTGACCTTTTGATATAAGTGCACCCATATCCGTAGTTTCATCCAATGGATCGCCCACTTTGATGTTCTTAGCAGCAGTAACAAATTTTTCTAGGAATTTATCATAAACCGATTCTTGCACCAATAGTCGAGAACCGGCTAAGCAGATTTCCCCTTGATTTCTAAAAATTGCTTCGATTGAGCCTGCGACTGCTTCATCTAAGTCGGCATCCTCAAATACGATATTGGCGGATTTACCACCTAATTCTAATGATACCGGAATTAACTGGGATGCTGCATTTCTCATAACTGTTTTACCAGTGGAACTCTCCCCTACAAAAGAAATCCTGCGAACGTATGGATGAGTGGTCATTGCCGTTCCTACTGTTCCACCTGGACCTGTTAGTATATTCAACACGCCTGGCGGTAATCCTGCTTCGTTGGCAATTTCACCTAACATGACCGCACTGAGTGGTGTATAGGAAGCAGGCTTAACGATCACCGTATTACCAGCAGCTAACGCAGCTGAAACTTTCCAAGTCATTTGCATGAATGGTAAATTCCAAGGAATGATCAAGCTTGTGACACCTGCTGGTGAATATTTGGTATAGCTCATATGCTTGGATTGTTCGTAATGCTCGTGATTAATGTATTTTGCCATTTCTGCAAAGAATCTTAAGTTTGATGCGGCACGCGGGATATCAAAATCTCTGCTTTCTCTAATGGGCTTACCCACATCTAATGTTTCAATTAGCGCTAACTCTTCGACACGTTCCATGACAAGATCTGCCATTCTGCACAAGATCTTTGCTCTTTCTTCGACTGGCATTTTACTCCAAATACCACTATCATAGGTACGCTTTGCGACCTGAATCGCTCTTTCTACATCTTGCTCACTTGCACTAGCGACAGCAGCTAATTTTTGATTCGTGGCTGGATTAGTCGTGTCAAAGGTTTCTCCTGAAATAGCGCTTACATATTCTCCATTAATAAAAAGCTTGGCATCGTTAATTTGAAGTTGTTTTTCTAGGACTTTACTCATCGAGATCACCATTCTCAACTTCTACAATCATCTCAACTTCAACAGCGTTATTGTGTGGCAGCTGGGACATCCCTACTGCTGATCTCGCATGCCTTCCCTTTTCACCAAACACTTCTACCAACAAATCGGAGGATCCATTCATTACTTTAGGATGGTCTTTAAAATCGTGCGTGCTGTTGACCATACCAAGGATTTTAACAATCCTTTTCACTTTGCTAAGGTCACCCAGTTCATTTTTGACTACTGCTAATAGATTAAGCATACATTGTCTTGCTGCTTGATAGCCTACTTCTATCGATACATCTTCACCAAGTTTTCCACGGTATTCATCTGTACCTTGTCCTGATGTGAAAATAAGATTCCCTGTCCGAACACAACTTACATAATTACCAGATGCGGGCCGGAGTGCTGGAAGCTTTAATCCAAGTTCCTCTAATCTCTCCTCTGGGGTGATCACCTTGTCTATCATCTTCTCATCTCATTTCCTATTAAATTAATAAATTAACCGGTATATTTAAAAATCTTAGTGCATTTTCACCTAACATTGCTCTTTTCTGTTCTTCGCTTAGTGTTAAGGTGTCATCAATAATCTTCCCTGGTGGAGTTTCCCGTAGTAAGAATGGGTAATCCGATCCCATGATGACTTGTTCAGCACCAAATTTTTCGACTAAGAATTTAATATTTACAGGGTTATTTACGATTGAATCATAGAAAAATTTCTTGGCATAAAAACTTGGAGGATGCGCCGTGAGCTGCAAATGCGGCCAAACATTCCAACCATGATCAAGTCTAGGGAGAATGTAAGGAAGTGACCCGCCTCCATGAGAAAAACAAATTTTAAGTTTTGGAAATTTCTCAATGACACCTCCTAGAATCAGACTTGCTGCAGCCAATGCTGTTTCACTTGGCATTCCAACCGTATACATTAAGTTATGGGAGGAAAAACGATCTCCTCCCAGTGTTTCCCATGGATGAACAAATATTGGAACATTCCATTTCTCACACATCGCAAAGAAATCAATTAATGATTCATCGTCTAAATTTTTGCCATTAATGTTTGTGCCAATCTCAATCCCTTTTAAGCCAAGTTGATGTATACAGCGGTCTAGTTCACGAATCGCTTCTTCGACATTTTGCAGCGGAACCGTCCCTAAACCAATAAACTTGGTGGGATGCTGGGCTACTGTTTCAGCGATGAAATCATTTTGAAATCTAGCCATAACTACCGCTTCTTCTGTAGGCGCCCAATAGGAAAACGTTACAGGAATTGGCGATAAAACTTGTATATCTACATTTTCTACATCCATATCGTGAATCCTTTTTTCTGGACTCCAAACTTGGTCGGTCACTTCTCGAAAAACCTTCCCAGCCACCATTATATTAGCACCGCAAGAGCAAGTAGGCTGGAGTACTGGCCACTTATCGTTTTGGTACTTTTTCGTAAAGTCTGGAAAATTTTCAGGAATGATATGTGTATGAAAATCTACTCGCATTTCCATTCACTCGCTTCTACGGCCATGATGTGTCCACAGTTCTTACAAGATCGCAATTCTAAATTACTGTTAAATCCATGAATTGCTTCTTTTACCTGCACTTCGATATTCGTTAATTGGACGGAAACTCGGTGCATTTCATGATCACATTCATCACAGAACCAAACAAAATCCTCTAATTCCCCTTCAGCTCTGTCACGTTCAATAACGATTCCAATTGTATCAGCGACCCGATGTGGGGAGTGGGGAACATTTGGAGGGAGATGAAATACTTCTCCTTCTCTCACCGTAATTACTTCTCTTTTACCTTCCCCATTAATAATTTCAACGTAGCAATCACCTTTTAATTGATAAAATATCTCTTCAGATGGGTCCACATGAAAATCACGTCGTTTGTTTGGACCTCCGAGGACCATGAACATTAGTTCAGAATTCTTCCAAACTACTTTATTATTTACTGGCGGCTTAAGTAAATCCTTATTTTCTTCAATAAATCCCCAAAGATTAATTGGTTTTAATGGGTTTGTCATAAAATCTTCTCCTCTCAACTTTAAATACAAAAGCTTATCCATTTATTGTTGCAAATTTTTCCTCTGTTGATTTTAATGCCTCCTGCATGAAGACGACTTCTTTGGCTAACGCAGTAATTCTAGTAAGAACCTCAGAATCGATAATTTCATTTTCTTTATTAAAATGATCATTATTGACATAGACATAACCTGGTGCCACAAAAGCCCGGAAAAATCCTGCGATTGGCTTCAAATGATTTTCAATCACAAGGAAATGCTGGTACGTTCCACCTGTTGCAACAAAACCAATTACTTTGTTGCGAATATCCTGTGGATTAATTAAATCAAATAAATTTTTGAGTGGACCTGCTAATGATCCCTGGAAAATCGGAGTTCCGATAATATAGAAGTCAGCAGAATTAACAATATCGAGAACTTTTTTCGTGTCACCTGTATAGGCTGAAGGATTTCGTCCATCACAGAACTGCACATCATAATCTCTTAAATCCAACAATTCTACTTTAACGTTTGGATTATGTTTCTTGACTTCCTCTAATACCTTTTGAACAACAATACTTGTCTTTGCTCCAATAATTGTGCCTGAAATTCCTAATAACTTCATAGAGTGAACCCCCTTCTAATGCTGAGTAGTTATCACATAAACTCATTTACTTTATTCCAGTTTACATTCCAAGTAATGAATAGGACTGCTGGAAATCTCCCTCTGCAATTAACTGACGGATTCTTGTCGATGAAATAAGTTTTCCGCCCTTACAATAAACTGGGGGAGTGATATTAATATGAAAATACTTTTCTAAAAGATTTACATCCCCAGCTCTGTTTTTTCCAAAATGAAAATCAGAACCAACTGAGATCTCTACCGGGTTAAGCTTAGATAATTCACAAATAAAATCTTCAGGGGGACGGGTGGCATACCATTCATCAAAGCTGGCAACGATGATATAATCCACACCTAACTTCGCTATCCTGCTGACCTTTTCCTGAATTGGTGACAAAATTTGAACTCCCTTAAAAAAATTTCGAGGAGGCGGGTCGAAAGTATATACAACGCTAGGAACTTGATAAACCCGACTCTTTTCCACAGCTTGCTTAATCACGGCTTGATGTCCTTTATGGACTCCATCAAAAGCACCAATGGCAATCACCGAACCAGATAATGTCAAAACTCCATCTTTTAGCGTTTGCATCGTTCACACCTCCTCTTCCTTTTGATTTGCTTTTATAAGCTTGTAACCTCATTTTTTCGATTAAATATTTTCATTGCTTCATCAGCCAGCTCAAAGGAATTCTGCTTTTTGTGGTTGTTATAGAAAATCGCTCTTTTACGAATTGGATCGCCAGTATAATAGCGTTCGTATTGAAGAACTCTTTGTCCAAATGCCTCGCCACATAAATCCCATGCTAGCTTAAAGAGATGAACGCGTTCTTCTGCTGAAACTCCCTCTCTTCCAAGATAATACTTCTCTAGATCCTCTCTTAATTCCGGATTCTCGAAATCGGCATCTGTTGGAGACATTAGTAGGCCACCTGCACCAATGATTTGGATCACTTCAATTGCACGTGGGTACATTTTTGGAAGCAATCCTCGAATTGTTTCTAGTGGTGCATAGGCTGGCATCGCTTCCCCAGTAGCAGTTACTTCATGTTCATACTCTGAAATTCTTAGTAATGCCCTAATTGATTCAACCGATTGGACTAATTCTCCTAAATCATTTTGTACATTTAGGTAGGCATCAACACCGATGGAGTCGGCGATTTTACAAGCCACTTCGGTTGCAAATTGTAGTTTGATTAACCCTCTTACACCAGACTGATGGGCTGGCTGCTGAGCGATTCCTGTTTTCGGATAAAGTAAATTTGCTGCTTCAACATTGTTATACAGGAATACACGATCCCAAGGTACTAAAACATCATTAAAGACTAAGACCGCATCCATTTCTTCGAATCTTGATGCTAATGGGTGGTCATAAACAGAACGCGTCCCATCCTGCATTGCTTCACGGCAGATAATGCGAAGACCTGGAGTATCAAGTGGCAGTGCGAACGCAAGTGCATAGCGCTCATCACCAGGCTTAAATCCAGGAAAAGAATAAACAATTACTTCGTCAGTAATCGGTGCAAGGGTAGCTAACATTTTCGCTCCTCTTACAATTAAGCCATCAGGTGTTTCTTTAACAGCACCTAAATGGGTGAACATATCCTGTTGTTCGTGTGACGATTTACTGCGGTCATTTTGCGGATTAATAATTGCATGAGTTAAAAATAAATCATTATCGCGGATATGCTTATAATACGATCGAATGTTTTTTCCCCATTCTGGATTGTATTTGTCCAAGAACTCTGAATTACTCGCCATGGATGTAACGACCACATTTAAGAAATCAGGAGTCCTTCCCATTAAACCAAACGTCGCTTTGGAAAACTCTTCAAACGTTCTTCTCCGTGCTGCTAAATCTTGATAGCTTTTTGGGACCAAGAATGCATTCGAGATTCTTTCGCCCGTTTCTTCACAAAAATGAGTTATGTCCTCTTGATACTTGGAGTCATGCTGCATATCATATAGTTTTGCAATTTGAAGAATTGGCTGATGAAAAACAGGCTCTTCAAAGATATTTTTCACTTTTTTTCCTGATAACCAAACTTCTGGATTTCGGGATTTTAACGCCTCGATATACTGTGCTCCTGTACGAATTCCCATAAAACATCCTCCTTTTATTTCATATTTTCATTATAAAATTGATTTTGTTGAGTCATTGTAGTCTGATTAACATTTTTTCTAAAAAAATAAAATTTTCATTTTATTGAAACAAATAAAGCAACACACATCATTCTAAATACAAATGATATGAGCTGCTTCTTTTTATATATGCTAGACTTCATCCACCCAATATTGATTTTCTATCTTTAATCTTTTACACTGTTGTTAAGTGGTTAACGCATATACACTTTTTCCTTGCATCCATATGTAAGCGTTAACAATTTAGTGTCACTATTTTATAGCATTTGATTAATTACATATTTCCTAGATTTACAGTTTTATTGTCTTTTTACATACATTTCACTTAGGAGTTGATTAGTTGGCAATCTTGTTTGACAGTGATATTAATTGGGAATCATGCTTGCAGTTTGGTACTAGACAATTCTTCAAAGAGAAATCAGCTATTTACCAGCAAGGGACGCTCGGGGATGGATTTTATTATATCCAAAAGGGATTAATTAAAGTAACGACTACCACTTCGATTGGAAAAGAGCGTTTGTTAAACATCACTATTCCAGGGCAGCTATTAGGAGTTCAAGCGATGGACCGACAGCCACATTTTACTACCGCAACGGCAGTAAATGACTCTATTCTCTATTTTTTCTCATGTGAACATTTTCAAAAATTAATTAAAGCTCAACCTTCTATCCTTAACATTTTTATCAAAACCGTTATTCATAAAATGCACATATTAGCTGATAAAATTTATTTGGACTCTCTCACACCAGAACAGCAACTGTCGGTGATACTACTAAATATTTGTTACGAATTTAAGAATTACGAAGTTCCTCTCACACAACAAGACCTTACAAAATGCACAGGCTTAACGAGAATCACCTTATATAAGATTATAAAACAATGGAAAGCTGAAGAAATTATTGAGAGTCGTGGTAAGAAGTTTTTAATAAAGAAACCTGATGAATTAAAAAAGCTTCTTGGTAAGGTGATAATATG
This sequence comes from Neobacillus sp. C211, assembly GCF_051842875.1. Taxonomy (NCBI): domain Bacteria; kingdom Bacillati; phylum Bacillota; class Bacilli; order Caryophanales; family Bacillaceae; genus Neobacillus; species Neobacillus sp. C211. The sequence continues at coordinate 327,897 of NZ_JBPXRO010000003.1, forward strand.
AAAAATCTTCGATATTCGTGGAGCCCCTTTTTAAAATATGGAAAAAAACTAGAGATTGAGGAAAATTCAGTTGTTTACCATCAGGGAAGTGAAGGCAAGGGTTTTTTCTACTTATCTAAGGGTGGGATAAAGATAACCCTTCTCTCACAAGAAGGTGTGGAACGGACGGTGAATTATGTACCAGAAGGAATGCTATTTGGGGAGCACGGTGTGAAAAATGAACCCTATTTAACCTCAGCCACCTCGAGTAGTTCATCTGAGATCTATTTTTTTTCTGATGAGACTTTATTCATGATTTGCGAGGAACATCCTGAGGCAGCGTGTATTTTCACCAACTCACTAATCTATAAATTTAGGATTCTTGCAGAAATTATTTCCTTTCTTAATTCTCCTGTTGAGCAGCAAATGGCCCACTTCCTATTAAAGTTAGTAAGCGAAAATGGTAATTTTTCAATCGACCAAACGTCATTTGCCCGTTACATAGGTACCTCTAGAATAACGGTTAATAAAATACTGAATAAATGGAAAAGCCAACAATGGATCCAAATATCAACCCGTACAATTGACATCCTAGATATTAATCAATTAAAAGCTATCCGAGACTCTGGTGCAATCGACATTTCGAACTTGGATGTATTAATGTTATCTCTATAGATAAAAGAAGCAGGCGCCATAAAGGGTTCCTGCTTCTGTTCCACTAGTCTTCGAACGATTAAAATAATATTGTCGACAAATATACAACCGTAGTCACAGTAATCATGCTTAGTAATGTAGACAATAAGACCACTTGTGCTGCATATTCTGGGTGATTTCCGTATTCTAAAGCGAAAAGAGCACTGTTTCTTGAAGTTGGGAACGAGCTTGCAATAAATAAAGCCTGTGCCGTCGTTCCATCCAATTTTAAAAGTAATATAATGATCATCGCGATGGAGGGAGAAAGTATTAAACGGCCAAAGAGACTTAGAATAAGTGAGATGGAGAATCGATTTATTTTTAAAAAAGCACTTTGTGCACCGAGCGTAACCAGTGCCACAGCCACAAAGGCATTTGAAATATTTTCAATCGGAGTCCACAAGTATTTTGGGATTTTGATAGAAAGTGAATTAAAAACCAAACCTAACAAAAAGGCATAAACAACTGGATTTTTCATAAATACTTTCATTGCTTGTAAACCTTTGTAATTTACTCTTATTGAATTAAACAACCCATATGTATTGGTAAGAAGATTTTGATAAATCATTACCACCACTTGGATGGATAAACCAAGTGGATTATGCTGAAATACAAGTTGACTTACAGGTAACCCAAAATTCCCAGAATTGTTTAGTATCACACTGTTTTTGAAGGTCGAAGATAGTCTATTATCAAATTTGGCTAATCGAGATATGATGGTACTGAAGAAAATAAGACAAAGACTTTGGATTACTAAGAAAGTAAGAATATTTAAGACTGTTTCTCCCTCCATTTTAGTCTGATAAATGTTGACAAAACTTACAGCAGGCATGAGCAAATAGTTATTTAATTTTGATAATGTATTCATATCAAATGTAATTTTTCGATGTAAAAACGCACCAATTCCAATAAGACAAAAAACAGGTAAAATGACATTTAATATGATAAGAAGTAAAACACTCAAAAATTTCCCTCCAATTAAAACCTAATGCAGCGGGACTGCTAGACTGCAGCATATTGATACATAAGAAACCTCCTTGCTTAGTTGGAGTTTCCAACAAAGCAAAGAGGTTACACAGTCTGTTTAATAGTACCTATATACTTGAAAGTTTAAGATATTTTAGTATCGTTATAGTAAATAACCTCTGAGAGAATCTTACAACCTTTTACTTTATTAAAAGCTTCTAAAGCTTCTTTTTCTGTATTATATTCAAACAACGCAGGGATTTTTCCTTCTGAATAGACAGTGAGTATCCACATAATCATTCATCTCCAGTCAAATTATTAAATGATTTTCATGAGAATTCAGCAAATTTTAATTAAAAGGGAAAAATGGACAAAATTATAGCAACAAAAATCATAGCCGCTGTGGATCCACATGCCCATTTAAAGAATGCTCTCTGCAAGTCTCCGAATTCTTCTCCAACCATACCGACTAATAAGTAAGTCGAAGGTACGAGAGGACTTAATAAATGTACTGGCATCCCCATGAGTGACGCTCGTCCAATTGCAGCCGGATCAATTCCATAGACACTTCCTGCTTTGGCAAGTAATGGCAAAACACCGTAATAAAATGCATCGTTGGACATAAAAAATGTTAATGGTGCACTAATAATCGCAGTAATCATAGCAAAATGGGAGCCCAAGGCATCTGGAATATGAGAGATCATCGTAGTTGCCATGGCATCAACCATTTTTGTCCCAGAAAGAATACCTGTAAAAATACCTGCAGCAAAAACCATTGACACAACTGATAGTGCATTATCAGCGTAGTGCATAATCCGTTCTTTTTGTTCATTTAGATTTGGATAATTGATGGTGATCGCAATTGCAAATCCAATCATAAATAATACCGTTGTAGGCAGCATTTCTTGGATTAGTGCAACTAAAAGCAGAATAGTTAGCAGATAGTTTACAAGAATTAATTTGGGACGTTTAAGGAAAGCAGCCTCAGATGTAGCTGCCATCAAAGACAATGTGCTATAATCAATTTCCATAACACCTATCCGTTTACGCTCTTTTCTACCAAGACAGTAGGCCATAAATAATACAAACAACACTCCCCCCACCATACTAGGAATTACCGGAGTAAAAATATCTCCCATCTCTAGATGCAATGCTGTCATTGCTCTAGCTGTTGGTCCTCCCCAAGGAAGAAGGTTCATAACACCTGAAGATGATACAGCGATCCCTGCAAGTACCAATGGTTTCATGCCAATACGTTTATACAAAGGAAGCATGGCAGAAATGGTGATCATATATGTAGTTGTTCCGTCACCATCAAGAGAGATTATTAACGCAAGAACTGCTGTTCCAATCGCTATTTTTACGGGATCCCCTTTTACGAATTTCAAGATTGTCGAAATGATAGGATCAAAAACCCCTGCATCTATCATGATTCCAAAGAAGAGAATCGCAAATAGAATCATGATTCCTGTTGGTGCCACGCTTTTTATACCTTCAAGCGCCATTGGTCCCATTTCTTTTCCGAATCCGCCTATCAATGCAAATACAGCAGGTATCACCATTAGAGCAATCATTGCGGATAAGCGTTTTGTCATAATTAATACCATAAAAATAATAATCATTAAAAATCCTAAAGTTGCCAGCATCTATTCCACCCCTTTTGTTAGTAAATTAATAATAATCTAAATATTCTAAGGTGAAAACGTTTCCAAAATAAAGTTATTATCGTATATTAATCTATATTTTGTTCATATTGTTCACGGTAGAATCCTTTCTGACTACTGGAGTTTCCTTAAATGGTTTACACATTAAAAAAGGATGCCTTTAGGCACCCTTACTAAACAGGATAATATTTTCTTTCCGGCCTCCCGACAATACCATAAACCACCTCCGCTTTTGCTTCCTTAATGGAGGATAGATATTCTAAATATCGGCGTGCAGTAATTCGGGATGCCCCAATTTCCTTTCCCACTTCTTCAGCGGAAAGGCCTTGGTTATTAATCTGAAGTGCGTTTTTCACCTTTCCAAGTGTGATTTCATCAATTCCTTTAGGTAATCCTGTGCCCCTTCCCACCTTTTCAATCTTTTTATTACCAAACAGGAGGTCAACATAATTCTGGTCTACATCTTGTCTGGAAGTTAGGAGCGAGTGTTTTTTTATATATTCTAAAATGACTTCGTCAAATCTTTCCTTATTTACAGGTTTAATCAAATAATTTTCTACTCCGTAGCTTAATGCTTTTTCTAGGAAAACTTTATCGGTCGCTGCTGTGATCATAATTATACAAACCCTTGGAAAACGCTCTCGGATAATTGGGAGTAGATCGGATCCGAGCATATCAGGCATATACACATCGAGAATCAATAAATCAGGGGTTTTCTCCATCAGAATTTGAAGGGTCTGATCACCATTCAATGATTTACCAACAACATCAATTTCATTAAACTTTGTTAAAAATTTCTCATGGATATCGGCAACTCGAAAATCATCTTCAGCTATGGCTACTTTTATCCTAGTCAAGTGTTTGTCTCCTCTCGTATTCCTTTGGAAGGTAAACTGTAAAGACAGTCCCACTTTCCGGGGTACTTTGCACCTCAATCATCCCATTCATATCTAACACTGCCTCCTCAGCATTCGATAGGCCAAATCCCCTAGGCTCAGCTCCTTTTTTAGAAGTATAGCCCCTGTCAAATAGAAGCGGAATTTCTTTTTCAGTAAGTCCCTTCCCATTATCAGCAATCTCAAAAATGATATCGCTACCTATATCAGTAACGAAAAATTTAACTGTCGGAGAATCGAAACCAAAGACAGCTTCGAAGGCATTGTCTATTAAGTTTCCAAGAATGACTATTAGATTGGATAGCTTAAAATGGGATGGCAATGCCTCTAAATAGCTGTCCGATACAACCTCAAACTTAACTTTCTTTTCTGAGGCTTTTCCAAGTTTCCCTAAAAGGATGGCCTGTACTTTCGTATCTTTAATATGGTTAAAAACAATAGAATTCTGAAATTGCAATACCTGTGTTTCCGTTTGAATCATATCGATTGCCTGTTCATATTCTCCTAGCTGAAGAAGACCTAATAACACATATAATTTATTGGAATATTCATGTGTTTGCGCACGCAGATCTTCCGAATATCTATTTACTTCTGATAGGGTGTTTACCATTTGCTCAATTTCTGTTTTATCACGAAACGAAGCAACCACTCCACTTATCCCAGACGCTTCAAAGAGTGGCGTACAGTTGACGATCACTGTTTTATCTTTCCAGACCATTTCTTTATCAACTTGTGGATTTCCCGATTTTAATACCTCATATAAATAGTCAGAAGGAAACAACCCATCTACTTTTAGATGGCGGACAGATCCCTTAATATGTAAAAGTCTTTTGGCGGGTTGATTCATCATCGTTATGTAGCCCTCATTATCTATGGCTAAAATCCCCTCTTTTACTCCATGAAGTACTGCGTTCTTTTCTTTATAAAGTGCGGCAATCTCATAAGGTTCAAGCCCCATTGTATCTTTACGGATATTCCGTCCTAGCAAGATACTACCGATCAGTGAAATCAAAACAGCAAAGAGTGATACAAGAAGTACCTTGGTGACAGTTTTCAAGATTTGCTGATGGATATCTTCAAGCAAAAATCCAACAGAAACGATTCCAATTACCTCTCCCTTTTTGTTGAAAATAGGAGATTTACCTCTAATTGAAGGTCCAAGTGACCCCTTTGCCTTAGATACATAATATTCCTGATTTTTAATGGCCCTTTCGTTATCTCCACCTGTCATTTTCTTCCCGATCAAAGATTTTAAAGGGTGCGAATATCTTATTCCATTTTTGTTTCCTATAACAACGAATTCAGCACCAGTTTCAGTGCGAATCTTTTCGGCGATGGGCTGAATTGTTTTCGATGGGTCACTTGTTTGAAAGGCGGTGATAATGGGCGGTATGAATGAAACCGTTCGAGAGATTTCCAGTGCCAGCCTTCCCTTATTTTCCTCTATTTGTTTACTTTCCATATAGCTGAAAAATGTGGTCAGCAGCAGGATCAACAATAATCCCAGTAATAGGACCAGCCCAAATATTTTGGTCTGGAGTGATATTTTTCTTGTTTTCAGGCTGTTTTCCCCCTCCTTGTTAAACTGTATGGATAACTACAATGTACATTATATCTTATATTAGAAGATTTCTTTGTGGAAGGCCTCCCATTTGAGAAAAAAAGAAACTATCACATGATAGTT